>DATBHU010000721.1:0-8506 GCA_036557265.1 Polyangia bacterium
ACCTTCGCCGCCGGGAGCTCTGCCTTCACGACGCGCGCGATCCGCAGCGCGCCGTAGAGGTTGCCGGGGAACGGCACGGTCAGGCCGACGACGTCGGGCGCGTGGGCGCGCACGCAATCGCGCGCCAGCTCGTCGAGCAGACGATCGACCAGCGTCGGCGGGGCGTCGAGCGCGTCGGCGAGCGGATCGAAGCGCGCCGCGCTGGACGCGAGCTTCTCGCCGTAGCGCGACAGCTCGAAGCGGGGATCGATCCCGTCGCGGATGACGTCGGCGAGGTCGTCGATGAACAGGCTGGCGAGGTGGCGCGCGCGGTCGGTGACGCCCAGCGCGCCGAACGCCCAGCCGAGCAGCTCCTCGCCGTCGCCGCTCTCGGCGTCGAGCGCCGCGAAGCGCGGCCCTTCGGGGAGGAACGCGCGTCCGGCGATCCGCATGGCCAGACTCGGGTCGTGACCCTGGAGGAAGCGGACCACCGGCTCGACCAGCCCCGCGTACGTCTCCGCGCGCGACACGAACCAGTCGAAACGTTTCCCGCCGCCGCGTGCCGATCGCCGCGCGCCGCCGCGCGCCGCCTGCAGCTCGGCCTGCGCGGCGGCCAGCCCGTCCCGCGAAAACAGCCGTAAGAACAGCTCGATGGACAGATCCGCCTGCGCCACCTCGACGGTCTCCGCGGCGTGCTTGCGCAGGCAGCCGGTCAGGTACGCCGTGGCCGGGTACGGCGTGTTGAGCTGGGTCATCGGCGGCGTGACGAGGAGGACGCGCATGCGCGGCCCGCCAAGAGTAGCCGGGGTCAGGGGGCGCGACTACCGTCTCCCCGCTCGCGTCCCCAGCGCGTCCCCACTCGCCGCACCGGCCGGCCGGGCCAACGGTTAAGCTCACAATCGCTCGAGCGGGCGGACATGTACCCACAGATGAGCCTTCGAGCCGCGGCGTCGCTTCGCACATTTCATCGCCTGCTTGTCGCTTTGTCGCTGGCGGGGGGATTGGGTGGGCTCGCGGCCGGCTGCGGCGAAGAGGCCGCCGCGCCGGGCGACGGGCCGGACGCGACCGGCGCCCTGACGGGGAAGCTCCGGAGCTACATCTTCGACGGCCGCGACGGGAAGAGCCGGCGGTTGCGCATGCTGGAGCTCGGGGATCCGGTGACGCGCACGTTGACGCTGACGTTCGCGGGCGAGCCCGACGTCCAGCCGGGCGATCGCCTGCGGGTCTGGGGTGTCGTGCAGGGCGACACGCTGGCCGTGGATCGCTTCGAGAAGCTGCCGCCCGCAAACGATTCCAACGGCCGCGTCGTCCGGTCACTCACCTCGGTGACGCCCCAGACGAACAAGAGCGCGCTCGTGCTGGTGGACGTTGGCAACGGTGTGAACCTGACCATGGCGTCGGCGATGTCGACGTTCTTCTCGCCAGGCAAGAACTTCGCGAATCAGTACAGCCTCCTCTCCTACGGCGGCGACATCTATACGGGCGACGTGCTCGGCCCGTTCAGCTACGCGATGAACGGTTGCGACTGGTCCGGCGTCGCCAAGGCGATGCGCGCCAAGGTGACCGGAACCTACGATCACTACATGTGGTACCTCGGCTCGATGGTCAGCGCGTGCGACTGGTCGGGGCTCGGCGACGAAGGGAACTTCGCGTCGCCCGCGACCGACTCGTGGTTCAACGCCGCCAGCGACTGCGGGACGCTGGTGCAGGAGGTCGGACACAACAACGGTTGGATGCACTCGTCGACGCTCAAGTGCTCGGGCGCGTCGTTCGCCGACGACCCGGTGTCGGCCGGCTGCACGACGGACGAGTACGGCAACCTCTACTCGCCGATGGGATTCGGCGAGTGCGGTCACTTCGTCGCGCAGGACAAGTGGTACGCGGGCTACTTCGGCGGGTGCAACGGCGTGAAGGTGACGTCGAGCGGGACGTTCAACCTGCTCCCGATCGAGACGCCCTGCGACGGCGTCCAGGGGCTTCAGATCGCGATGCCGAAGACGACGCGCACGTTCACGGCCGAACAGGACAGCCGGCCGACCGCGCTCAAGAACTACTACCTCGAGCTGCGCGTGAACGGGACGCCGGGCGAGGCGTCGCTGGTCAAGGCGCCGACGGTGCTGGTCGTCGTCGGCGACAACATCACGGCGAAGACGCGGACCAGCACGCACACGTTCCTGCTCGACATGAAGCCGACCACGAACGGCTTCGACGGCCTGACCACGGCCGGGCAGTCGTTCAGTGACCCGGGCGGCGGGTTGACCTTCACGGTGATGTCGATCGACGCCACGCACGCGACGATCCAGGTGACCTACGACAACGCGTCGGGCGCGGCGGCGACGTGCATGGACGGCAGCGCGCTCGCCGGCGCGGGGCCGACCAACTGCAGCGTGACGACGGGGACGGGCGGGGCGGGCGGCGGCGCCGGCGGCGCGGGCGGCGGAGCGGGCGGGACCGGCGGCGCCGGTGGCGGCAGCGCGCGGGGCGGCGCGGGCGGCAGCGCGACCGGAAGCGCGGGCCGCGGCGGCGCGGGCGGCAGCGCGGGGAGCACGGGAGCCGGCGGCCGCGGCGGCGCGACCGGCGCGGCGGGCGTGACCGGCGCGGCGGGGACGACCGGCAGCGCCGGCAGTTCGGGCGGCGGCACCTCGGGCGGCGGCAACACGGGCGCGGGCGGTACCTCGGGCGGCGGCACCTCGGGCAGCGCCGGCAGCATTGGAACGACGGGCGCCGCGGGACGAGGCGGCGCCACCGGGACGGCCGGCGGACCCGGCGGCAGCGCCGCAGGCACGTCTGGCCCCGGAGCCGCGGGCACGACCGGCGGCAGTCCGATCGTGACCGGCAGAGGCGGAGCGTCAGCCGGCGGTGCGGCCAGTCAGGAGTCCGGCACGGTGACGGGCGGGTGCTCGTGCTCGACGGCGCCTGAGCGCGGCGGGACCGCGACGCTCGCGTGGATCGCGCTCGGCGCGGTCGCGGTCGTCAGGCGCAAGAGACCGGCGCCGGGCGCGGCGCGCCGTCATCCGCGCCGCGACCGTCCATAATCGGGGCGTGTCCAAGGCCTTCACCAAGGACGACGGTCCCGCGGAGGCGCCCATCCCGCGGCGGCGCGCGCCGCTGCCGGCCGGCGTGCCGAACTACGTGACGGCGCGCGGTCTCCGGGCGCTGCGCGACGAGCTGGCCGCGCTCGACGCGACGGCGCCGGCGGGGGCGACGGCCGTCGACGTCCAGGCGCACGCGGCGCGCCGGGCGGAGCTGGAGCAGCGAATCGCGGGCGCGGTCGTGACGCCGCCGCCGGCCGATCGCGCGGAGATCCGCTTCGGGGCGCGCGTCCGCGCCGCGACATCCGGCGGCGACGTGCGCGACATTCGAATCGTCGGCGTCGACGAGGCCGATCCGGCCGCGCACGCGATCGCGTTCGTCGCCCCGCTCGCCCGCGCGCTGCTCGGCCGCCGCGCCGGCGACGTCGTCACCGTCCGCGCGCCCGCCGGCGAGGAAGAGCTGACCGTCCTGGACGTCGCGTACGATCTTTCTCCCTCTCCTGAAGGGAGAGGGCTGGGGTGAGGGCCCTCTCCCTAACCCTCTCCCCGCTGCGCGGGGCGAGGGGATCTGATCCAGATCTCCCGCTCTCGCATCCCCTCATCCTGACCCTCTCCCCGCTGCGCGGGGCGAGGGGATCTGATCCGGATCCGGATCTCCCGCTCCCGCGTCCCCTCACCCTGATCCTCTCCCGAAGGGAGAGCGGATCGAAAAAATCAGGCGAGGCCGAGTTGCTCGAGCAGGCGCTCGAGGCGCAGGGCGAGGCCGAGGTCGGAGGTGCGGTGGGCGTGGTCCATCGCGGCGAACAGGTGCGTCTGTTCGAGATCGAGCCGCTCGGGGTGCCGCTCCAGCAGGCCGATGAAGTAGGCGACGGCGCGCCGCTGATCGAACCGCGTGCGCCCCTCGATGGCGTGGCGGATGGTGGCGTGCAGGGCCCAGCGCCCGGGCAGCGGCTGCTGGACGAGGTGCCAGCGCGCCAGCCGCCGCAGGGCGGGGCGCGCGGCGCGGCCGGCGCGCGACAGCGACGCCAGCGCGTCGGCGTCGACGTGATCGCCCTCGAGGTGGGCGAGGATGGTGAGCAGGCGCCGGCCCGCCGTTCCGACGCGCGGCCACGCCCAGCGGACGAGCAGGCGGATCTCCGGCAGATCGTCCTCGTGCGCGATCGCCGCGACGCGCGCCACCCCGCGCCGGGCCAGCCAGTCGTGCAGGGCGCCCGCGCTGACGGCGCCGGTCGCCACCAGCGCGTCGCTGATGTCGAGCGCCAGCGGGTTCCAGCGCAGCAGCGACGTCAGCGCCGCCACGCGCGGGAACGGGCTGCCGCCGGCGGTGACCAGCGGCGGCACCACCGGAAACACGGAGACGCCGGAGAGCAGGCAGCGGCGCGCCGTGATCAGCCAGCAGACGGGCAGGGCGCCCAGCGCGTTCAGCAGCGCGGCGGTCGCGCCATCGTTCTCGTGGTTGTCGAGCACCACCAGCGTCCGCCCGCGCTCGCCGAGACGCCGCCGCAGCCGCGACAGCCGCCGGGCCCGCTCGCGGAATCCCCCCAGCGGCACGCGCAGCCGGATCGCCAGCATGTCCAGCAGCGTGCGGTGATCCCAGCGTCCGACGCGGAACCACTCGCGCCCGCCCGGGATGCGCGCGCCCAGCCGGTACCCGAGCGCCGCCGCCAGCGTCGACTTCCCGCTGCCCCCCGACCCGACCAGCGCCACGCGCGCGCCGCCGTCGCCAGCGAACGCCGCGACCAGCGTGCGCAGCTCGCCTGCGCGCCCGCGAAACGGCTCCGGCATGGGCGGGAACGCCACGCCGGTGATTTATCACGCCCGGGCGCCGTCAGAATTCCGCGCGCGCGCCGATCGACGGCAGCACGATCCGGTAGCTGTGCTCCGCCAGCTGGCCGGGGGCGCTCTCGGTGATGGCGTAGACCTGCCGGCTGAGCGTCGCGTTCACCAGCTCGACGTAGACGTTGAGGGTGAACTTGTCGAAGAAGAACGGGCGGTCGAAGCGCACGTCCAGCTGGTAGTAGGCGGGCAGACGCTGATACGGATCGCCGAGCGTGTCGTAGTGGAACGACGGGCGCCCGGTGTTGAGGTGGGCGCGCGCGCCGACGGTGTTCCGTCCCACGCGGTAGCCGACGACCAGGTTCAGGATGTGCCGCTGGTCCCAGTCCGACGGGCCGATGGCGCCGCCGCCGTACGAGCGAACGCTGTTCGACAGCGTGTACGACAGCCAGCCGTGCAGCCGTCGCGTCTGCGGCCGGCGCGCCAGCAGCTCGACGCCGTAGGAGAGAGCGTCGCGCTGGATGAGGAAGTCGTCGGAGAGCGGGTCGGGGTTGCCCGCCGTCGGATCGCGCACCTCGGTCAGCCTGTAGCTGCCGATGAAGCCGGTGGCGGACAGCTCGAGCTCGGCGAAGTGGTTGGTCTCGACGCCCGCCGATCCCTGCCACGAGCGCTGCAGCCCGAGGAACTTGAGGCCGAAGGCCTCCGCTCCGGGGATCTGCAGGGGCAGGCTGGGCAGCTGCGTGAAGTGGCCGCCGCTGGCGCGCAGCGCGGTCTCGTCGGTGAGGGCGACCCGCGCCGTCAAGCGCGGGCCGAGATCGCGCGCGAACGTCCCGTTCACGTCGTAGGTGTCGAGGCGCAGCTCGGGCGTCAGCGTCAGCGGTCCGGCCAGCACGGTCGCCGACGCGTAACCGGCCAGCAGGCGCGCGTCGCGGCGGCGGGTCAGGTCCCAGTCGCTGGTCGGCTGCGGCGCGCCGCCCAGCACGACCGGCTCGTAGCGGGCGAGCTCACCGTCGAAGCCGAACGCCGTGGCGACGCGGCCGAAGGATCGCGCGTACGACAGGCGGGGCGCCGCGCTGATGGCGTCGATGATGATCGGGAAGGTGTCGAGGATCGGCGCGCGGCTGTGGTCGGTCCCGAGGGCGACCGATCCTTGCAGCGATCCGCCCGCCAGCGGGACGGCCGCGCGCAGGCTGACGCGATGGAAGCCGAGGTCCAGCTCCTGCGTGTCGTCGGTCCGGCTCGGCGCGAACACGTCGTTCGAGCCGAACGCCAGCAAGCTGAGCTGCACGGGGCCGAAGCGCCGGTCGGCGCGCACCTGGTAGTCCCAGTAGGCGAGCCGGATGTCCTCTCCCAGCAGCGTCACCATCTCGGCGGTGTAGGAGTAGCGCGCCGCCGCGGCGACGGCGCCGCCGGCGATCGGCGCGGAGACCATCGCGCCCGTGTCGTACAGGCGCACGTCGACCGACGTGTGGATCTGGTCGGTCGCGGGCGACTGCGTCTCCGCCGACACGACGCCGCCGACATAACGCCCGTAGCGCGCCGGGTAACCGCCGGGAAAGAAGTCGAGGCCGCGGAAGAAGTACGGGTGGATGACCGACGGACCGAGCGCGAAGTGAAACAGCGCCGGGATCTTGAGGCCGTCCAGGAAGTAGCCGGTGTTGCCGGGGTTCGAGCCGCGCACCGCGTAGATCGGCGCCGGCCAGGCGACGGCGGCGACGCCGGGGAGCGACTCGATCACGCGCAGCGGATCGCCCAGGCTGCCGGGCGTCTGGGTCAGCTCTGCTTCGGTGAGGCGCACAGCCGGCTGCGGCGGCTTGCCCCGGACGACGGTCTCGTAGCCGGCGCCTCCCGCCGCCGGGACGAGACGGACGGTGAGCGCCTCGGCCGCCTCGTCGCAGGCGTCGATGATCGTCGTCATCAGCTCGAAGCCCGGGGCCTGGATCGACAGCGCCCGGGGCCCGCACGGCAGGTCGACGGCGAAGTCACCGTGCCCGTCGGCCGTGCCGACCTCGGCGTCGCCCGCGAGCAGGGAGGCGCCGGCCACGCCCTTGCGCCCGGCCTTCGCGAGCACGCGTCCGGTGAGGTGCCCGAGCGGCGGCCCGGCCGGTGCCGCGGGCGCCGCGGCTTCGCCCGCCGCGCCGTCCGGCCCGGCGTCGGCGACTGCGTCGGCGCGCGCATCAACGCCGCCGTCGGCGCCGGCGTCGGCGGCACCACCGTCGGCGGAGAGCAGCGTGGCGGCGAGGAGGGCGGCGAGGGCGGTCACGGGACGTTCACGACCCAGATGCCGTCGTAGGGCGACGCGCTCCGCGCCGCGAACTCGTAGACGACGCGCGTCCCCGGCGCGAACGGATCATCGCCCTGGGGCTCCGGGAACGCCGTCACGGAGAACTCCTGCGCCAGCATCGTCTGCTGCCCGGTCGTGAAGTCGACCGCCGTGAGGTCGCCGACCCCGCTGCTGAAGTGGAACTGGCCGAGGAAGCGCGTCTGGCCGAGCGTCACCATCCGCCCGCGCTCCGCCAGCAGGTGGCTGTCGCCGGTCGCCAGATCGGTGGCGACCATATCGCTGCGATCGCGGTCCATGTCCTTCGTGAACACGGCCATCAGCCAGCGCCCGTCGGGGAGCGTCCAGGAGTTGTTGAGGTATGTGCCCGGCGGCGTCAGGAGGTGGCGCGGCCCGGTCGGGTCGTCAGCCCGCCCGACCTGGACCACATCCAGCGTCTCGTTCTGGCTGGACGCGGTGGAGAACCAGTAGGCCGCGTCGTCGTGGAAGCCGAGCGCGAGCCACACACCCGGAACCGCGACGGGAGCTGCATCGGGGCTCAGGATCCGGACCGTCGGCGTCTCGTTCACCCAGGTCGTCAGCCAGATCTGAAGCGTCCCGGGCCGCAAGATGTACGCGGATATTCCGTCGAAGCCGTCGGGAAACGGGATCACCTGCTGCGCGCCCGACCGGGGATCGAGAAAGATGAAGCGTTTGCCGGCGGCGTCGTCGAGCAGCAACCAGCGCTTGTCGCTCGAGAGCTGAAGGTCCCCCAGATACGCGTGCGAGACGTCGCTGAAAGGCAACACCGTTTCCTGGCCCGTGACGGGATCGCGAACGGACGGCGCGAAGACGTCCGGATCGGACGTCGTCCTGAGGATGACCAGCAGGATGCCGTCGGGGGTCAGATATCCCACGAACCCCAGCACGTTCGTCGCCACCTGCTCCGTCGCACCGGTCGGCGAGATGTGCATCATCGCTGCCTGGGGCGTCAGGTAATAGAAATCCTCGCCGAAAAACCCGTAGCTCTGGCCCAAGAGACCGCCGGCAGGCACGACGTCGAACGTCAGCACGGTCCCGTCGGGTTCCTTGAACGTCCCCAGCGTGCTCGGCGCCATGTAGGGGGCCACGGCGGCGGCGAAGGTCCGCTGTCCGCTCGGCGAGGAGAGCGCATATCCCTCGCTGGGATCCCGCTGCATGCGCTCGCCGGTGATGGTGTTGACGCCCACCACGCCGTCGAGGCCGCCGTTCTTCGTGTAGACCCAGGTCCAGCCGTCGGTGTCGATGCTACAGGGCGGCAGCCGCTCCAGGCACCCGAGGTCGGCCGTCAGGTCGAGGTTCGCGACCAGGAGGTTGTCGGACGTGGGCACGCCGTCCGCGTCCACCGAGACGACGTAGAGATCCTTGGAGTCGGCGGCCGCGCCCGGTCGGAAGACCAGGATGCGCAGCACGCCGTCGC
>DATBHU010000722.1:0-6429 GCA_036557265.1 Polyangia bacterium
GTACACGTTCTCGCTCGGCGGGTCGACGCTGTCGACGTCGCGCTTCGCGTGGACGGCGACGGGCATCACGAGCGCGCTGCTCGGCGGGCTTCAGCCGGTGGGCGGCAACGACAGCCTCATCAAGAGCTGGACGTACATGCCGGCGAACCCGACGACGAACATTCCACAGCAGGCGCTGCCGCTCGGGATGAACCTGTGGTGCTTCGACGCGCCGCCGTCCGACGGCCAGCCCGTCGAGATCGTCATTCGCGACTTCACGTTCGTCGCCGAAGGGACGGGCGGCGCCGGTGGCAGCGGCGGGCGGGGTGGAGCGGGCGGCAGCGGCGGGCGTGGCGGCGCGACGGCGGGGACGTCGGGCGGCGGCAGCGGTGGATCCGCGGGCAGCGGCGGCACGGCGGGCAGCGGCACCGG
This sequence comes from Polyangia bacterium, assembly GCA_036557265.1. Classification (GTDB taxonomy): domain Bacteria; phylum Myxococcota_A; class Polyangia; order Fen-1088; family Fen-1088; genus JADGRB01. Next base: position 412 of record DATBHU010000722.1, read on the forward strand.
CGGCACGACCGCGCGCGGCGGCGCCGGCGGCACGGCGGGCGCCGGTGGGCGCGGCGGGACGACGGGCAACGGCGGCACGACAGGTAACGGCGGCGCCGCGGGCGCCGGCGGCAACGCGGGCGCGGCGGGACGCGGCGGCGCCGGGGGCACGGCGGGCGCGGGCGGGCGCGGTGGCACCACCGGCGCGGGCGGCACGGCCGGCACCGGCACCGGTGGAGCGGGCGCCAGCACCGCGCTCTGTCCGGCCGGCATCACGCAGATGATCACCGTGGCGAAGGACGGCAGCGGTCAGTTCACGACCGTCCAGGCGGCGTTGAATTCGATCGCGAGCGGCAGCAGCGCCCACGTCCGCATCGACATCAAGGCCGGCACGTACACCGAGAAGCTGACCATCGCCAGCCGCAGCAACCTGTGCCTGGTCGGCGCCGGCGCGACCACGACGATCCTCAGCTACGGCGACAGCAGCGCCACGATCGGCAGCACCAGCGGCAGCGCCAGCGTGCTGATCAGCGCCAACGACTTCTCGGCCGCGAACCTCACCATCCAGAACAGCTACGGCACCGGCTCGCAGGCGGTGGCGCTGCGCACCACGGGCCAGCGCCAGCAGTTCCTGAACTGCCGCTTCGTCGGCTACCAGGACACGCTCTACACGCACAGCGGCACCCAGTACTTCCGCAACTGCTACGTCCAGGGCAACACGGACTTCGTGTTTGGCGGCGCGACGGCCGTGCTCGAGAACTGCGAGGTGCGCAACGTCGAAGGCGGCAGCGCGACGACCGCGCCGAACACCGACATCGGCGCGCCGTACGGCATCGTCTACCTGGGTGGCAAGTTCACGGCCGCCTCGGGCGTGAAGGCGAACTCGGTCGGGCTCGGCCGGCCGTGGGGCGCCGACGGCGCCGCCGCGTACATCCGCGCCGACCTGGGCGCGCACATCGTCGCGGCCGGCTTCGTGCCGATGTCCGACAACCAGCCGCAGAACGCCCGCTTCCGCGAGTACCAGAGCACGGGCAGCGGCGCGAACGCGTCGGCGCGTTCGTCGTACCAGCTCTCCGCCAGCCAGGCGGCCTCCTACACGGTCGCGACCGTGCTCGCCGGCTGGACGCCGAGCTACAGCCAGTAACGCTGGCCGCGGTTCGATTCAGCGCCGCAGCGCGCGACCGCGAATCGTCAGGCGTCCGGCGGCGCCGCGCTAGCGAACGCAGCGAACGTGACCGGTCGCGGTCGTCGCCATGCGAAAGACCCCGCCCCAGCTGCCGAACCCGACCACCACCGCCTTCGCCGGCGTTCCGGGCGCCGACGACGAGGTCCAGAAGATGTCGGTGGGTGTCCCGGGGAACGCGTCCTGGTCGATCGGCGGCATCGCCGACCTGGAAAAGTCCACCAGCGTCAGCAGCTCGTTCGCGCTCGGGACCCTGAACCCGCCGCCCAGCGACTGGCAGTATCCCGAGGACTGGCTCGAGGCCATCGCCTCCGCGGAGACCGCCGCCTGCCACACCAGGCCCGTCAGCTGATCGGTCACCGTCGCCACCGATCCCGATGCGTCCTTCTGGAAACGCTGACCGGCGTCGACGCACGGGGCATCGGCGGGCGCCCTCACGCACCGGACCGGGGCCTTCGTTCTGGGACTGCCGTTGGTGCTGGATCCGTCGTCGAACAGGACCGTCCAGTGGGCGATCGGCGTGGTCGAAGGACCGGGGAGGAAGAAGCCGGTCGACGTCCAGAAGTAATCGGCCGGCGTGTCCGGGAACGTGACCCGATCCACCGTGGGACTGTCAGCCTGAAAATCGACGATGGAGAGCTGCTCGACGACGCTGGGGACGCGCCAGCCCGACATCCCGCCGAGCTCGAGGGCCGCGCAGTAGTCGGTCGCGTTCCACGATGGGATGAGGCAGTTGCCTTGTCCCCCCGGGCAGGGCTCGCCGACGCCGCCCAGCGGCAGCGCCCGCGCCCACATGAGCCCGGTGACCTTGTCGACCGCCACGCCGTCGGTCGACGTATCGAACCCCGAGGCGCTCGCTCGGTGATCGGGTGGGGGAGGGAACCCGCAAACGCGCGCGCTCGCGCCGCCCGCGCCCGCCCCGCCGCCTGCGCCCGCGGTGCCGCCTGCGCCCGCGCTGCCGGCTGCCCCCGCGGTGCCACCCGCGCCCGTGGTGCCACCCGCGCCCGTGGTGCCGCCCGCGCCCGTGGTGCCCGCTGGGCCCGTGGCGCCGGCGGCGCCCGTCGTTCCGGCCGTCCCGGTGCCCCCGCCGTCGCCCGGTGTCCGGGAACAGGCGAGCAATCCGGAGGCGCCGAGCAGGAGGCATACCCCCACCAGGCTTTGGCGACCGACCATGCCCCGAAGTTGCGCCGCCAGGGCTGCCGCGGGTCAGAAATCGGCGCCCGGCACGGCGTGCGACCCCGCCTCCCGCTGTTCCGCGGCGCGCGATCGCGTTATCGTCAGGCCTGGAGGAACCGGAGATGCGGGGGATGTCGCGGGCGTGCGTCGTGGCCGGGGCCGTTCTGCTGATCGGGTGCGGCGAGCGCACGCTGCCCAGCGACGAGGGGCCGCCGGGGTTGCCGCTGGGGTGGCTGTCCTACACCGACGACGGAACGCTGATCGCGGCGTCGCGCTGGCGCGTCGTTCGCCTCGATCCGCAGTTGAACGAGATCGACCGGACCGTGCCGCCGTACCCGTTCGACGGCGACATCCAGGGGCTGACCTTCTTCGGTGTTTCGCGCGACGGGCGCGTCGCCGCGTACGGCTGGCAGTCGGACGACTACCGCACGCCGGCCACAATCGACGCCGGCGCGATGGTGTTCGAGGTGCCCTCCGGCAATCGGCTCCGCCTCGACCCGTATCCGCAGACGAACTTCGAGGGCGTCTCCCTGTCGCCCGATGGGCGCACCGAGGCGGTCGTTCCCAGTCCGCAGATCCAGATCACCTCCGTCGCGGACGGCCAGCTCCTCTGGCAGGCGCAGAAGGCCGGGTGGTCGCCGCCGCTGTTCACGCCCGACAGCGCGGCCGTGATCGTCGCGTCCGGGCTCGACACGCTGGAGGTCGTGCGCGCGAGCGACGGCGGGCACCTCGCCGCGCTGGCGCCGCCCGGGCACAACGCGACGATGGCGGTCGCCGTCTCGGCCGACGGGTCCACCGTCGCGGCCTCCTCCACGCTCGATTCCGCCCCGGACGTGATCACGATGTGGCGGCTCCCGGACGGCGCGCCCGTCGGCACCGCGACCTGGCCGGCCGATCTCGGGGGCCTCCCCGTCTCGATCGCGCTCAGCCCGCGCGGCGATCGCGTGGCGGCGACCGTCGTGCCCGGCGGCCCCCAGAACGATTCACTGGTGGTGTGGGAAGGCGAACGCCTCCTCTACCGCCGCGACGGCGAGACCGACTGGGCGGTGGCGTTCTCGCCCGACGGCGAGACGCTCGCCGTGGCCAACGCGAAGCAGGGCGTCCGCCTGCTCCGCGCCAGCGACGGCGCCGTGCTCGCGCAACGCAAGATCCTCGCTGACGCGATGTGATCGGCGGGCGCCGCGCCTTCAGGCGCCGGTTGCGAAGTGCGCGACGGACTCGGAGAACGGGCCGTCTATGACCACAAGGTCGTCGTTCCGCAAGCGCAGGTCACACGTCCGGCGTCGGCGCTTGCATCACCTGACGCACCTCGAGCGCCATGTGCAACGGCTTGCCCCCCGGTCCCGGCGCCATCGACGCCCTGGCGGCGATCGCGCAGGCGCGTTCGGCGCTGTCGACGTCGACGATCCAGTAGCCCGCGAGAAACTCCTTGGTCTCGGGGAAGACACCGTCCGTCAGGGGGAGGCCGTTCTTGTCCGCCCGCACGCGCCTGGCCTGGGAGGGCGCCGAGAGCGCTTCCACGCTGACGAGCTCCCCAGCCTCGCGCAGCTCGCGGTTCAGGCGGTCCCAGTAAGCGACGTGGGCCTCGATGTCCTTGCGCGGCCACTTGAAGATGTCCCAGTCGCCCGTCCCACGGGGGGCGTTCATCATCAGGATGTATTTCATGGCTGGTCTCCTTGGCATTGTGGCGCCAAAACGGCGCCTCCACCGAGGAGTCGAAGCCGCCGGCGCGCGCTCTACATCCCGCGACTTTTTTTTCGTAGCGCGATCTGAGCCGGGAGCCCGAGCGGGAGCAGGGGCGGGGCGTCACTGTACGCCAGAGCGGCGGATTCGTGTCCACGGGGGACCCGCGCCTTGCGACGCCAGTGGGGCGACGCAGGCTAGTCGTGTAGCGATCAGACGCGATGGCGCTCGCGCTCGCGGGCGCCGAACCCCGAACGAAGGAGGGATCATGGGCCTACTGGATACTCTGCTGGGGGGCGGCTCTCAGCGGCACCAATACAAGGATTTCGTGCAGCGCTATGAGCAGGGGCGGCCGTGGGAAGGCGTCTCGGACGAGGAGGCGACGGAGCACTACACGAACGTGGCCCAGCAGATGGGTCCGCAGGACTACCGCGTGGCGGCCGAGGAGGCCCTCAGCCGTCTCTCTCCGGACGAGCGGACGGAGCTGGCCGACCACCTGCGCCAGCAGGCGCGGCAACAGGACGTGAACTTCCCCGGGCTGCACGAGACGCCGAACCTGGAGCACCCCGGCGTGCTGGCCAGCCTGATGTCGGCGATGCACGGCCAGCAGCCCGGCATCCTCCGGCAGCTGCTCGGCGGCGGCGGCGGCGCGCAGAGCAACGTGGCCAAGGCGGCCCTGGCCGGCATCGCCGCCATCGGCCTCAAGAAGGCGATGGGAGGCAAGGGCCTGTTCTGATTGTCGGGGCGAGAGGATTTCGACCTCCGACCTTTCGGTCCCGAATTGGCCGTCGCAGCGTCGCAGCCCGTACGAACCGTTCGCAAGTAAGCGAGAAGATTGCAAACAGGGGAGGGCGCGAAGTCCAGCCGTCCCAGTTATCCACAGGCGTTTCGAAGGATTTTACTACCCGGCTACTACCCAAAATCGGGAGCGCGTTTGCGCCCGGGACGGCGCCTAAGGTCGCGACAACACCGACGACTGCGGACTTGGTCGCGCTGCACGGTGGGCGGGAGCGACTGCTGCGCGTGGCTGACGTAGCCGAAAGGCTGGGGGTCTGCGCCGCGACCGTCTATCGGCTGTGCGAACGGGGCGAACTGCCCCACATCCGCGTCGTCAACTCGATCCGCGTCCGTCGAGCCGACCTCGACGCGTTCGCTGGCGCGCACGCGACCGCGGCCCCGAAGCCTGGCCGACGGCGCCCGTCAGCCGAATAGGTTCAGGCGGCTCGCTTCTTCCGACGGCTCGCCAGGCCCTGCGGCCGCGCCGGGGAGCGCCTAGGCGGCGCTTCGAAGCTGATGTTGAGGGTGAGACCGAGCGCCGATGCGGCGCGCTGGAGCGAATCGAGCGTCACGCCGGTGCGGGTGGGATCGAGCAGGCGATACACGGCCTCGCGGCTCGTCCGCATCCGCCTTGCCATCTCGGATGGAGAGATCCCCTTGGCCTTCATGGCTTGTTGGATGTCGTAAGCCAGCGTCTTCTTCTGCACGGCAGCGCGAAGCTCGTGAAGCTCTCCGAGCTCGTCGAAGAGTTCCTCGAGCTCGTCTCGCGGTGGTCCAATCGTCATGTGCCCTCCTTCATCCGACGCTGAGCGAGTGCGAGGTCCGCTGCCGGCGTCTTCTGCGTCTTCTTGTGAATCCCGTGAACGAGCACCATCGTGCTGTGAACCACGACGACCTGTTCCCGCTCGATGTAGAAGAAAACGCGATACTCGTTCTTGTCGAAGGTCGTGCGGACCTCGCACAGCCCGCCGCCGAGCTTGCCGACGAGGGGCCTGCCAATGGGCCAGCGCTCCTGTACGAGCCCGATGTCCCAGCCGATCTGTCTACGTGCCTCATCGGTAAGTCCTCGGAGCCAGTCTCGGACCGGCGCTGCCCCGCCCGGCGTTCGATAGAAACGAAGCCCCAGACGGTGTGGCGTCGGCCCGTCTTCACTCACTGGCGGACAGTGTACTATTGGTAGGACGCCTATGCTAGGGCGTTTGCGAGTGGACCGGCGGCGC
>DATBHU010000723.1:0-6731 GCA_036557265.1 Polyangia bacterium
CGCGATCCTTACGCGGCGATCGTCGTGCCCGCCCGCTCGGCGCGGCTGCGCCACCTGCGAAAGTACGCGGAGGGAAACCTGGGCCCGGGCAGCTTCTTCTTCCGGGGGCCGGCCGCGCGGATGAACCTGCGCGCGCAGAACCTGACCGCGTTCTGCGACATCGCCTCCGGGATCGACGACGACACCTGGCTGTTCCACCTCGGCCGCGGCGATTACTCGGCCTGGCTGGCGGACACAGTCAAGGACGATGATCTGGCGCGCGAGGTCGCCGGCATCGAACGGGCCGCGGCGCTGGCGCCGTCGGAGAGCCGGCGTCTGATTCGCGACGCGATCGACCGGCGCTACATGCTGCCGGCGTGAACGGCGTCAGCACCGTGACGCCCGCGGCGACGCGAACCGTACGTCGACGTGGGCGTTCAAGCGCCGGGGCGCGGCAACCGATGCGATGACGGGAGGGAACGACACGCATGCGCGTGCTGATCGTCGACGATTCGAGGCTGGCGCGGTTGATGCTGCGGAAGGCATTGCCGCCGGATCTCTTGACCGACGTCGTGGAGGCGTCCGACGGTGACGAAGCCCTTCGCTGCGTCGCCACCAGTCAGATCGATCTCATGTTGCTGGATCTGACGATGCCCGAGCGCGACGGCTACCAGGTGCTCAAGACGCTGCACGAGTCGGGGCGGACGCCGCCGACCATCGTCGTCTCCGCGGACGCGCAGTCGCTGGCCGCGGAGCGCGTGCTGCAGCTGGGCGCGCTGGCCTTCGTCAAGAAGAGCCTCAAGCCCGCCGAGCTGACCGAGATCCTCCAGCGCGCGGGTCTGCTGTGAAGGCGGCCTTGCTGTCGGCTGACAAGCTGGACGCCTTGCGGGAGCTGGTCAACATCGGGATGGGAGCGGCCGGCGCCGCTCTGGCCCAGGCGCTGGGCGCCTTCGTGGAGCTGACCGTCCCCGACGTCGGCTTCACGGACCGGCGGAGCCTGGCGGACCTGGTCGGCACCGGGCCGTGGACGAAGCTGGAGCTCGAGGCCGTGCGGCAGCCGTTCTTCGGCGCCTTCACGGGCGAGAGCATGATGATCTTCGACGAACGGGTGTACGAGCAGCTGGCGGACCTGCCCGCGTATGCCCTCCCCAACGGGGAAAAACCGACCACCGCGGAGCAGCAGGAGACGCTGCTCGACCTCGCCAACGTCGTGATCGGCGCCTGCGTCGCCGGCATCGCCGAGCCGCTGCAGGAGAAGGTCAGCTTCGCCGCGCCCACGCGGCTGGGCGCGCGCGCCGAGGTCCGCGCCTACCTGTCGCACGAGGCGGTCGCCTGGCACCAGGGGTTGATCGTCAACGTCGACTTCAAGCTGGAAGGGCGCTCGTTCCTGAGCCGCGTGCTGGTCTTCCTGCCTGAACACTCGCTGCAGCGGATCGATCAGGCGCTCACGCAGCTGCTCGATGGCCTCGCCGCAGGCTGAGGCGCCCCCGGCGCTCGCGGCGGCGGCGCCGACGCTGCCGGTCTCCCTGCTGGCGTTGCTGGTGGATCACATCAACGTCGGCATCTTGACGGTGGGGGTCGACGGGACCGTGCTGCAATGGAACCGATTCCTGCAGGCGCACACGGGCGTGGCCCCGGAGGATGTCGTCGGGCGAAACCTGTACGAACGATTCACCGACCTGCCGCGGGCGTGGCTGGAGCGAAAGTTGCGCAGCGTCTTCCTGCTGAAGAACTTCGCCTTCACCTCCTGGCGGCAACGCCCCTTCCTGTTCCGGATCGACAACCACCGGCCGCTCACGGGCGGGGTCGAGCCGATGCGCCAGGACTGCACCTTCATCCCGCTGATTGACGACGGCGACGTCCAGGCGATCAGCATCGTCATCATCGACGTGACCGACACCTACGAGTCACATCTGCGTCTCGACCAGACGCTCGCGACCCTGGCCGCGCAGAGCGAGCGCGACGGGCTGACCGGCGTCTACAACCGCAGGAAGCTCGAGCAGGTCATCGAGGCCGAGATCCTGCGCGCCCGCCGCTACCATCACAGCCTGTCCGTGCTGATGTTCGACATCGATCACTTCAAGCGCATCAACGACACGCACGGGCACCTGATCGGCGACGAGGCGATCAAGCACGTCGCCCAGAAGGCGGTGCACACGCTGCGCGTGACCGATTTCGTGGCGCGCTACGGGGGCGAGGAGTTCGTGGCGCTGCTCCCGGGCGAAGAGGTCTCGGGGGCCGCGATCGCCGCGGAACGCCTGCGCCAGGCCGTCGCCAAGCCCTTCCAGGTCAGCGCCGACCTGTCGCTCGCCGTCACGATCAGCCTCGGCGTCAGCGACCTGCGCCCGGGCACCGACAGCGCCAAGGCGCTGCTCTCGGAGGTGGACCAGGCCCTCTACGCCTCGAAGCAGACCGGGCGCAACCGGGTCACGACGTTCCCGCGGTAACGGCGAGCGGGGATCGCCGCCCGTCAGTCGCTAGGCGGCAGCCTTCAACTTCTTCGCGCGCCGCGCCTCGCGGTACTTCTTGATCTGAGCCTTCGGGAGGTTCTTGTGGTCCGCGCAGACCATCCCGAAGACGGGCGCCGCCGGGTTCTTGCAACCGGGGACCGGGCAAAGCTGCTTGGGGCCCTTCTTTCGCGGCTTGGCCCCACGAATGCCATTGCTGGATCCGAGGGCGCCATCGATTGCGACGCGAGCACGCTCGATAACCTGGCCTTCGATCAGCGAACCGAGACGCGCGGTGAAATCTTCGACGAGAGTACGGATGTCCATGGGGGGCGGAACATACTCACGGATCCCGCGACTGACAACCGTCAGTACCGGCCGGCGATCACCATGGCCGGATTGGTATACGGATCGGCGAGATCGCCGGTCTTCAGCGCGAGGACAGTGATGTACGAATGACAGAATCGCCGCTCCGGTTGGCGTTATCCTGGACGGAGCACGTTGAGGGGGAGCCGGAAGACGCGCGGGACCGAAGGCCAATGACCCGCGAACTCGATTCAGCCGCCCGAGCCGGCCGGTCCAGCGAGGCCGCCGGCGTCTTGCGCGTCGCCGCCGTCGTCCCTGACACCGAGGCGGAGGGGCCGGGCCGCCGCTTTGCGGTCTGGCTGCAGGGGTGCCCGCTGCGCTGTCCGGGCTGCTGCAACCCCGAGATGCTTTCGTTCAGCGGCGGCGAGGTCCGCGTCCCCGCCGCGCTCGCGGCTGCGGCGTGCGCGGTTCCGGGGCTGGAGGGCGTGACCTTGCTCGGCGGGGAGCCGTTCGCCCAGGCGGAGGCCGCGGCGGTGTTCGCGGAGATCGTTCGCGCGGCCGGACTGTCGGTGATGGTGTTCTCGGGCTACACGCTGGCCGAGCTGCGCGCGTCCCGGCGCGCCGCCGCGCTGCTGGCGTCGTGCGATCTGCTGGTCGACGGACGCTATGACCGCACCCGCCCAGAGCCCGCCGGGGGCCGGCGCTGGATCGGGTCGGCCAACCAGGAGATGCACCGGCTCAGCGCGCGCTACGCCGCGGACGATCCGCGCTTCCACACCGGCAACACCGTCGAGCTCCGGCTGTCTGCGGCGGAGCGCAGCTTGACCGTCAACGGCTGGCCGGCTGCCGCACGCGCGTTGCGCGCGTCGAGGCGGGCATGACCGGCGCGGCGCCGACGGTGACCGCGGCCGAGGCGGATCTCCTGCAAGTGGCGCGGGCCCTGGTGGGTCTCTGTGCCTGGGAGGCGGTCGAACCGTTGATCGGGCGGGGTGGCGCGCGCCCCGCGGCGCTCGGCGCTTCGGCGGGCCGCCTGCTCGAGGAGACGCTGGCCCGCGGTCTGGTGCAGGTGCTCGCCCGCCGCGGCGGCGCGCGCCCGCTGCAGTTTCTCGGCGCCCAGGGGATCCCGGCGGCGGCCGGGCGGCTGTGGCAGCGGCGCGCGCCGCCGGTGTTCCGGTTCACGGGAGCCAGCCTCTCCCTCTTGCGCTGGTTGCTGGGCGGCAACCTGCGCAGCGTCGACGTCGCGCCCCTGCACGCGCGGCCGGAGACGCTCGCGGATCAGCTGCTGGTCGTCTTCGCGCTCGACGGGCTGGCGGCGCTCGACGGGGAGCTGGGGCCGGCGCACCTGTCCGGAGCGCTGGCCGCGCAGGAGGACGTGCGCGGCCTTCCGCTCGCCTGGCTGACGGCCTGTCCCGTGCTGGCGACGGCCGGCGCCACACCGCCGGCGGCGCCGGCGTGGGCGTCGCTGTTCGCGGACGAACAGGCCGGCGGTTCCACACTGGCGCTGGAGGCGCTGGCGCCGGATCTGACGCGCCGCTGGTTGGCGGCCGCGCGCCACAAGCGCGCGATCAGCGCGCCCGCGCTGGCCATCCGGATCGGCACGGCCGAGAGCGCCGTGCTGGCCGCTTTCATGGAGGCAGCGAGCGGCGCGAACCGGCGCGATCTGGCGCTGTGGATCGCCGACGCGGGCGGTCGCCTGTGTGCGCGTCCTCTGCCCGTCGAGGCGCTGGTGGGTGGGCTGGATCCGGAGGCGCCCCTCTCGGACCGCCTGGCCGCCCGGCGCGCGTCCGGCGCCTTGCTGGGGGCGCTCGGGCAGTGGGCGCGCTGGGACGGCGAGCACCGGAACATCGGCTTCCTGGACGACGGCCACGCCGCCGCGCAGTTTCTGCTGGCGCGTTACGAGGCGCTGGCTTCTCCCGCCGTCGCGAACGCGCGCGCCGCTCAGGCAGAGCTGGAGAGGCTCGCCCTGGGCAGCGCCGCGCCGATCGCTGTAGAAAGGACGCCCGCGCCATGAGCAGGAGGTACCGACTTCGCGTCAGCGAATCGATCACGCGCGTCGTGCACGTCGAGGATCACGTCGAGGCGGCCCTCGAGCTGCTGCCGGTGCTGGCGCCCGAGCGCCTGTCCCAGCTGCTGGCCGAGGAGCTGGCGCGGCGGGGGTTCACGCGCGCGGGCGGCGACATGATCCGGACCGAGGACGACGGCACCGAGGTGCGGGTGGCGCTGGCCGAAGGCAAGATCAGCATCCGCGTCCAGGCCGACGCCGAGATCGTCCGCGCCGTCGAGAAGGAGACGCTGGTCCCGGAGGAGCGGCGCGGCGAGGCCGAGAAAGACGTGCGCGCCGAGGCCCGCCGCGCGCTGGAGGCGGCGATCGCGAGCGAGGGCGAGCAGCGGCGGCGCGCGCTGACCGCCCGCCTGGAGGTGAAGGCGCGCGAGCTGCAGCGCGAGATGGACGACGTGACCGCGCGCGTGACGGCCGCGGCGCTCAAGGAGCGGGCGGCGCAGCTGGGGGAGATCGAGTCCGTGCACGAGGCCGAGGACGGATCGCTCACCATCAAGGTGCGCGTTTGAGCGGGGACGGCGCGGCGGCGGCGCCGGCGTCGGCGCCGGCGTCGGGTAGTCTGCTGGTGCCCGAGGCGGCGCTGCCCGCCGAGCTGGACGCTTTCGCGGCCGTCGAGGCCGCCTATCCAGCGGAGCTGGCGGCGGCCCACGAAGGTCTGCGGCGCGGTCTGCCCGTGCTGATCGAGTGCGAGAAGGAGCTGACGCCGTTTCTCTACCGGGCGTTGCGCGAGCGGCTGAAGCTGGAGGATCGCCGCTGCATCTACCTCGACGGACGGCCCGCCCCCGACGCGCCGCCGGCGCCGCCGGGCATGGGCCTCATCGGCCTCATCATCAGCCAGCTGCGCGACGCCGTTCGCGGCGCGGTGGGCGAGCGGGTGGTGGTGCTGCCCCACCTCGATCTGCTGACCGCGTCGACAGGCGGCCTCACCGCCGAGGCGCGCGAGGTGATCCCGCTTCTTTACGAGAACCCCGCCACGCTGTGGCTGGGATTCAAGGATCCGTCCTTCCCGGTGCCGCGCGTGATCCTGAACCTGTTCCCGCGCCACGTCTCCGTCACGGGCGTGCCGCGCGATCGCCTGGGCCGCCTCGTCACCCGGCGTGAGGCGCGCAAGCTGGGGCAGGGCCTGGACGCCTATCGCCTCTACCGGCAGGTCTCGGGCGTGAACGCGGTTCGCCTGCGACGATTGCTCTCGTCGCTGTCGGGGGAAGACTACCCGGCCGACGCCGGGCCGGCCTGGGCCCAGCTGCGCGCCGCGACGCTGGGCGGGACGCTGACCTTGCCCGAGGTCTCGCTCGACCGCGACATCGGCGGCTACCCGCGCGTGAAGGATCGCCTGCGCCAGGAGATCCTCGAGGTGCTCGCGCGCAAGGACCGCGCGCCCGACGCGGCCGCCGTGCGGCGCATCGAGGCGCTGCTGCCGCGCGGGATGATCTTCTGGGGCCCGCCCGGAACCGGCAAGACGTTGTTCGCGAAGGCCATGGCCTCCGCGCTGGGCGCCGCCGTCACGGTGGTGTCGGGGCCCGAGCTGAAGAGCAAGTGGGTGGGCGAGTCGGAGGAGAGCTTGCGCCAGGTGTTCGTGCGCGCGCGCCAGGCCGCGCCGGCCGTGATCATCTTCGACGAGCTCGACTCGTTCGCCGCGGCCCGCGGCACCTTCACGGGATCGGGCGTCGAGCACTCGATGGTCAACCAGCTGCTCACGGAGATGGACGGCTTTCGCAAGGACGAGCTGGTGTTCGTGGTCGGCACGACCAACCTGGTCGAAGCGCTGGATCCTGCGCTGCTGCGCCCGGGGCGCTTCGAGTTCCACCTGCAGATTCCTTACCCGAGCGCGGAGGACCGGCGCGCCATCCTGGCGGTGCACGACGCGCAGCTGGCGCTGGCGCTGTCGCCGCGCGCGTTCGACCACGCGGTCAAGCGCACCGAGGAGCCGGTGGAAGGGC
>DATBHU010000724.1:0-2497 GCA_036557265.1 Polyangia bacterium
CTGGGCCTGGCGCTGGCGTTCGTCTGGGTCGGCCGCGCCAGCCGCGGCGAGTTGAAGGCCAAGGTGGCCGTGGAGACGCCGGTGCCGGCGGTGGTCGCGCGGCCCGCGGTCGTCGCGCCGACGCCGCCCGTCCCTCCGACGCCGCCTGTGGCCGCCAATGCGGCCGAGCCGGACACCGCGGGCGACGAGGCGAAGGACCCGGCGCCCGACGAGAACGGGGCCGAGGCCAAGGCGGATGGTGACGGCGACGCGACGGCGAAGGTGAAGACGAGCGGGCGCGGCTCCTCGGCCGGCGGCGGCGGCGCGGAGAACAAGCGCATGCTGGCGGAGGGCGAGCGGATGCTGCGCGCCGAGCGGTTCGCCGAGGCGCGGGGGATCTTCGAGAAGCTGACGAAGTCGAAGCGCGAGCGCGGCCCGGCGCTGGTCGGGCTGGCCGAGGTCTCGTTCCAGGAGAAGAAGTACGCGGACGCGGCGCGCGCGGCCGAGCTGGCGGCGGAGCGCGGCGGCGGCGTGAAGGCGCGCGTGCTGCTGGGCGACGCGCACTTCCGGCTGGCGCGATACAAGGAGGCCGCCAAGGCCTACGAGGACGCGCTCAAGCTCGACCCCGGAAACGCGAGCGCCAAGAGCGGCCTCGCGCTCGCGAACAAGCGGATGTGACCGACGACGGGGCGGGCCCGCCGGCGTCGCCGCTCGTCACGGCTCGGGGATGACCAGGCAAGCGCCGCCCGACGGGCACGGATAGGCGGGCGGAGGCGGCAGCGTGGGGTCGGGACGCGGCATCACCATGAGCGGCACGGTGGTCTCCGATTTGGTCGCGCTGATCGAGCTGTCGTCCTGGTCGACGCAGCGGAGGGCGTCGCGCTCGACGTCGCGCGTGCGCTGCGCCAGCAGCGCGATGCGGTCGCGGGCGTGGTTCTGCTCGGCCGGCGGCGGCGCGGGTGGGCCGCCGGTCAGGTGTTGCATCTCGTCGCGCGCGATCGCGACGTGCACCTGCGCCTCGGCGAGGCGCTGGGCGACGCAGCCGGTGTAGATCGCCCGATCGGCGGCGGCCGGCAGCATGGCGCGGATCCGGTGCGGCCCGGCCTCGATCATTGCCAGATCGTTGCGCGCGGCGCGCAGGGCGTTCGCGTCGAGGGCGGCGGCCGGCCGGGCCTTGCTGTCCATGACGGCGACCGCCGGCAGCGCCGGCGCCGGCAACGTCAGCAGGCGCAGCAACAGCAGCAACATCTCACACCGTCCCCCTCGCGGGCGACCAACCCATCCAGACCGAACCTGACCACGAAATGCGGGGTGGTCAAGGACGAGGTCAGCGGTCGGTGGCGGTGGTCGTGGCTCGGGCGCGCGCCGAAAGCGCCATCGTCGACGCGCGTCCGGCGGCGTAGGATGCGCTTCGTGGCGCGCGTGCGGTTCGCCAAGCTCGTGCTGGTCGCGCTGGGCGCGTCAGCGGCCGTGCTCGCCGCCCGCCGCGAGCGGGGCGCCGTGTCGGCGGACCTGGGCAGGGCGCGCGATCTGCACGGCGGCGCCTACGTCGGATCGATGGCTTGCCGGCGCTGCCATCAGGACCACTACCGGAGCTGGGCGCGGACGTTTCATCGGACGATGACGACCAACGCGACGGCGACCACCGTGCGGGGCGACTTCTCGGGCGCGACCTTGCGGCACGCCGGCGTCGAGGCGCGCATGGATCGCGACGCCGACGGCGGTTACCGGATGACGTTCGCGTCGGCGGGAGCGCCCGCGCGCACGGTCAAGGTGGTGCGCGCGGTCGGGTCGCGCCGGTATCAGCAGTACCTGGCGGCCGAGGGCGACGCGCTCTGGCGGCTGCCGGTCGCGTATCAGATCGAGGAGAAGCGCTGGTTTCCCATGACCGGCGCGTTCCTGTTTCCCGATGACGCCGCCGTCGACGACCCGACACGGCCGAGCTACGGCGGCAACGCGGTGTTCGACCGCCACGTCACGCGCTGGAACGACAACTGCGTCTTCTGCCACAACGTCGGGCCCAACCCGGGTCGCGATCCGACGTCGGGATCGTTCCGCACGACCGTCGCCGAGCTGGGCATCGCCTGCGAGGCGTGCCACGGCCCGGGCGCCGAGCACGCCCGCGCCAACGCCGATCCGTCGCGGCGCTACGCCCTCCACCTCGCGCCGCGCGCCGATCCGACCATCGTGAACCCGTCGCGCCTGGCGCCGGCGCGCGCGGCCGACCTGTGCGGGCGCTGCCACGGCCAGCGGATCACGGCCGACGTCGGGCCGTTCCTGGCGCACGGCGATCCGTTCGTGCCGGGCGACGATCTCGGGCGCTACAGCCGTCCGCTCCAGCGCGAGACGTCGCTGCGCGGGCAGCCGGGCGCGTTCGCGGCGCGCTTCTGGGACGACGGCACGCCGCGGCTGACGGCCTACGAATTCCAGGGGCTGCTGCAGTCGAAGTGCGCGCAGCAGGGCGGGCTGACCTGCAGCAGCTGTCACGGCATGCACGAGGGCGATCCGCGCGGCCAGC
>DATBHU010000725.1:0-5713 GCA_036557265.1 Polyangia bacterium
GGATCGGGAAGTTCCGCAGCAGGTTGGTCTGCGACAGCCGCATCGACGACGAATCGTCGACCAGGAACAGGAGGTCGACGTTGCGGTTGCTGGCCTGATAGTGGCTGGTCCGGGTGATCGGATCGGGCTCCGGCGGCGGCACGTCGGGCTTCATCGTGCTGTCGACGCCGCCGTCCCGCTGCGGGGCGACGTCGGGCGGCGGCATGACGTCGGGCGTGGTGGGGACGTCGGGCGGGGCCACGTCCGGCCGAGAGGCGACGTCGGGCGGGCCGGCGTCCGGTGGCGGGTTTCCGAGGTTGCTCGGGTTGCAACCCCCGAGGGCGGCAGCCACGGCCAGCAATCCCCAACGGCACCTACGAGCAGCTTCCACGACAGTCATACACACCTCCGGCGCGTCCCGCAGAAGCAATCGTCACGCCAGGACGCCGCCCCCCGGTTCTGCAGGACTATCGTCGCCCACCGGGCCGCCGACTGCAAATCAAGTTGGCGGTGGGCACGACAAGATTTGCACACCGGTCGACCTACCGGCCAGCCAACGTTAAGGCAGCTGACGGTCGGGCATCGTAGACTGGCGCGCCCATGGCCGACCGCAAGCCGCCCGACGCCCCCGACGCCGCCCCTGACGAAGACTTCGCCGCGATGTTCGCGGCCTCCGAGAAGGCGGCTGGCCGCGCGCGCCGGCCGCGGCTCGCCATCGGCGATCGCGTGCGCGGCCGCATCGTCTCTGTCGGGCAGGAGGTGACGGTGCTCGATCTCGACGGCGGCGGCGAGGGGACGCTGGAGACGCTGGAGCTGCGCGACGCGAGCGGACAGCTGACGGCGAAGGCGGGCGACACGCTGGACGCGCGGGTGGTGGCGATGGGCGAGCGGCAGGGCTTCTACGTCCTGCGGCGCGGCGCGGGCCACGGACCGGGCGGGCGCACGAGCCTCGCCGAGGCAGCCACCACCGGCCTGCCCGTCGAGGGCGTGATCACCGGCGTCAACAAGGGCGGCCTCGAGGTCGACGTCGCGGGCGTGCGCGCGTTCTGCCCGATGTCGCAGCTGGAGCTGCGGCCGGTCGCGGATCCGGCCGAGTACATCGGCCGCAAGCTCGAGTTCCGGGTCACGCGTTACGAGGACGATCGGCGCGGCGCCAACGTCGTGCTGTCGCGGCGCGCGCTGCTCGAGGAAGAGGCGCGCGGGCGCGCCGCCGAGACGCGCGCCAAGCTGGTCGTCGGCGCGGTGCTGCCGGGCGTGGTGACCGCGCTCAAGGACTTCGGCGCGTTCGTCGACGTGGGCGGGATCGAGGGGCTGCTGCCCGCGTCGGAGATCGGCTTTCAGCGCGGGGTGCGTCCGTCCGACGTGCTGACGGTCGGGCAGCCGGTCACCGTGCAGGTGATGCGGATCGAGGCGCGCGACGATCCGCGCCGCCCGGAGCAGGTGTCGTTCTCGCTCAAGGCGCTGGAGCGCGATCCCTGGCAGGACGCCGCCGCGCAGTTTCCGGCCGGCACCATCGTGCGCGGCGCGGTGACGCGCGCCGAGCCGTTCGGCGCGTTCGTGGAGCTGGCGCCGGGCGTGGAGGGCCTCATCCACATCAGCGAGCTCGGCGAAGGCCGGCCGCTCCGCCACGCGCGCGACGCCGTGAAGCCGGGCGACACGCTGGAGGTCGCCGTGCTCGCGATCGAGCCGGACAAGCGCCGCATCTCGCTCGGCCGCGCGTCGCGCGCCGAGCACGTCGACGACGAGGGCCGGGCGGCCGCCCGCCGCGCCTCCGGCGGCGGCGGCATGGGCACGCTCGGGGATCTGCTCAAAGGCAAGCTGCCGGGGAAGTGATCGCTCTCTGTTCGCTCTCCCGTCGGGGAGAGGGTCAGGGTGCGGGGGCCCGCGGCGCGAAGGCGAAGCGCAGACCACGGTTGAAGCTCTCGGGCTTGGTGCCGGCGTGGCGCTCGCCGTCGATCAGCCGGAACGCGTAGGCGAGATGAGGGTAGTGGCGCTCGCGCAGGCGGGCGTCGAAGCGCTGGATGCCGGCGAGGAAGCCCGGCTCCTCGGCGGCGGCGCCGGTCATGTACAGGCGCGCCGCGAGCGGCTTGCCCGACTTCGCGAACGCCTCCTCGTATGCGAACAGCCAGTCGCCGGCGAACGGCACCGCGGGGCTGGGCGCGACGTACGCCGCGAACAGCGCCGGCCTGGTGAACAGCACGTAGAGCGCGAACAGGCCGCCCAGCGACGACCCACCCAGCACGCGGTACGACGGATCGACGCGATAGCGCCCCTCGACGAACGGCATGATCTGCGTCTCCAGCACGGCGAGAAATTCACCGCCGTGCCCGCTCTCGCCCTTGTCCGCGTCCTCGGCGGGGCGGTCGGGGACGGGCGTCAGATCCCACCGGCGCAGGCGGCCGTAGTCGGGCGCGTCGCCCGCGTAGCCGATGCCGACCAGGATCGCCTCGGGCATCGCCTTGTCGTAGACCAGCCCGCCGACGATCGACTTCATCAGCTTGTAGTCCCAGTAGCCGTCGGTGACGTAGACGATCGGGTAGCGCCGCTCCGGGCTCTGCGCGTACGAGTCGGGCAGCCCGACGGTGATGCGGTACTCGCGCCCGTTCGCCGACCGGGGCAGCAGGTGCACCTCGCTGTGATCGATCGTCTCGCGTTCGACGCCGCCGGCCGGTGGATGACCGCCCCGACAGGCGGCCAGCGCGAGCAGAGTGGCGAGACCGATTGGACGCAAGGGCACGCCCAGACCCTATCGCGCTTCGCCCCCGCTGTTGAGCGAACGCGCGACCGGATACAATGGCGTTCGGGGTGAGGGAATGGGACCTTCCGAGCCGACGAATCCGTACGAAGCGCCGCAGGCCGAGCTGAACGCGCCCGTGCCTGCTGCGGGGCTGCCCGCGAACATCGAGAACGCGGTGGCCGGCGGCTACGACTTCACCGTCGGCGAGGTGATGGACGAGGCCTGGCGCCTGACGAAGGGGATGAAGGGAACGTTCTGGGGCGCCGCCATCGTCATCGGCGTCATCTACCTGGTGACGGACGCGATCTTCGGCGTCGTGTTGGGGCTATTCCTCAGCAAGGATCCGGGCGTGGTCGCGAAGCAGGCGTTCGAGGGTATGGTCGGCGCGCTGATGACGCCCTTCACGGTCGGGGTGTACATGATGTGCGTCCGCCGCGCGCTCGGGCAGCCGATCTCGTTCGGGACCGCGTTCAGCTACGTTGCGCGCGCCCGCGTCCTCATCCCCACGGCGCTGCTCGTCTTCGCCATGACCGCGCTCGGCCTGGCCCTGCTGCTCATCCCCGGGATCTATCTGGCGGTCGGCTACCAGCTCGCAGAGCAGCTGGTCTGCGACCAGGGGCTGCCCACCTGGAAGGCGATGGAGACCTCCCGGCGCGCCATCCATCACAAATGGTGGAGCGTGTTCGGCCTCTTGTTCCTGGTCAGCTTGCTGGTCGGCGTGTCGGCGCTCGGCCTCCTGATCCCCCTCATCTGGACGCTCCCCTGGATGTTCATGACGACGGCGGTCCTCTACCGGCGGATCTTCTACGCGCCGGTGCCGGTCGAGGCGGAGCTGCCGAAGGCGGGGCCGCCGGTCGTTCCCGTGGCGCCCGCGTGAGGGTGATGCGGCGACTGCGATCGTCACTGGCGGGCGTCGTCGCGCTGCTCGCGCTCGCCGCCTGCAAGGGCGACGACACGGGCGCGAAGGCGGAGGCGTTCTGCCACGACATCATCCAGCAGGGATGCGTGCGCGCCTTCGACTGCATCCCGCCCTCCTACCAGACGATGGCGTTCGTCCAGACGTACAGCACGTCGGTCGCGTCGTGCCAGGCGAAGCCCGACAAGTGCGACCAGTATCCCCCCACCTGCCCCAACTACGATCGCGACGCGGGCGCCACCTGCCTCGACGACTTCACGAACCTGCCATGCTCGCAGATCCTGATCATCCAGGACGGCGGCGATCCGACCATCGCCCTGCCCGGCTCGTGCGGCGGCGTCTGCCCGGCGCAGTGACGGCGGGCTGATCAGCCGCCGACGCCGGCGGCGCGCCGGAACGTGCGCGCGTAGGCGCCGCCCGCGGCCAGCAGCGCCGCGTGCGTGCCGCGCTCGACGATGCGGCCGTGGTCCAGCACGACGATCTCGTCGGCGTGGCGCACCGTCGCCAGGCGGTGCGCGATCACGAAGCTGGTGCGCCCCGTCCGCAGGCGCACCAGCGCCGCCTGCATGCGCGTCTCGGTGACGACGTCGACCGAGCTGGTCGCCTCGTCGAGGATCAGGATGCGCGGGTCGGCCAGCATCGCGCGCGCGAAGCAGACCACCTGCCGCTGCCCGAGCGACAGCCGCCCCCCACCCTCGCCGACCTCGGTGGCGAAGCCGCCGGGCAGCGCGTCGATCAGCTGCTCGACGTCGAGCGCGCGCGCCGCCGCGCGCACGTCGGCGTCGCTGGCGTCCGGGCGTCCGACGCGGATGTTGTCGGCCACCGTCCCCGCGTAGAGGAAGTTGTCCTGCGTGACGCAGGCGATGTGACGGCGCAGCGACGCTCCCGACACGCCCGCGAGATCACGCCCGTCGACGGCGATGCGGCCCGCCGTGGGCAGGTACAGCTTGGCCACCAGGCTGGCCAGCGTGCTCTTGCCGCTGCCGGTGGCGCCGACCAACGCGACGGTCCGTCCGGACGCGGCGTGAAGGTCGACGTCGGCGAGCACGCGCCGCTCCGCCTCGTACGCGAAGCCGACGCCGTCGAGGCGGACGTCGCCCGCCACCCGGTCGAGCGGCGTCGCGCCGGGCGCGTCCTCCCAGTCGGGGCGGGTGTCGAGCAGCGCGAACACGCGCTCGGCGCCCGCCATCGCCGCCAGCGCCTGGTTGTACTGCGTGCCCAGGTTCGGGATCGCCGCGAACAGGCCGTTCGACAGGAACACGAACTGGATCAGCGCCGCCAGCGGCACGCCCCCGACCAGCGCCTGGTAGCCGCCGATCACCAGCACCAGGCAGAGGAACAGCTGGCCGTTCCATTCGAGGAACGGCTGGATGATCGCGCCGTGGCGGGCGGCGGCCATGTTGTAGCGCGCGTGATCGTGCACCAGCGCCGCGAAGCGCTCCGCGCTGGCGCCCTGGCGGGCGAAGCTCTGGATCTCGCGGATGCCGGCCACGCTCTCGGCCAGGGTGGCGGTGACGCGCGCGAAGCTCTCCTGCTGATCGCGGTGGGCCTGCCCGAGGCGGCCGCGCAGGCGGCGCACCAGCATCCAGACGCCCGGCACCATGATCGACACGACCAGGAACAGCCGCCAGTCGTAGTAGATCATCAGCCCCGCCGAGATCAGCGCGCTCCCCAGCGTCACGATCGACACGAACGCGACGTCCTGCACGCCGATGCGGATCACCTCCATGTCCGAGGTGACGCGTGCGACCAGCCCGCCCACCGCGGCGCGCGAGAAGAAGCTCATCGGCATGCGCAGCAGGTGCGCGTAGATGTCGTTGCGCAGATCGTGGACCACCCCCTCGCCCAGCATCAGCGCGTAGCGCATGCGGAAGACGAAGCAGAGCTCGGTGCCCGCGGCCAGGGCCAGGAATCCCAGCACGCCCAGGACCGTGCCGTGCGCGTCCCGGCGGGCGACGGGCCCGCTGATGATCTGCGCCGTCGCCCAGACCACCAGCGGCAGCTGGATGGCGCGCACCACCACCAGCAAACCCAGCACGTTGCGCAGCCGCGCGTAGGGCCGGGTGTAGCGGAAGAGGCGC
>DATBHU010000726.1:0-1526 GCA_036557265.1 Polyangia bacterium
GGCAGCCCTCGCGCCGGAAAAAGCCCACGCGCGGCCCACGGCGCTCGGTCAAAGCGAGGCGTGGGGGCCCGCGCGTAACGGGGGTCGCGGTGGGGGGCGGGGGATCCGAGCGGCTGGCGAGCTGTCAGTCGCCGCGGTGTCAGCCGCCGGGCTGTCAGTAGGAGAGGCGGGGAGGGGCGGGCCCGAGTCAGCGGGCCGGAGGTCAGTAGTACAAATGAAAATTCCCGCTCACATGCACCAGCGCCAGCATGTAGAGGATGCCGTTCCAGTAGTCGCGGTTCGGGACGTTCATCGACCACAGCTTGTCGACGAACGCCTTGCCGGTCGACGCCGGCAGGCCGAAGCCGAGCAGCGCGTCGCACGACTGCTGGGCGACGCCGTTGGCGTGGGTCATCTCGTACGCGCCGTACTTCGTCGCGTAGGTGTCCGTCTGCCAGGGGTCGGCGTTGAAGAAGTTGTGGTCCATCATGATGTTCGCCACGCAGCGGATCGTGTCCGAACCCGGCCCCTTCACGGTCTGGCCGGTGAATGACGACTGATCGCCGATCACGCCGTTCGAGTCGATCGCGTTGTGGAAGAAGGTGCGCCCCGCCGTGACGGCGGCGTTCCAGAAGTCCGCGTTGGCGGTGTCCGTGCACGCCCACACTTGATAGAAGGCCGGCAGCACGTACGAGCCGTCGGTGTTCCCGGAGCCCGCCACGAACTGGACGATGTGCGCGCTCTGGTTGAACTCCTTCGTCCGCAGCAGGTCGAGCACCCACTGCGCCTCGGTCCGGTAGTTGAATTTCCCGGAGGTGTCGCCCCAGCGCTTGGAGGCGAACAGCAGGGCGGTCGCGAAGTACTCGTCGCCGTCCGGCGCGCCGCCGGAAGACTTCTTCTGGCCCTGGGGCGTGGCCGACCAGGCGATCTGCTGCCCGGTCGTCCCCTGCGCCATGTGGTTCTTGACCCAGGTCCAGAGGCGGTCGAACTCGGTCTGGTGATCGAGCTGGACGGCGATCGTCATGCCGTACGACATGCCCTCGGTGCGCACGTCGCCGTTGTAGAGATCCTCGACGTACGATTCGTCCGCGCCCGGCCCGTTGAAGTAGATCGCGCCCGAGCCGCCCGCGGTGAACAGCTTGGTCCAGGCGGCGGCGACCTTCGCGTCGCTGTCGGCCTGCGTGTGGCCGGAGACCGTGACGAAGAGGTTCGGGTAGCTGGTCGGGGGCGTGCAGCCCGGACCGGCGCCGGTGCCGGTGGCGCCGCCCGTTCCGCTCCCGCCCGAGCCGCTGCCGGCGCTGCCGCCGGTCCCGCCGCGACCCGCGGCGCCGCCGGCCGCGCCACCGCGGCCCGCCGCGCCGCCGCGCCCGCCGCTGCTGCCGGCGGTGCCGCCGCCGGACGCGCCGCCGCGGCCCGCCGCGCCGGTCGCCGTCCCGCCCGAGCCGCCGCTCGATCCGCCGGCGCCCGCGTCGCCGGTTCCGATCGTCCCGCCGCTGCCGCCCGTGTCGACGGTGCCGGCGATTCCCCCTTGGCCCGGACCGGCGGAT
>DATBHU010000727.1:0-10358 GCA_036557265.1 Polyangia bacterium
CGCGGTCGTTGGGACGTCGGCGGCGGTCGCTTCGCCCGCGATCTGGCTCACCCCCGATCGATACCACAGGAACGAAACCAGGCGATTGACTGCCCCTACCCGATTGCGCGAATGGGGAAACGCGCGCTAGATCTGGGGCGCCGCGATGACCCCCAAGATCCCCGTCACCGTTCTCGCCGGGGCCATGGGTGCGGGAAAGACGACGCTGATCAACCGCATCGTCAGCGAGAGCGGCCAGCGGATCCTCGTCATCCAGAACGAGATCGGCGAGGTGACGGTCGAAGGCGCGCCGGTCATCTCCAGCGACGAAGAGATCTTCGACATGGACGACGGCCTGGTGTGCGGCACCGTCCGCGGCGATCTGATCCGCGCGCTGGTCGGCGTCACGCGCCGCCGCGCCCAGTACGATCGCGTCCTGATCGAGGCGACCGGTCCCGCCGATCCCGGCCCGATCGTGCGCACGTTCCTGATGGATCAGGAGATCCAGCGCAGCTTCCGCCTGGACGGCCTGGCGATGCTCGTCGACGGCCGGCTGCTGTCGCTCTACACGGAGGGCAAGACCGGCGGGCACGAGCAGATCGCGTTCGCCAACGTCCTGATCGTGAACAAGACCGACATGGTGTCGCAGACCGAGGTCGCCGCGATGGAGCGCTGGCTGCGGTCGGTCAACGCCACCGCGCGCGTCCGCAGCACCAGCTACGGGAACCTGCCGCTCGAGCAGCTGCTGAACATCGGGCGCCACGCCATCGACCGCGCCCTCGGCCGCGGCACGCGCCCGTCCGACGTCCGCATCCCCGCCCAGCAGCGTCCCAGCGCGCACCGCATGCCGGCGGTGGGCGCGGGCGGATCGCTGGCGACCGCCAAGGCCAAGGGCTGGAAGGTGGACGTCGGCGAGTTCCCGCGCGCGATCGCCTGGGGGAACACCGGCGCCGAGCTGGCGGTCGCGACCGCGGCCGGCGTCGTCGAGGTCCGCCGCGCCGCCGACGGCTTCCCTATCGCGCGGCGCACGCTGCACGAGGGCGGCGTCACCGCGATGGACTGGCAGCCGGGCCAGGCGCGCATCGCCACCGCCGGCGAGGACGGCGCCGTCCAGATCTTCCAGCTCGGCGCCGACGAACCGCTGACCGTCATGCGGCCGGCGCGTAAGTCGATCGACGTCATCGCCTGGAGCCCGAAGGGCGATCTGCTCGCGGTGGCGAAGGGCGACGCGGGCTTCATCTTCTCGGCCGACGGCAAGCAGCTGCGGCGCATCCCGCCCGCCGACAGCACCATCACCGGGATGATCTGGTCGCCCGACGGCGCGGCCCTCGCCTGCTCGTGCTACGGCGGCGTCCACGTCATCGACCCGCACACCGGCGGGCGGCTGCGCCACCTGGCGGGCAAGGGGTCGATGCTCAGCCTCGCCTGGAGCCCCGACGGGCGCGTGGTGGCGTCCGGGTGCCAGGACAACAACGTCCACTTCTGGCGCTTCCCGCAGGGGACCGACACGGTGCTGCCGGGCACGCCGCTGAAGCCACGCTGGCTCAGCTGGAGCAGCGACAGCCAGCTGCTGGCGACCAGCGACGGCCCGGACGTCGTGGTCTGGAGCTTCGCCGGCGAGGGCGAGATGCCGCCCCTGCCCGTCCGACTGGTCAGCCAGCCGAGCCTGGCCACGGCGCTGGCCTTCGGCCCCGGCGGCGCGCTGCTGGCCAGCGGATACCGCAACGGCATCGTCCACATCTGGAAGCCGCGCGAGCACGATCAGGTCGTCGGCGTGCAGCCCCTGGACGGGCAGATCGAGGCGCTGGCCTGGGGCCCCCAGGGCGACGGCTCGCTGCTGCTGGCCGCCGCCACCGAGCCGGGCTCGCTGGCCGTCTGGGTGATCGAGCAGCGCCCCTCCGGCCGGATGGGCACCTCGTCCGACAAGGCGCGCCGCGACGCCTCCGGGAATCTGCCCACGCTTTACCTGCACAAGCTGCGCTAGCCGCTCTCGCGCGAAGCGCGAGGGTGCGGCTACTTTTTCAAATGTGCTCCTGCGGCGAAGCTGCGCTAGGTTGCGCGCGACGTGCCCGAGCCCGCGCGCCCGCTACCGATCACGGCCCGCCTGATCCAGAACCCCTTCGTCTGGGCGGCGGTGATGGGCGTGCTGTTCGGCGTGCCGATCTACCGGTCGATGACGCGGCGGCTGACGGCGGCGCCGGCGGTGCTGGGCGGGCTGCCGGCGTTCACGCTGACGGATCAGCGCGGCCAGCCGTTCGGCAGCCGCGAGCTGGCGGGGAAGGTCTGGGTCGCCGACTTCATCTTCACCGCCTGCGAGGGCGCCTGTCCGCTGCTGAGCGAACGCATGGCGGAGGTCGGCAAGCGCGCGCGCCACCTCGGCCCCGATTTTCACCTGGTGTCGATCTCCGTCGATCCCGAGCGCGACACGCCGGAGCGGCTGGC
This sequence comes from Polyangia bacterium, assembly GCA_036557265.1. Lineage (GTDB taxonomy): Bacteria > Myxococcota_A > Polyangia > Fen-1088 > Fen-1088 > JADGRB01. The sequence goes on from DATBHU010000727.1 coordinate 2,422, forward strand.
GGCGTACGCGGCACGCTACGGCGCGAACCCGATCGCGTGGTCGTTCCTGACCGGGCCCGAGCAGGCGATCCAGGCGACCGTCGTCGACGGCTTCAAGGTCGGCGCCGGCAAGGAGCGCAGCGGGGCGGGCGCGGACGGCGGCGCCGGATTCTGGGAGATCTTCCACGGCGAGAAGCTGGTCCTGGTCGACCGCCAGATGCGCATCCGCGGCTACTTCGACGCGACGCCGGAGGGGATCGACAAGCTGATGGAGGCCGTCGGCCGCGTCGGCAACGGCGCTTGACGGTCGACGGTGCGCCTGTTAGCACCTGCGGCACGATGATGTCGCGAATTCGAGTCGTCCTGCCGCTGGCGATCGTCGCCCTGGCGGCCTGCAAGAAAGAGGCGCCCCGTGAGCCCGCGCCGGCGGCGCCGTCCGCCGCTGCGCCCGCGCCGACCGCTGCGCCCGCCGCCAAGGGCGCGACGGGCGGCGGCAGCATCACCGGCGCGGTGAAGCTGACCGGCGCGCCGCCCGAGATGGCGCTGACCAAGCGGCAGGCCGACCCCTACTGCGCGAAGACGCCGATGAAGGAGGAAGAGGTGATCGTCGGACCGGGCGGCGGCCTCAAGAACGTCATCGTCCGCATCACCGCCGGCGTCACCGGCCACTACGATCCGCCCGCCACCCCCGCCAGCGTCGATCAGCAGGCCTGCATGTACCGGCCGCGCGTGCAGGGGATCGTGCTGGGACAGCCGCTCAAGGTCACCAACAGCGACCAGACGCTGCACAACATCCACGGCTACAAGGGCGCGTCGACGCTGTTCAACCAGGCGGAGGTGCCGGGGCTGCCGCCGATGACCAAGCAACTGAACGACGCCGACCAGATCGTGAAGCTGAAATGCGACGTCCACCCGTGGATGACCGCCTACGTGCTGGTGTCGAGCCACCCGTACTTCGCCGTCACCGGCGACGACGGCACCTTCAAGATCCCGGGCGTGCCGCCGGGCAGCTACACGGTCGAGGCCTGGCACGAGCGCTACGGCGCAAAAACTGCGCAGATCACCGTCGCTGGGGACAAGCCCGCAGAGGCGGCGTTCCAGTTCGAAGCGAAGTGACAAAGTGAATCGGCGCGGCCGTTTTTGAGCTATAAACCCGCCCGATGTTGCTGCACCCCCGCGTCGTCCACCGCTTCGCGGTCGCGACCGCGGTCGCCACCTACCTGCTGATCCTGATCGGGGGTCTGGTTCACGGAACCGGATCCAGCCTGGCCTGCCCCGACTGGCCGACCTGCTACGGCACCATGATGCCGAAGATGGAGGGCGGCGTGCTGGTCGAGCACAGCCACCGCCTGGCGGCCGGCAGCGTCGTGATCCTGACGCTGGTGCTGGCGGGCCTGCTGACGGCGGCGCGCGACGAGGGGCTGCGGCCGTTCGGCTGGCTGGCGGTGGGGCTGGTGTTCGCGCAGGCGCTGCTGGGCGGCATCACGGTGCTGCTGCGGCTGCCGACGCCGATCTCGACGGCGCACACGGGGACGTCGCTGCTGTTCTTCCTGACGGTGCTCTACATCGCCGTGCGCTCGCGGCCGGTTCCGGCCGTCGCCCCCCCCGCCCCGCCGCCGGCGGTGGCGCGGATGGCGCTGGTGGCGGCGGTCGCGATCTACTTCCAGATGCTGCTCGGCGGCCTGGTGCGGCATTCGGGGGCGGCGCTGGCCTGCACGGACGTGCCGCTCTGCCGCGGATCGCTCTGGCCGGACGCGCACCCGACCGTGCTGATCCAGGCGCTGCACCGGCTGACCGGCGTCGCCGTCGCGCTGCTGGTGGTGGCGTCGTCGGTGGTGACGCTGCGGCGCGCCTGGGGGCGCCCCGGGCTGCGCACGCTGGCGATCGCGGCGCCGGTGCTGGTCTGCGTGCAGATCGCGCTGGGCCTGCGCGCGGTCACGAGCTTCCTGGACCTGGTCACCGTCGAGTCGCACCTGGCGGTCGCGACGGCGCTGCTGGCGACGCAGGTGCTGATCGTGCTGCGCGCCGACCCGCGCACCGTGCCCGGACGCTGGAGCGTCGCCTGGTTCACGAGCATGGTGAGCCTCGGCAAGCCGCGCATCACCGGCCTGGTCGTGATCACGTTCCTGGGCGGCCTCTGGCTGGCGCCGGGCGAGATCGCCCACTGGCGCACGATCATGACGCTGATCGGAACGGCGCTGCTGGTGGCCGCGTCGAACGCCCTGAACATGTACCTGGAACGCGACGCGGACGCGCTGATGGAGCGGACGCGCGACCGGCCGCTGCCGCGCGCGATCGTGTCGCCCGAGGCGGCGCTGGCGTTCGGTACGGGGCTGGCGTGCGTCGGCATCGCCCTGGTGTTCCTGGCCAGCAACCTCCTGACCGGCATCCTCGGCCTGCTGGCGATCGGCGGCTACGTCGCCGTCTACACGCCGCTCAAGCGCTATTCGGGCGCGGCGCTGTTCGTCGGGGCGGTCCCGGGCGCGCTGCCGCCGCTGATGGGCTGGACGGCGGTGACGGGGCACCTGGACGCGCCCGGCCTGGCGCTGTTCGCGGTGCTGTTCCTGTGGCAGGTGCCGCACTTCCTGGCGATCGCGACCTACCGCGCCGCCGACTACGCGCGCGCCGGGTTCAAGGTGCTGCCGCTGACCGTGCCCGTGCGCGCGACGCGGGCGATCATGCTGGTGTTCTCGATCGGGCTGGTGGCGTCCACGATCGTGCTCGAGCCGCTGCGCGTCGCCGGCCAGCGCTACGAGCTGGTGGCGGCGCTGCTCGGGGCTGTGTTCATCGGCTGGGCCGCGGCCGGGCTGCGGCGCGCGGCGGAGAACCGCTGGGCGCGTTCGCTGTTCGTCTATTCGATCGTTTACCTGACGCTTCTCTTCGTCGCGCTGGCCATCGACCGGACGGTCGCATGACCGCCGCGGCCGCGACCGCCGCCTTCGGAGATCGGCCGCCGCGCCTGCGCGCCCTCGGCCTGTCGCGCCGCTTCGGCGCGCGCGCGGCGCTGCAGGACGTCAGCTTCGACGTCGCGCCGGGCGAGCTGTTCGGCCTGCTCGGCCCGAACGGCGCCGGCAAGACCACCGCCTTCCGGCTGCTGGCGGGCCTGCTGCCCGCGCACGCGGGGACGCTGGCGCTCGACGGGCAGCCGGTGTCGGCCGCGGACACGGCCTACCGCGCGCGCCTGGGCGTCGTCTTCCAGGAGGCGAGCCTCGACCTCAAGTTGACGGCGCGCGAGAACCTGCGCCTCGGCGCCGCGCTCTACGACGTGCCGCGCGCGGTCGCCGCCCGCCGCATCGACGCGGCGCTGGCGCTGATGGCGCTGGGCGACCGCGCCGACGAGGCGGCGTCGACCTACTCCGGCGGCATGCGCCGGCGGATCGAGATCGCGCGCGTGCTGCTGCACGAGCCGTCGCTGCTGCTGCTCGACGAGCCGGGGCGCGGCGTCGATCCCGAGGCGCTGCGCCGGATCTGGGACGAGATCGCGGCGCTCGCCGCCGCGCGCGGCACGGCCGTCATCGTCACCACCCACCAGCCCGAGGAGGCCGAGCGCTGCCAGCGCATCGCCATCCTCGACGGCGGGCGGGTGGCCGCCACCGGCACGCCAGACCAGCTGCGCGCCCACGTGGCGGGCGACGTCGTGCGCGTGCGCGGCGACCACCCCGACGACCTGCGCGCCACCATCGCGACGCGGCTCGGGCTGGCCGGGCGGGTGGTCGACGGCGACGTCGTCGTCGAGGCGCCGCGCGGGCACGAGGTGGTGCCGCGCATCGCCGAGCTGTTCCCGGCCGGGCGGCTCAGCGCCATCGCCACCAGCCGGCCGACGCTGGCCGACGTGTTCGCCAAGCTGACCGGCAAGGGGCTGGCGTCGTGATCCGCACGGTGACGGCCCTGGCGGGGCGCGATCTGCGGCGCTTCTTCCGGCAGCCGAGCCGCATCGTCGGCTCCGCGGCGCAGCCGCTGATCCTGTGGGCGGTCCTGGGCGCGGGGTTCGCGGGCAGCTTCCGCCCGGGCGGCGGCGCCGGCGTCGGCTACCTGCAGTACTTCTACCCGGGCGTCGTGGTGCTGACGCTGCTGTTCACGGCGATCTTCTCGACCATCTCGGTGATCGAGGATCGCCACCACGGCTTCTTGCAGGCCGTGCTGGCGGCGCCGGTGTCGCGCGTCGCGCTGGTGCTCGGCAAGAGCCTGGGCGGCGTCGCCATCGCGACCATCCAGGTGGCGATCCTGCTGGCGCTGGCGCCGCTGGCCGGGTTCCCGCTGTCGTCGATGAACTGGCCGCTGCTGGCGCTGGTGATCCCGCTCGCCGCCCTCGGCTTCACCGCGCTCGGCTTCGCGATGGCCTGGTGGATCGACTCGACCCAGGGCTACCACGCGGTGATGAGCGTCGCGCTGATCCCGCTCTGGATGCTCTCGGGCGCGATGTTCCCGCCCACCGGCGGCAGCCGCTGGCTGGCCGCGCTGACCGCGCTCGACCCGATGACGTACGCCGTCTCCGCCGTGCGCCGCGGCTTCCACGGCACCGCCCTGCCCCTCGACCTGATCCCGGCCCGCTCGTCGCTGCCGACGGATCTGGCGGTCGTCGCCGGCTTCGCGGTCGTGGCGCTCGCCGGCGCGGTCGCGCTCTGCCGCCGCCGCGCCTAGCGGCTCCCGCGCGTAGCGCGGGTGTGCCGCTACTTTTGCATCAGATAGCCGCAGACCGGGCCTGCGGCGCGGCGCGGCTAGCGGCTCAGAGCAACCCGGTCAGCGTGCCGGTCTTCCAGCTGGCCGTCGTCTGCGTGCCGAAGGTCGTCACGTCGGTCAGGCCGAAGGCCTGGGCGATCGAGATCAGGAGGTGGTTGTTCGTGCTCGCCTTGAACTCGGCGTCGGTGGGCGAGCACCAGAGGTTGGTCGTGCAGTCGGCCGCCATCTTCAGGCGGCGGCCCATGCGGAAGTTGGTCCCGGCGGCGCCGCCCGCCAGCACCGTCGGCGCGTTGCGCGTGCTGTGCAGCGCCGGGTTGCCCATGTCGCTGCTCGCGTAGAGCAGCACGTTGTCGAGCACGCCCGCCGCCGCCAGCTTTTGCATGAAGAGCGCCATCTTGCCGTACGAGTAGCGGTTGAACTTCGCCAGCGCGACCCACGTCGACGCGTCGCCGGGGGTGCTGGGGTGTCCGTCGGAGCCGAGCGACGAGCCGTTGTAGGTGTGCGCGACGCCGCCGTGGTTGTCGGCCGGCAGCCCGAGCGGGTTGTTCGTGTACGACAGGTCCGCCATGAAGAACGTCGCGAAGCGGGTGACGTCGCACGCGAACGCCTGCGTCAGCAGGTCGATCATCACGTTGGTGATGACGTCGAAGTACGGCTCGCCGCCGTTGTAGCGCTTGATCGACGGGAACTTGGTGGCGTCGGGCTTGCCCGGGACGGTGCAGGTGGCGCCCGTGCTGCCCGTCGTCGGATCGTCGAACTGCTTCTCGAGGTCGCGGATCGAGTCGAGGTGCTGCTGCAGCTTCTGCTGCTCGCTCGCCGCCAGGCGCGGGTTCATGCGGGCGATGTCCTTGGTGACGAAGTCGATCACGCTGCGCCCCTTGGCGCGCGCGCGCATCGCCGCCGCCGCGGCCGCCGGGTCGTTGGTCGGGACGTAGCCGGAGAACAGCGTGTTGAACGCCTGCACCGGGTCGATGATCTTGGGCAGCGGCGCGCCCCCGGGTCCGAACGACAGCGTGGTCCCCGACGCCGTGCTGTCGTCGCCGACCCCGAGCGCGATGCTGGTGACGCGCGTGCTGGCGCCCAGCTTGCGCTCCACCGCCATGAACTGGTCGAGCGACGAGTTGCTCGGCTTGCTGTTGGCGATGGTGCTGCCGGTCAGGATCGTGCCCGCCGTGTCGTGGCCGTTGGCGTTCGACATCAGGTCGACGCCCTCGATCACGAGGATCTTGCTCTTGAAGCTCTGGCCGTAGGTGGTGGCGTCGTCGAACGGCTGCAGCGAGCACTGCGTGCCGTTGTTGGTGTAGGTGATGTTGAAGCTGGTCTCGGTGTCGTTGGTCAGCCCCGAGAAGCGTCCGTTCAGCATCGCGAAGTACTCGGCCGAGATGCCGTGCGGGTGGTAGATGCCGCAGAAGCGCAGCGGCACCGGATCGCCCGCCGCCTGCGCGGCCGAGTTCTCGAGCAGCTTGTAGAACGGCAACGCCGTGGCGGAGGCGCCGACGGCCTTCAGGAACGAACGGCGGGCGAGGCTCCGTTTCTTCACTGCGCGCTCCGTGAGTCGAACAGCGGGCTGCGCACGTAGGCGACCAGCACCTCCGCGAACTTGCCCTGGGCGTCTGCCGACAGCTGCTTCCAGCTGTCGACGAAAGACTGCTCGGCGCCGGCGACCGAGTCGTCGTTGCGGCCCGAGGACGAACGGAAGAACTGGCGGGCCACGCACTCGCGCACCTGCGCGCTCCCGCCGAGCGCCGTCGCCAGCGCGTTGCTGTCCGCGTAGGCGCCCGTGAAGTCGGCCGGGAAGGTCGACGAAGGCGCGAGCATCGTGCTGCTGGTGGTGTTCGTGGTGGTCAGCATGCCGTTGGCGCCCAGGTGCGAGTCGGCGAGCGTGCCGGACGTCGTCCCGGCCGGCCGCTGCTGCCCCATGCCGTCGAACAGCTCGAACGCGAAGCCGATCTCGTCGATGGTGTCGTGGCACGTCGCGCAGGCGGCGTCGGTGGCGTGGATGGCGTAGCGATCGCGCGTCGACTTGCTGGGATCGGGCATGGGCGGCACAACGACGATGTTCAGCGAGGTCGGGTCGGGCATCGTGATGCACGCGACCCGGCGCATGACGGCGACGCCGCGGAGCACCGGGGCGGTCTCCTGCGCGTGCGCGAACACCGACAGGAACGCCGCCTGGTTCAGGATGCCGAGCCGCTTCGGCAGCATCGTGTGCGCGGTCCCCGCCGAGGTGACGCCGTAGATGGGCGCCAGCGTGCTGTCGACGATGCTCCAGTTCGCGCTCAGGAGCTCGCCCACCGTGCCGGTCGAGCGCTGCACGACCTCGTCGATGAACTTCTTCGTCTCGGTGTCCATCGAGGTCCGGACCGCGGTCGTGAACTTCGAGTAGACGGTCGCGTCCTTCGCGGTGGCGGCGATCTGGTCGATCCCCAGCCACTCGCGCACCACCCGCACCATGCGGTCGCGCCCCGCCTGCGTCGCGAGCAGCCGCCGCACCTGCTGTTCGCGCGCGTCCGGCGCCGCCAGCCCGCCCGAGGTGCCGGCGTCGCTCAACGTCTGATCGGGCGGCGCGCCCGCGACCAGGAACGACAGGTTGCTCGCCAGCTCGTCACTGGTCAGCGTCACCTTGCCGCTCGCCGGCGTGCCGCCCAGCGCGGTGACGTACATGAAGCCGACCGACTGGAGGATCCCGCGCGTCACCAGGTCGATCCCCTCGGTGTACGTCCCGGGGCTGTCGGCGCCCGCGTGGTAGAGCGTCACCAGGTCGGCCAGCTCGTCACTGGCCACCGCGCGCCGGAACGCCTTGGCGCCGAACGAGCTGATGAACGTCTTCGCGCAGGTCTCGGCTGGAGTGGCCGACGTCGCGTTCGAGCAGGGGGACAGCGTGGCGAGCTTGTTGTTGCCGCGCGCCTCCGTCACCAGCGCCTGGGCGGCGTCGTCCAGCGCCTTGGCCAGCACCGGATCGATCCGCTGCGCGTCGTTCAGAGTGTAGCCGCCGATCTGGCGCGAGTCGGGCGGGAAGCTGGTGCTCGGCGTCTGCGTCGTGCCGAGCAGCGCCTGCACGGAGGCGTCGTACTCGGCGTTGGTCATGCGGCGAATGCTGGGCGGCAGCAGCGGCGAGGTGCCCATCGTCCCCATGCAGGTGCCGTTCATGCAGGTGCCGTTGCAGGGCCGGTTGCAGCCGCCGCAGTTGGTGTTGCTGGTGTTCGTGTCGACGCAGGCGTTCCCGCACAGCATCTGCCCGGACGCCGCGCAGCCGCAGGTGCCGCCGCTGCAGACCG
>DATBHU010000728.1:0-14427 GCA_036557265.1 Polyangia bacterium
CGCCGCCCGCCAGGGCGCGCTCGCGCCGATCGGGGCGTCGGCGGCCGGCGCCCCGCCCGCGCCGCGGCGCCCGTCCGGCGCGGCGGCCGCCGCGGGCGCGCCGCCCAGGTGCCCGGTCAGCGCGAAGGCCGCCGCGAAGCAATCCAGCAGCGCCGCGTCGTCCGCGCCGTACCTCGGCTGCGCCCGATCGACATGGAGGAAGCCGGCCACCTCGCCCCCGACCAGCACGGGCGCGACAGCGACGGCGCGCAGCTGGTTGCGGACCACGCTGCGCGCCTGGCGCAGCACCCGATCCTCGACGGCGTCCTCCACCGCGACGGCGCGCCGCCGCGCCGCGGCCAGCTCCAGTACGGTGCGCGAGACGGAGACCGTCGCGTCGTCCGATCGCCCCAGCAGCGGCCGCGCCAGCGCCTGCCCGCGATCCCACAGCAGGACGAAGCCGCGCTTCGGCGCCAGCGACGTCTCCATCGCCGCCAGCACCGCGCGCGCCGCGGACTCGAGATCGCGGCAGCCGGCGAGCTCGAGCGCGAGCGCGGTGGCCGCCGCCAGCCGCGCGCCGGCCCCGTCCGGCGCGGGCGCCTCCACGGGCGCCGGCGTCTCCCCTTGCCGCCGCCCCGTCTCGGCCGGCGGACCGCCCGGCGTGACGATCAGCGTCGCGTCGCCGAAGCGCGCCGCCGCCGCGTCGGCGCCGCCGTCGACCAGGAACAGCGAATCGCCCACCGCGACCTCGTCGCCGGCGGCGAGGAGGCGCGGCGCGGTCAGCTGCTCGCCGTTGACGAAGGTGCCGTTGTGGCTGCCGAGATCCGCGACCTCCAGCCGGCCCTCCCGGAGCGTGAACCGGCAGTGCAGGCGCGACACCTTGCCGTCGACCAGCTGCAGGTCCGCCTCCGACGAGCGGCCCAGCGTCGCCTGCTCGTCGATCTCCAGCCGCACCCCTCGCTTGGGGCCGAACAGCGCGAGCAGCACCGCCACCGGCCCATATTACAGGGCCGCCGCGCGCGATCGAAACCCGACGCTCAGAAGGCGACGCCCAGCTGGCCGCCCACGCCCCAGTTGCTCAGGCTGCCGCCCGTCCGCATCAGGTCGTTGTAATAGGTCTGCCGGTAGGTGAAGCGCGCGTCGGCCATGAAGCGGCCGACCGCGTACTCGAGGCCCCCGCCGACCGGCAAGTTCAGGACGTCGTCGTCGTTCGCCAGGTCCGACGTGTTGACGTTGTTGGTGTTCGCCACCTGGTAGTGCGACCAGCCCACCCCGACGAAGCCGAACGGCTCCAGCAGCTGCGCCCGGCGCATCACGATCGGGAGGTTGAGGCGCACGTTCCCCTCGAAGCCGTTCGACAGCAGCACCGCGTTCGACCCGACCCCCAGCGCGTCGATCCCGCGCGCCGCGCCGACGTACGCGGCCTCGACGCCCAGGAAGTGGCGCGTCCCCGCCAGCAGGCGCGCGTTCCAGCTGCCGCCGGCGGCGGTCATGCTGCGCAGGTTGCTGTTCGTGAAGTCCTCGTAGCCGCCGCCGAGCAGGAAGGCGGCCCCGACGCGGCTGAGCGTGGTCGCGTGCGCGTTGTCGTGCGCGACGCCGTGGTCCGCAAAGCCCGGTCCCACTGGCTGTACCGGCGGCGCCGGTTGCACCGGCTGCGGCACGGGGAGCGCCTGCTCCATCACGCCGCCGGTGATGGCGGCCGTGTTGTTGTTGATCACCTGGGCCGGCGGCATGATCGACTGCCGCTGCGGCGGCCGCGGCGCCGCGACCGGCGTGACCGGCACGGGCGGCCGGGGCAGCGCGGCCGGCGGGTTGACGTCGACGTCCGCGCCGCTCGGCATCGCGGCGCTGCCGGCGGGCGCGGTCTGCACGCTGCCGGGCGCGCCGGCCGTCGGCGGCGCGGGCGGCGTCGCCGGCGGGTTGACGCCGACCTGCGCGTCGCCGGGCGGCAGCGGATTGCCGCTGGCGTCGACGCCGGGCGGCGGCGTCACCGTCGTCTCGGTGGTATCGGGAGCGGCGGGCTCGGCCGTCGCGCCGACCTCCGCCCGCGCCGCCGTCAGCCCGTACGCAAGCAGCCCCACCGCGATCAGTGACACCCGCTTCATGACCTCTCCCCTCCCCCGAACTTCACGCCCTCTCACGACGGGCCCGCTACCATCTCGGCCCTGTAGTCGCCTGTCGTAGATATGGGCATTCGCGCCAGAGCCACAAGGAATGGCCCGGCGCATTTCGGGCGCTGGCCGACGGCGCGCTCCACGGCCGAGCCCGCGCCGCGCGCGGTCGAGCTGGCGCTTTTCTCGCGTTTTTTTTCACGAAGCTCACGGCCGAGTTCGCGCGCCGTTCGTAGCTCTCGAGTGCGCCGTCGCGTCCCCCTGCTCGCCACCACCCTCGCCCTCCTCTCCGGCGCCGCCGTGACCGGCTGCGGCGCCGGCGGTCCCGACGAGAGCGGCCCGCCCGTGATGTTCGACGCCTGCGCGCCGCTCGCCCTGATCGCGGACCCGGGCGTCAGCGACGCGCAGTCGGCGGGGATCGTCGCCGGGATGTCGCTGTGGAACGCCGCCGCACGCACGCACCTGGCGCTGGCCGCCGACGCGAGCGCGACCGGCCTGCCGATCCATTTCCAGAACGCCGCGCCGCCCTTCCACGGCCTCTACGACGCGCCGAGGGGTCAAGTGTTCGTCAACACGGATCTTTCGGGCGAGCTCCTGGCCATCACCGTCTGCCACGAGATCGGGCACGCCTTCGGCCTCGTCCACGTCCCGGCCGATCAGCGCGCCTCGGTAATGAACCCTAACAATTTAGATGTTGAGCCTACGGCCGAAGACGTCGACACTCTAGCCATGCGCTGGGGGGTCTGCCTTGCGTCACCTTCACCGTAATCCCTGCCGCCGTATTCACCTTGTTTACTTATTAACTCGGAACCCTGGAGGGTTCCGAACCTGCCGCGACGGGCTCGCGCGGGCAAAGCCCGCGCTCGCCCACGCGATCCTGGCAGCGGCCGCCGCGGCGGTCAGCTGGCCGGCGCCGGCGCGCGCGGCGGTCGTGGAGCCGAACGGCGTCAGCGTCCCCGCCACCGTGAACAACGGCGAGATCACGCTGCAGGCGTATTTCAACTCGGTGGGCGAGATGATCAACGCCGTGAGCGACGCGTCCACCGATCCGGGCGCGTTCCTGCCGCTGTGCGACTTCCAGGCGACGCTGGTGCTCAGCCAGTCCGGCGCCCAGGGCGGCATCGCCTGGTACAACACGACCGCCGGCGCCACCGGCACGCCCGCGAACGTCTATCAAATCGGCGGTTTCCCGCTGACGGTGGGCGTGACGATCACCAGCACCGACGTCCGCAACGATATGAACTATGGCAAGGGCCTGATCGGCTTCGTGCTGATGAAGAAGCTCGACGGGGTGAACCTGTCGCGCATCTACTACTCCGAGTACCGGCGCAACATCACCTGCACGGCGTGCAGCATGCCCGGCCCGTGGAAGATGGCGCTCGCCTACCGGTCGACGAAGCTTCCAAACAGCTACTACCTGGCGTTCGAGGACTGGGAGAACGCGGACCAGACCTCGTGGCAGGGCAACGACGGCGACTTCAACGACAAGGTGTTCCGCATCGACGGCGTGATCTGCCAGGGCGGCGGCGAGCCGTGCGACACCGGGATGCTGGGCGTCTGCGCGCAGGGCGTGACCGAGTGCCAGGTCGGCGCCGGCATCACCTGCAAGCCGGCGGTCCGGATGTCGGCCGAGAAGTGCGACAACCTCGACAACGACTGCGACGGCATCGTCGACAACGGCGACGGCCTCTGCACGCAGGCCAACTACGTCTGCAGCAAGGGCGTCTGCATCCCGAAGTGCGACGACAGCGAGTTCCCCTGCGCGGTCGGCCTCAAGTGCGACACCGACGGGCTGTGCAAGGATCCGCGCTGCGCCGATATCGACTGCACGGCCGGCCAGATCTGCCAGGCCGGCACCTGCGTGGGCGGCTGCGCCGGCGTCGTCTGCCCGCTCGGCCAGCTCTGCCAGCTGGGCGTCTGCGTGAATCCGTGCGCGGGCGTGTCGTGCCCCGGCGAGGTCTGCGACAAAGGCGCCTGCGTCACCAACTGCAGCTGCCGCGCCTGCGACGCCGGTCAGGTCTGCGTGACGGGCGGGGCGCTCGACGGCCAGTGCGTCGACACCGGCTGCGACACGCTCACCTGCCCGGCGGGGACCGTCTGCCGGAAGGGCGGGTGCCTCGACGCATGCCAGGACGCGAAGTGCCCCGGCGGTCAGCCCTGCCACGACGGCATGTGCGACCTGGTCCCGCCTGCGACGCCCACCGGCATGGGCGGCATGGGTGGCAGCACCAGCGGCGCGGGCGGGCTCATCATCCCGCCAGGCCACGGCGGCACGACCGGCACCGGCGGCTCGACAGGCGGGAGCGGCGGCCTCGCGGGGACCACCGCCGTGGGCGGCGCGACGGGCAGCGCCGGCGCCACCGGCGAGACCGGCCCGCGCCCGCGCGGCGGCACCTGCGCCTGCGAGGTCGCCGACGCGCCCGGCCTCGGCGCCCTCCTGTTCGGCGTCGCCGCGCTGCTCTCACTCCGCCGCCGCCGCTGATTCGTCCACCTCTCACTTTTGGGGAGAGGTCGAGGGCCGAAGGCCCGAGGGCGAGGGACGGAACGCCGCGCGGCCGCTGCCTGCTGACCTACTTCGTCATCACGGCGAGGCCGCCGATGAACCCGTAGTAGGTGTCGGTGGCCGCGTGCGACATGAACGCCCCGCCCGCCGGCGGGCTGAACGCGAACAGATAGCGCCGGAACGGGATCTGCGCGCTGATCGCGAACCAGTCGCCGATCAGCATCGACGCGCCCGCCTCGACGTGGAAGCCCTTCATCGACGCGCTCGCCTCGGCGGTGATCTGATCCGGCCCGCGCGAGACGCCGACGCCCTGCAGGTAGCCGCCCGCCAGCGACAGCGCGAAGATCGGCGAGATGGCGACGCGGACGTGCAGATCGGCCGACAGGTACGCCGCCTTGATGTCGCCGAAGCAGGGATCCGGGTTCGACGTCAGGCACGACGACGGCATCGTCGGCGTCATCCGCTCCAGGTCGGCGCCGACGCGGCCGTAGCCGAGCGCCGGCATCACCACCACCCACTCGCCGGCCGGGATCGCGTAGCGCGCGTCGAACCCCCAGCGCGTGTGGTTGACGGCCGCGCCCATGAACACGCCGCTCGGCTGCGCGCGCGTCGAATCGCCGTACTCCTTCTCGAAGTAAGCGCCCACGCCGAGCGTCCGCCACCAGCCGCTCGGCTGCGACACCATCGGGAAGGTCTCGACCCCCATCTGGTAGCCGAAGCGGAAGGCGTGGTCGCCCTGCTCGTTCGCGATGCTGTAGCCGAAGCTGCGCCGCAGGACCGTGGGCCCGAGCGAGAAGTTGATCAGGCGCGGGATCACCGGCGGCTGGCTCTCGATCGGGTCGGCGGAATCGTCGTCCTCTTCTTCCGAGACGCGCTTGCGGCGCTTCGTCACCTTGGGCTTGTCTTCGTCGTCGTCCCCGTCGCCGCTGTCGTCCGCCTCGTCGTCGCCCTCCTCGGCGGTGCCGTCCATCTTGATCGGACGGCGCTTCCCCTTGGGCGCACCGTCGCTGCCGGCCGGCTTGCGCGGCTTCAGCAGCTCCTCTTCCTCCGCCGCCTCGTCCTTGGGCGCCTTCGGCTTCGCCTTCTTCGGCGCCCACAGTCCGGCGGCGAGCTTCGTGCCGGGCACGGCGCGCACGCCGGCGTCGCGGCGAACGCTGCCGGCAGTGAGCGGGTCAGTGCCAGCGAGGCTGAGCACCAACGCCGCAACGACGGTCGCGGAATGGAAGAGCATGGGGGGCCGCTCCGACGGAGAGAGAAGGCAACTTACCTTCTGCGCAGCGACGGCGCAACGGTCCGTGAGCACCCCTACCCGCTCGATCCAAGGTGGTGCACACTACGTTTTTCGAGGCCAAAAATGCAGGCGCGTTTGTGGTGAGCGCCGGAGATCGGCGGTACTCTGCGGACTTTCCCCAACGGCGGAGGGTCCCCCATGTCCAAGGTCCTGCTGGTTCTGATCGTGTTGCTGGGCGGCGCGGCCGCGTTCGTCGCGACGCGGCCCGACACCTACCATGTCGAGCGGTCGGCGACCGTCGACGCCCCGGCGGCCACGGTGTTCTCGCAGATCAACGACTTCTCGGTCTGGAAGGAGTGGTCGCCCTGGGAGAAGAAGGACCCCGCGATGAAGCGGACGGTCTCCGCCACCCCGTCGGGCGTCGGCGCGACGTACGCCTGGGAGGGGAACAAGGAGGTCGGCAAGGGGAAGATGACGATCACGGCGGCCAGTGAGAACCAGAAGGTCGGGGAGAAGCTCGAGATGCTGGAGCCGTTCCCGTCGACCGCCGACATCGCGTTCACGCTGCAACCCGAGAGCCCGACCACCACCAAGGTGACGTGGGCGATGGACGGCAAGCACAACTTCCTCAGCAAGGCGTTCTCGGTGGTGAAGCCGATGGACGGGATGATCGGCAAGGACTTCGAAGACGGCCTGGCGAACTTGAAGAAGGTCGCCGAGGCGAAGAAGCCGCCGCCCGCCCCGCCGGCGCCGCCGGCCGAGGTCGCCGGCAACACCGCCGCCGAGAAGGCGGCCGGCGCCGACAAGGCGCCCGCGGGCGAAAAAGCCGAAAAGGCGCCCGCCGCCGCCAAGGGCGGCGCGAAGAAGAAGTAGCCGGCGCGGGTCAGGCCGAAAAAAACGGCTGCCTTTGAACCCTCTCGTCGGCAAGATCAGGGCGCTCCTCGCCAGCCCGGCGCACGAGCGCCAGATCGCCGCGGCGATCGTGCTGGGCGAGCTCGGCGCCCACGACGCGGCCGTGATCGACGCGCTCGGCGCGGCCGCCGCCGGGGGTGTCGCGCCGGTGCAGCGGCACGCGCTGGAGGCGCTGGCGCGGCTGGCGGGCGGCCAGACCAAAGCAGCGCGGCGGGTGATGCCGACGGTGATCGCCTGCCTCGCGTCGCGCGAGGAGGCGGTGCGGCGCGCGGCCATCGACGCCGCGATCGCGTTCGGCGACGACGCCGTCGGGCCCGTGCGCGCGCGGCTCGCCGACGCGACGGACGTGGTCGAACGGCGCGCGCTGGAGGAGGTGCTGGGGCGGGTGGGCGGCAAGGACGCGTTCGCGGCGCTGCTGGCGGCGCTCGACACGACGGACGTCGAGGCGGCGCGCGCGGCGGCGCTGGCGGTGCGCCAGCGGGTCAAGGAGGCGGCGCCGCGCGAGAAGGCGGGCTACCTCGCCCACGTGACGAAGCTGATGCGCGCGAAAGGCGCGCCCAAGAAGAAGGGCTTCAATCCGGCTCTGGTCGCGGGTGGGCTCAAGATCCTCGGCTACCTGGAAGATCCGGCGGCGGTGCCGACGCTGCTGGCGTTCGCGCGCGACAAGCGCCAGCCGGCGGCGGTGCGCGAGGAGGCGATCGTCGCGCTCCGCTTCACGGCGCGCGGCCAGCGTGGGAACGCCGGCGGCAGGGTCGCGGCGCCGCTGGCCGAGCTGGCCGAGCGGGCGCCCGCCGAGCTGGCGCGCGCGGCGCTGTACACGATGGCCAGCCTGGAGCTGCCGCCGGCGCTGGTGCCGCGCCTCAAGAAGCTGGCGCTGGGCGCCGAGCCGGAGCGGGCGCTGCTGGCGATCGAGCGGCTGGCGCAGATCGCGACGCCGGCCGGCGCCGACGCGCTGGCGGGCGTGCTGACGGGGACGCAGGATCGGATGCGCGCCGAGGCCGCCGCCAGCGCGCTGGGCGCCCGCCCCGAGGGGCCGCAAGCTATCGCGCGGGCGCTGCTGGCCGTGCGCGACGGCGAGCGAGCGGCGTTGCTGGCGCGCCTGCTGCGGCCGCGGGTCCGCGCGCTGGTCGAGGGGGGCGCGGCCGGCAAGAAGCTGGCGAAGGCGCTGCTGGCCGACGCGCTGGCGCGCATCGGCGACGGCCAGCCCGCCGACGCGCTGTTGCCGCTCGCGCGCGAGATCGATCGCGACGCCGCCGGCGGCGGCCTGCGGGCGCTGGCGGCCAAGCTGCAGAAGCGCAAGGACGGCGACGCCGCGCTGGCGGTGCTGCGCCTGGTCGGCCGCGCCGCCGACGCCACGCCCGACGACGGCTACGCGCTGGCCGCCGCCGAGCTGCGCGGCGGGCGCCGCGACGAGGCGCTGGCGATCGTGCAGCAGCTGGTCGAGCGCGGCTTCGACGTCGCGAACGCGCTGCGCCGCGATCGGCAGGTGTCGCCCGAGCAGCGTTACCAGCTCGGCTTCATCCTGGTCGAGCGGCGCCACCCGGCCGGCGAGGAGATCCTGACCGACCTGGCCGGCGCGGGGCGCAACAAGGTCGCCAAGATGGCCAAGGCCAAGCTCAAGTCGGCGGGCTACGCGTAGGCGCCGGTCACTTGCGCTGAGGGCCGCACCCGAGCGGCCCCTCCAGATCCACCTGTCGGTCGAGCGGCGCGCGATTCGCCAGCTTCATCTCGCCCGTCAGCGAGACGCGCTTGAGCGCCGGCAGCTGCACCAGCGGGGCGAGATCGAGCGACGACTCGGTGCAGCTACCCGACAGCACCAGGGTCTCGAGCGCGCGCAGGCGGGCCAGCGGCTCCAGCGAAGGCCCGTCGGCGACGCCGACAGCCAGATATTCGAGCCGCTTCAGCTCCGCTAGCGCGGCGAGGCTGACCCCCGCCTGCGCTTCGCTGACGTCGAGCGCGCACAGCGACGTCAGGTGCGCGAGCGCGTCGCCGTGCTCGAGGGCCGAGACGTGCACATCGAACCGGCGCAGCGACGTCAGCCTGGCCAGCGGCGCGACGTCGATCGACCTCGTCTGAGCATGCACCACCAGTTGCTCCAGCGCGGGCGGCGTGCCGAGCTGGCCCAGATCAGTCGTTTCCCACAGCACCACGCCGAACGTGTGGAGCGCGCTCAACCGGGTCAGCGACGGGAGCCTGCCGTCGAACGACCAGATCCGGAGGTGCGTCAGCTGGCTCAGCGTCTCGATGCCGTCGCGCTGGCCGCTGTCGTCGACCAGCATCCTCAGATGCGGCAGGCCCGCCAGCGGCGCGAGCGGCGCGGATAGCCGGGAACGGTCGTTGAGCACAATGGTGGTCAGCCCGGAAAAGACGAGCAACGACGCGACGTCGATCGCCGTGTGCTGGTCGCCGCGGATGTTGATCTCACGCAGCATCGGCGGCCGCGCCGTGCGCGCGAACGCCGGCAGGCATCGGGCTGGCAGGCCCTGCACCGCGACCAGGCCCGACAGCCGTGACAGGGCAGAGAAATCGGAGACCGAACAGGCGGGGGACGAGGGCAACCCGAAGAGATTGATCACGACGGCGTTCGAGTCGCCGAGTGCGTCGACGCCCGCCTGCGCGGGCGGCACCGGCGTCAGATATCTCGATTGGTCGGCGGAGAGCTCGGTGTGGACCAGGCCGCCGTCCGGCTTGCAGAGGTCCGTCTCCGCGCGGGTCGGCCGCCGCACCGAACACGCCAGCGCCAGGAGCGCGACGACGACCGAAGGCAACAGCCCGGACCTCACGCAGCCTACTCCCCCGCGCGCGTGGGCGCGCCCGGCGCCGCCACCAGCTCCTGCGCCGCCTGGACGGCGTCGGTCGTGCCGGTGACGATCAGCGCGTCGCCCGCGTGCAGCGTCTCGTCGCCGGTCGGGTAGATGACGTCGGCGGCGTCGCGATCGATCGCGATCACCGTCGCGCCGGTCAAGCCGCGCAGGTTGATCTGCTTCAGCGTCCGCCCGACCGCGGGCGACGACGCCGCGATCGGGACCGCGGTCGCGTTGCCCAGCCCCGGCAGCATCGCCGCCGGCGCGGGCGGCGGCGCGGCCGGCGCGGTCGTTCCGCTCTGGGCGGCGAGCGCCTCCAGGATCACCTGCGCGCCCGCGCGCACGTGCCCCTGCAGGTTGGTGGCGCTGCGCCAGAGCGGGACGACCAGCAACGCCACGCCGGCCAGCAACACCGCCATGCCGGGGAACCCGGGCATGAACGGCTGCGTGACCGCGATGACCGGGATGCCGGCCACCAGCAGGATCGCGATCTGCAGCGTCACCAGCAGCGCGCGCCGCGGCGCCGCCGCCAGATCGAGATCGCGGGCGCCGCCGGGCGGGGCCGGCAGGGCCTCGCTGGCCAGCGCCACGCCGAGCGCGCGCGCCATTCGCACCGCGCCGAAGATGAACGGGACGATCAGGACCACCGTCGCACCCACCAGCAGCGGGCGGGCCACCCGCGGGTCGATGTGGACGACGTCGCGCGCGAAGGCGGACAGGCGCGCGTGCGCCAGCGACGAGGCGATGACGATCGCCGCCAGCAACGCGATGTCGACGACCAGCAGCCGCACCAGACGCCGGATGCGCGCCCAGGCGGTCCTGTGCTCGGGCGTGGCGCGCAGGCCGTTGACCCACGCGCCGTACAGCGCCGCGTAGGTCTGCAGGGTGTCCGGCAGGCGCGCGTCCACCAGCGCGGCGAGCCGCCCCGACCCGCGGATCAGCCAGGGCGTCAGCAGCGTGGTCAGCGCCGAGACCCCGACCGCGACCGGATAGACGTACGGACCGATCACCCCCAGGTCCAGACCGACGGCGGCGATGATGAAGGAGAATTCGCCGATCTGACCGAGGCTGAGGCCGGCCTGCACGGAGGTGCGCACGCCGTAGCCGGTGAGGAAGGTGCCGACCGACACGCCGATCAGCTTGCCGATGACGACCACCCCCGTCAGCACCAGCACCTCGGGCAGGTGCGCCCAGACCTGATGCGGATCGATCATCATGCCGACGGACACGAAGAACACGGCCGCGAACACGTCGCGCACCGGCTCGATGCGATGTTCGATGATCCGCGCCGCGCCCGACTCCGCGACCAGCGCGCCGGCCAGGAACGCGCCCAGCGCGACCGAATAGTGCTGCCAGCGCGCGAGCAGCGCGAACGCGAACGACACCCCGACCGCGGCCACCACGGTCGTCTCGGCGCTGCGCAGGCGCACCACCGCGCGCATCAGCCGCGGCACGATCAGCATGCCGCCCACCAGCAGCACCGCCAGGAAGCCGGCCAGCTTGCCGATGCTGAGCGCCAGCGCGCCGGCCGACAGCCCCGCGCGCGACGAGACCGCGGTCAGGATGGTCAGCAGCAGGATGGCGATCAGGTCTTCGGCGATCAGGATGCCGAACACGATCTCGCGCAGCCGCCCGCTGACCTTCTGTTCGCTGAACGCCTTGACGATGATGGTGGTGCTGGAGATGGCGAGCGCGGCGCCCGCGAACAGCGCCTCGTAGACCGTCCAGTGGAACAGGCGCGCCACCAGGTAGCCGAGCCAGATCATCAGGCTGCACTGGATGACCGCCACGATGCCGGCGGTGGGCGCCACCTTGATCAGCTTGCGCAGGCTGAACTCGAGCCCGAGCGAGAACATCAGCAGCACCACCCCGAGCTCCGACATGTTGTGCGTCAGCTGCTCGTCGACGAACAGCGGCACCGGCAGGTGCGGGCCGACCACCACGCCGGCCAGCAGGTAGCCGAGCACCACCGGCTGCCGCAGCCACTGGAACAGCATGGTCGTCACGGCGGCGACGCACAGAATCAATGCCAGGTCGGTCAGCAGATCGACGCTGTGCGCGGCGGGCATCGGCCTTCATCTTAGTGGCTCGGCGTCGCGCGTCGCCAAATTGTCACCGGGGCGCGATCCGTTGCCTCCGGGAAGGCGTACTACTATCGCCGCCGCCAATGAGCCGCCGCCGGCACATCGCCAGTCTGGTCGCGGGCGCGTTCAGCGCCGCCCTGACCGTGCTGCCGTGGCTGCACACCTGGCACCACCGCGACGACCACGTCCACGTCGACGGCGCCATCGTCTTCCTGGATCACGGGCATCACGGCGACGGGCACGATGCAGAACACGGCGATGAACACGACGACGACGATGTCGACGCCGACGCCGAGTCGCCCGGGTTCGACCACCCGGAGCACCACGGGCCGCACGCGCGCGGGGCGCTCGCCCACGGCGCGGCGTTCATCCTGGCCGGCGCGATCTTCCTCCTGCCGCCGCCCGCCGCCGCCCTCGAGCAGGCGGCGCCGCCCCCCTGCCCCGGCCGGCCCGCGCCGACCGAGCGACGCTCGCCGCGCGTGACGCGCGGGCCTCCGCTGACGACGTAGCGCCTCACTCTCGTCGTCCTGCAACTGGTCGCGCCCAGCGCCGGCCACGTCTGCGTCCGTCTGCGCGCGCGCCTTCGTCGCGATCGCGGGCGAACGCCGCCGCGTGCCGTCCGCCGTGCGCCGTCCGGAGGTCTGCCCGATGCTCCGCGTCTGTCTTTCGCTCATCACATTGCTGTCCGCGCTCTCCGCGACCGCCGCCGCGCAATCGGCCGACGCCGGTGCGCCCGACGCCGCCGCGCCCGACGCCGCCGCGCCGCGCTCCGACGGGGCCGCAGAGGCGCCGTCCGCTCCCCCGATCGCGCCGCCGCCGCTCCCCGGACCGCCCCCGCCGCCGCCGCCCGCTGGTTCGCCGCCGCCGCCGCCCGCCCCCCTGCCCCCGCCCGACGCGACGACGGAGACGGTCGTCAGGGCGCGCAAGCCGATCAGCGCCGCCTCGTCGTTCTCGGTCCGCGATCGCGACTTCGAGCTGCGGCCGATCGGCAGCGTTCAGGACATCCTGCGCGTCACGCCCGGGCTGGTGATGGTGCAGCACTCGGGCGGCGGCAAGGCGAACCAGTACTTCATGCGCGGCTTCGACTCGGACCACGGCACGGACCTGGCCCTGTCGATCGACGGCATCCCGATCAACATGGTGTCGCACGCGCACGGCCAGGGCTTCGCCGACACCAACTTCATCATCCCGGAGGTGGTCGAGCGCGTGCAGATCACCAAGGGCCCGTACTTCGCCTATCAGGGCGACCTGGCGACGTCGGGCGCGGTCAACATGGTGTCGCGCGACGAGTTCGAGCACAGCGCGGCCGCCGCCGGCCTGGTGGGCTCGCCCGGGCACGGCCAGGCCGGGTATCGCGGGCTCGCCATCGCCAGCCCGAAGTTCGAGGGCGGCGACGACGTCAAGGTCAAGGCGACGTTCGCGGCGGAGATCGGACGGACGAACGGCCCGTTCGACAACCCCGAGAAGTGGGACCGGTACAAGCTGTTCAACAAGCTGACGTTCGCCCACCCGACCTGGTCGCTCAGCCTCGGCGAGATGAGCTACGCCGGGAACTGGTTCGGCTCGGGCCAGATCCCGGATCGCGCCGTGCAGTCGGGGCTGGTGCCGCGCTTCGGGTCGATCGATCCCGACGAGGGCGGCAACACCGCGCGCCACCAGGTGTTCGCGAGCTACCACCTGTGGCCGACGTCGAACAGCCAGCTCGACGCGCTCGCCTACGCGGGGACGTACCGCTTCAACCTCTACTCGAACTTCACCCTCTACCTGCGCGATCCCGACAACGGCGACGAGATCGAGCAGGTCGATCGCCGCGTCTTCTACGGCGGCAAACTGTCCTACCGGGTCGTCCACCAGCTCGGCCCGGTCACGCTGGACACGAGCATCGGCGCCGACGCGCGCAGCGACGACATCCACGGCGAGCTCTGGTACACGCTGCACCGCCAGCAGCTCACCAGCGTCCGCAACGACGACATGCACGAGACGCTGATGGGCGCCTACTTCAACGAGGAGATCTCGCCTCTGCCCTGGCTGCGCCTGGACATCGGCGGGCGCGCGGACCTGATCTCGTTCGCCGTCGACAACCAGCTCGAGACCTTCGATCCCACCGCGCCGGTGAGCGGCGTCGGCGCCGCGCACCAGCTCAGTCCCAAGACGAGCCTCGTCGTGACACCGCTCGATCGCCCCAACGCGCAGCTCGACATCTACCTCAACTACGGGCACGGCTTTCACTCCAACGACGTGCGCGGCGTGTTTGTGCAGCCGTCGGTCACGCCGCTGACCCGCGCGGTCGGCGAGGAGATCGGCGCGCGGGCCCGCCTGTTCGGCCGCTGGGACCTGGCGGCGGCGCTGTGGCAGCTCGATCTCGCCAGCGAGACGGTGTGGAACGGCGACGACGGCACAACCACGGCGAGCGACCCGACGGATCGCCGCGGCGTCGAGCTCGAGACGCGCATCGAGCTCGGGTCCGGGCTGGCGGCCGACGGTGAGCTCACGTTCACGAAGTCGCGCTTCAGCACCGACCGTGAGAACGGCGGCGGGCTGGCGCTGGCCCCGAAACAGACGTGGGCCGGCGGGTTGTCGGCACGCCACGCGATCGGCGCCGGCCTCGGTCGCGCGGGCCTGCGCTTCACCGGCATCGGCGATCGAGCGGCCACCGATGACGGCGCGCTGGTGGCGCCGGGCTTCACCGAGGTAGACCTCCACCTCGGATACCGCCGCCGCTGGTTCGACGTCGCGCTCGACGTCGAGAACCTGCTCGACGGGGCGTTCCGATCGGCGCAGTTCGCGACGGTGAGCCGGCTCG
>DATBHU010000729.1:0-1549 GCA_036557265.1 Polyangia bacterium
GTGAAGGCGTCGACCCGGTTCCGAAGCGCGGCGGCGATCTGCGGAATGGCGGCCGCCGACGCGGCCTGCCCGGCCAGCGCGCCGAGCGCGCCGTCGCGCGCCGACTCCACAGCGGCCTGCGCTTCGTGGACGGCGCGCGCCGCCCTGTCGGCGTCACGGTGAGCGGTCGCCGCAGTCAGGGCCGCGGCCGTTCCGGCGACGAGCGCGCACGCCCCGAGGATGGCGGCTGCGGCCCCGCGCCCCAACGCCATCAGTTCTTGTACGTGCTGTACGGCTGACCGTACTTGTTGTTGTGGCTCGCGTCGGCCTGCGGCTCGAGCGTGACGGTCACCTCCGCTCCGGGCACGCTCAGATCCACCGTCTGCGCCGCGGGCTTGCTGTGCGGCCCCCAGACGACGACCCTGCGCTTGCCGACCGGCACGCCGTCGAGATGGAACGAGCCGTCGGCGCCCACGCGCGCGTACACGCTGCTCGGAACGACGAGCACGCTGGCGTGCATGCTCGCGTGCATGTTGCAGAAGACGTCGACCACGCCCGTGGCGCTCATCTCTACGGCCTTCGGCTCCTCGCCGGCGCGATAGCTCCCGAGGTCGAACGGGTGCGGCTGCGACGGCGAGAACACATTGTGGAAGACGCTATCATAGTTCGGAAACGAGACCTTCGTTCCGCGCTGCACGACCATGACCTCGGGAACGAACCGCTTCTCGCGCTGCGCGATCTCGACGGTCTTCCCGCGCGCGGGCGGGCTGCGCACGTTCTCCACATAGGCGTACAGGTTCTCGATCCTCCCGCCGGGAAACTGCACCCTGCCCCTGATCGTTGCGGTCGTTGCGGTCGCCGGCTTCGCCGCCGCGGCCTGCGGCGCGGGCGCGCCCTCGGCGCCGGGTGCCGGAGCGCCGCCGCCCGGGACCGGAGCGAGCGGCGGCAGCACCACGCCGTCGCCCGCGCGGCCCTCCTGAACCAGACGCAGGAGGAGGTCGTAGTGCTCCTTCTCGACGCGCATGAGCTGCATGATGAGCTGGCGTTGCTCGCGCACCTCCGCCTCCAGGCGGGCGAGGTCGGTGGCCGGCGCCTCCGCAGGGGGTGGCGCGCCGTACGCGTGCGCCGCCGCCAGGACGATCGCGACCAAGCTCCCCACCTGAACGCACCTCGGCTGCTGCATGTTCGAGCTCCTTTAGTAAATCAAGACCAACGATGATGTGAACACATCGTCGGGGATTTGGGGGATGCCGCCGTATTCCCCGTTGTGGAGGTACTCGGCCTTGATGACGACGTGCTCGTTGGGCGCAAACCTTGCGCCCAACGTGGCCCGCCATTGCTTGGTGACGTAGAGGCGGTCGGCCCCGCCGGACGCGTCCGGGTTCCCGAGCCAGACGAGCGCGTCGCGCAGGTCGGCGCGGCCGAGGAGGCCGAAGCGCGGCGTCACCAGCACGTCGCCCTCGAGATACGCGCCGGCGTTCAGACGCAGGCCGTACGGCCGGTTGGGCGTGTCGTAAACGAGGTTCGTCTCGCCCTTGCCGCGGCCCATGAGCCACTGACCCTTGAGCTC
>DATBHU010000730.1:0-4718 GCA_036557265.1 Polyangia bacterium
CGCGGCCAAGCCGCCCGCGCCCGCGACGTCGGTCGGCGCGAACGTCTGGGCGTCGCCGCACGCCTGGGACCGGCGCTACGAGAACTTCTACTCGGCGTGGATCGCGGCGCTGTTCGACGCGCCCGTCGACCAGTCGCTGGACTTCCGGCCGCTGCACCAGGCGCTGCGCGATCCGGCGCGCAACTTCCTGCACGGCTACCTGGGCCTGCGCGAGGACGATCCCAAGAACAAGGCGGCGATCGCGGCGACGCCCGACTGCGCCGACCTGCCGTACTTCCTGCGCGCGTACTTCTCGTGGAAGATGGGGCTGCCGTTCGGCTTCCGCGACTGCGACCGCGGCACCGAGTCGCGCCCCCCGCGCTGCACGACCTTCTACAGCAACGACGACGCGCCCAGCGGCAAGGACACGCTGGCGGCGGTGAAGTCGTTCTTCCGGCAGCTGGCGAACCGGGTGCAGTCGGGCAGCGCGCGCACCGGCCTCGACGATGACGCGACCGACTACTACCCGGTGCCGCTCGAGCGGTCGGCGCTGCGGCCCGGCGTCATCTACGCGGATCCGTACGGGCACGTCATGGTCGTCGTGAAGTGGGTCGACCAGACGGCCGACAAGGGCGGCCTGCTGCTGGCGGTCGACGGCCAGCCGGACACGTCGATCGGCCGCAAGCGCTTCTGGGAAGGGACGTTCCTGTTCGCGAACGACGTCAAGAGCGCGGGGCCGGGGTTCAAGGCGTTCCGGCCGATCACACGCGGCGCCGACGGCAAGCTGGAGCCGGTGGCTAACGCGGCCATCGGCGGCAAGGGCGACGCCGCGCACGCGCAGTTCTCCGACGAGCAAAAGAAGGTGTCGGCCGACGGCTTCTACGCGCGCATGGGCAAGCTGATCAACCCGCAGGGGCTGGACGCGGAGAAGGCGTACCGCGAGACGCTGGACGCGCTGGTCGAGCAGATGACCGTGCGGGTCGGCTCGGTCGACAACGGCGAGAAGTATCAGAAGGAGAAGGGGGCGGGGCAGATCATCCCGATGCCCGACGGCGCCAAGATCTTCGAGACAACCGGCCCGTGGGAGGACTACGCGACGCCGTCGCGCGACATGCGGTTGCTCATCGCGATGAACGTGCTGCTCGGGTTCCCGGACCGGATCATCAAGCACCCGGAGCTGTTCAGCCTGGCGGGCAAGAAGCCCGAGGTGGTTCGCGCCGAGATCGCGAAGCTGCACGCCAGCCTGGTCGGCACGCGCGGCATCACCTACACGCGCAGCGACGGCTCGCCGCAGAAGCTGACGGTGGCGGACCTGCTGGCGCGGCGGGCGCTGCTGGAGATCGCCTACAACCCGAACGACTGCGTCGAGGTCCGCTGGGGCGCCGGCGACGGCTCGCCCGAGGCCGCCACCTGCAAGCGCCACCTGCCACCCGAGCAGAAGGCGAAGATGGCCGAGTACCGCACCTGGTTCCACGACGCGCGGCGCCCGTCGCGCTGAATCTCTTCTGAAGAGAGATCGGCGACTGGGAGGAGATTCGCGTCAGATCCCCTCGCCCCGCGAAGCGGGGAGAGGGTCAGGGAGAGGGGCCGCGGCGGGAATGCGCGCGTTCAAGCCGCGGTTGGGTCGGACGGGCGATGATCGACGACGGATTGCAGGCGGCCATGGACGCCGCGCGCGCGCAGGTGCCGATCGGCGTGGGCGCTCGCAAGCGTCGTCGGGGCGGGCGTCCTGTTCGCGACCATGCGCCGGCGAGACTTCAGCGCGCGCATCGGCGGGTCGCTGCTGGTGCTCGGCGCGGTCGCGGGCGCGCTGCTCTGGTCGGCGGTGCGGCCGCCCGTGAGGTACTTCAAGCACGTGGACGAGGCGATCGCCGACCGCGAGATGATTCGCGCCGGCCGCCACGATTTGCAGGTTCACGGCTTTCTCGTCCCCGGATCGATCATCCAGCGCGCCGAACGTGAGAGGGGGACCTTCGCGATCGCGAGCGGTCCCGGGCGTTCGCCAGCCGTGCTCGGAGTGCGCTGTCAGGGGCTCATCTCCGACGCCTTTCGCGTTCCCGAAGCTTGCGACGCTCCGGTGTCACCGGAGCTGGAGCGATTCTGCAGGATCGAGATGATCGCGCGCGGCACGCTCGCGGCGGACGGGTGGCTGGACGTCACCTCCGAGGACATCAGGGTCAAACGCTGGAGGGATTGAACGAGGTCGCGGCATGCTGGACCGCCTCAATCTGCGGGTCGGTATCGTGGGGCTCCTGGCCGGCGGCGCCATCGGGCTGTGGGGCGCGCTGAACCCGCCGCGAGAGCCGTACTACTACAGGTTCGTCGACGAGGTCGTCGCCGGCCTGCAGAAGTTCCGCGAGCAGCGCGCGCTGCTGGACGTGCACGGCTGCGTCGTTCATGAATCGATCGAGCGCCGCACCGGGACGGGCGAATATCGGTTCCGGCTCGCGATCCGGCGCGATCGGCCGCCCGCCGCGATCACGGTGCGCTACGCGGGCTGGGTCCCCGACACGTTCCGATCGGACGCGGAGATCATCGTGAAGGGGAGGCTCGGGTGCGACAACGCGCTGGAGGTCGTCCCCGACGGGATCATGGCGAAGTGCCCGTCCAAGTACGCCGCCGATCCGCCGCCGCCCGATGCCGACATTCCCCCGCGCGATGACTGGACTTGCACCGAGCCGTGATACCGTCCGCGCCATGGCCAAGTCAGTTTGCCCACTCACCAAGACGCAGTTCCTCGAGACAGCAGAAGCGGTCAAGATCGTCATCGGCACCTCCGAGCTGGTCGCCGACAAGCGCGAGTTCTCGACCGGGTCGTTCGGCTGGTACTACAACGGCAAGGTCACCATCACCGTCGACGGCAAGCCGCTGTCGGTGCAGTGCGGGATCAACCTGACCGTGGTCGGCAGCAAGGAGGCCGAACGGTAGAGAACCAGCGCGCGCGAGCGTAACGCCGATGTGGCGGGGCACGCCCCCGTCGGTGTACCCTGCCGGCCCATGAAGGTGGGCATTCCCAAGGAGATCTACCCCCACGAGTGTCGCGTCGCCGCGACGCCCGACACCGTCGAGAAGATGGTGAAGCTCGGCCTCGAGGTCGTGGTCGAGGCCGGCGCCGGCGAGGCGTCGTCTTTCGCCGACGCCGCCTACATCGAGGCCGGCGCGCGCGTCGTCGACGCCAAGGCCGTCTTCGGCGAGTCGGACATCGTGCTGAAGGTGCGGCAGCCGATCGGGCGCGCCGACGGCAGCAACGAGGCCGACCTGCTCAAGCCGGGCGCGACGCTGATCAGCTTCGTCTGGCCGGCGCAGAACAAGCCGCTGCTCGAGCGGCTGGCGGCCCGCAAGCTGACCGTGTTCGGCATGGACGCGGTCCCGCGCATCACGCGCGCGCAGAAGCTGGACGCGCTGTCCGCGATGGCGAACATCGCCGGCTACCGCGCCGTGGTCGAGGCGGCCAGCCACTTCGGCCGCTTCTTCTCCGGGCAGGTGACCGCGGCCGGGCGCGTGAAGCCGGCCCAGGTGCTGATCCTGGGCGCGGGCGTGGCCGGCCTGGCGGCGATCGCCGCCGCGAAGGGGCTGGGCGCGGTGGTGAAGGCGTTCGACACGCGGCCGGTCGTGCGCGAGCAGGTGGAGAGCCTGGGCGCGCAGTTCATCGAGTTCACGTTCAACGAATCGGGCGAGGGGGCGGGCGGCTACGCCAAGGAGATGAGCGCCGCCTACCTGGCCGCCGAGCAGGCGCTGATCGCCAAGCACGCGGCCGCGTCGGACATCATCATCTCGACCGCGCTGATCCCGGGCAAGCCGGCGCCGGTGCTGATCACGCCGGGCGCGGTGACGGCGATGGCGCAGGGGTCGGTGATCGTCGACATGGCGGCCGAGCAGGGCGGCAACTGCCCGCTCACCGAGCGCGACAAGGTGGTGGAGAAGTCGGGCGTGACGATCGTCGGCCTGACCGATCTGCCCAGCCGGATGGCGCGCCAGTCGAGCGAGCTGTACGCGACGACGGTGCTGAACCTGCTGAAGGAGATGTACACGCCCGAGAAGGGCTTCTCGATCAACCTCGAGGACGAGATCCAGCGCGGCGCGATCGTCCTCAAGGACGGCGAGCTGCTGTGGCCGCCGCCCAAGCCGGCCGGGCCGCCGCCCGCCGCCGTGCCCGCGGCCAAGCCCAAGGCTGGCAACAACGCGCACGGCGCAGCGGCGCACGGCGCCCCGGGCGACGCCAAGAAAAAGGGCGGGGGCGGCAACATCGTGGCCGGCCTGGCCGCGATCCTGCTGGGCGCCGCCGCGATCTTCGGGCCGCCCGAGTTCATCCAGCACCTGACCGTCTTCCTGCTGGCGTGCGTGGTCGGCTGGCACGTGATCTGGAACGTCACGCCGGCGCTGCACACGCCGCTGATGAGCGTCACCAACGCGATCAGCGGCATCATCGTCATCGGCGGCATGCTGGCCCTCTACGGCGGCGGTCAGGGGTCGCTGGCGCTGGGCGGCGTCGCCGTCCTGCTCGCCGCCATCAACGTCGCGGGCGGCTTCCTGGTCACCCAGCGCATGCTGAAGATGTTCCGGAAGTGAGTGTGACCGCCCGATGATCACGACAATCCGATCGCTCGCCTACCTGATCGCGAGCCTGCTGTTCATCCTCAGCTTGCGCGGCCTGTCGAACCAGGAGAGCGCGCAGGGCGGGAACCGGATGGGCGTGATCGGCATGCTGGTCGCCGTCGCCATCACCGCGCTGGCGCTGC
>DATBHU010000731.1:0-1596 GCA_036557265.1 Polyangia bacterium
ATCGTGCAGCGACGTCCCCGCCAGGATGGGCCGGCCCGCCAGCAGCGCCGCCGCAGACATTCGCTTGCGCCCCGGCAGCTGCAGCTCGCCGAACGCGATCGTCCCGCGCGCGCACGCCACCGCCAGGCCCTCCGGGCGCAACCCCAGCACCTCACCCGGCCGCCCGGATGCGCCGACGTCGTCCGCGTCGGCGTCGGCGGCGACGACACGCGGCGCGAACAGCTTCAGGGGCGCGCCCTCCAGCATCGCCATCGCGCCCGGCCACGGGTCGACGCCGCGCGCGTGCCCGGAGACCACGCGCGCTGGCCGATCGAAGCTCAGGAGACCGTCAGCCTTGGTCAGCGGCGGCGCCAGCGTCGCCGCGGCGTCGTCCTGCGGCGCCAGCGTCACGCGACCGCCCGCGATCGCCGGCAGCGTCTCCGCCAGCAGCCCCGCGCCGAGCTCCGCCAGCTTGACCGCCAGCGTCCCCGCCGTGTCGTCGTCCGCGATCGCCTGCGCGCGCACCGCCGCCACCGGGCCGGTGTCGAGGCCCGCCTCCATGCGCATGATCGACACGCCCGTCTCGGCGTCGCCGCGCATCAGCGACCACTGGATGGGCGCCGCGCCGCGCAGCCGCGGCAGCAGCGACGCGTGGACGTTCCAGGCGCCGAGCCGCGGCAGGTCGAGCAGCGCCTGGGGCAAGATGCGGCCGTAGGCCACGACCACGAACAGGTCCGCGTCGAAGGCGGCCAGCGCCGCCAGCGTCTCGGGCGTGCGCACCTTCTCGGGCTGGATGACGGGGACGCCGAGCGCGCCGGCGGCGACCTTCACGGCCGGCGGCGCCGGCTCCTGCCCGCGCCCGACCGGCCGGTCCGGCTGGCTGACGACCGCGACCAGCGTCGCCTCGGCGGCCACCGCGCGCAGCGACGGCACGGCGAACGCCGGCGAACCGAAGAAGACCACGCGCACCGGGGTCATCGACGCTGCCGTCACGAAATGTGGTTCTGATAGCGGGCGCGCAGGCGCTCGTCGCACAGCACGCGCGCCGCCTCGCCCACCACCTCGCGGATCGCGTCGAGCTTCGGCCCCAGCTCGCGCACCAGCTGCGGATCGAGCTCGTCCGGCGCCAGCTCGCGCACGATGCGATCGTGCGACCGCCGGATCTCGTCGGCGGAGGCGTCCGGAGACAGTCCGAGCACCTGGAAGTAGTCGCCCTCCTCCACCAGCGCGTACCGCGTCAGCAGCGAGACGCGCAGGTCGGCCAGCGACGGGCGCTGCCGCCGATCGTCGGTGGGGATGTCGTCGAACTCGCGGTCGCCCTCGGGCGCCGTGACGATGCGCGGCGCCGTCGCCAGCGCGCTCGACAGGTCGTCGTCGAACAGATCGTCGATGCTGGCGCTCAGCTTGGCGAGCAGCGCGTTGGCGTCGCCCGTCGGCCGCGCCGACCCGGGCGCCCGCGGCGGCGCTGCGGTCGCGGCCGCCCTGAGCGGCTTCAGCACCGCGCCTGGCCGGCCGAGGTGAGGGCCGCCCTTGGGCGTGCGGGCGCCCTGGACGAACTCCTGGCCCGCGTCCGTCCCGCCGGCGGGGCCCATCCCCTCCGAAGTCTTCGGACGCCGG
>DATBHU010000732.1:0-6277 GCA_036557265.1 Polyangia bacterium
ATGTACCGGAGGTATCGGCCCGGCGACCTTGCTCTCCCTCGAGCGCACTTTCGTGGCCCCTGGGTCATGACGGACAGCCGGGCCGACCCTCGGTCCACCCTTCGTACCTCAATCTCGACATACAAGGGTCGGGGTGAGGGCCAGCCTTGCGAGCGCTCACCCCGCTCGGAAAGCGACCCGCCCTAGCCGGTCTTCCGGTACAGCAGCCGCCAGACCCGCACGCCCTCCGCCTCGCACTGGCGCTCGCGGCGCGACTTGGCCTCGTACGGGCTCTCGCGCAGGAACGTCCACGCGCCGGCCACGCTGCTGAACGCGTCATCAGCCTCCAGGGCCGCCATCGCGTCCAGCGCGAGCGCGAAGATGTCGGTCTGCACGTAGAGCTCGCCGCCCGGCACGAGGGCCCGCCCGATCTCCGCGATCAGGCCGGGGCCGATCACCCGCCGCTTGTGCTGGCGGCTCTTGAACCAGGGGTCGGGAAAGTTCAGGAAGAAGCGCCCCACGCTGCCGTCGCGGAACAGCCGCCCCATGTCGACCGACATGTTGGCGAACACGCTGCGCACGTTGGCGGGCCCCACCGCCGCGCAGGCGGCGTTGACGGCCTCGACCAGCTCGCGCCGGATCTCGACGCCGACGAACTGCGCGTTCGCGTCGGCCCGCGCGCGGTCGATCAGGAAGTGCGCCTCGGCGGCGCCCAGCTCGACCTCCAGCGCGCGCCCCGGCTCGGCCTCGACGCGCGGCACGTGGGCGATGTCGAGCAGGTCCGACTTGAGGGGGTTGACGTGCTGGCGGATGCGCATGGTGGTCGCGTCTCCCGCCGGTCAGGCCGGTCCGCCGCGGTTCGCGTTGCGGACGCTCTCGGCCGGCAGCTCGCGCAGCACCGCGGCGGGCGCGGCCGCCGCGTGCGCCCCGGCCACCGCCGCGTCGAGGACGTCGGTCGGCACGCGGATCGCGCCCGCGACGACCTCGGCGGTCGCGTCGCAGGTGCGCAGCAACGCGACCAGCTTGCGGATGGCGTCGAAGCCCGTCCGGCTCATCGGCGCCGACACGTAGCTCGCTCCGGCGCGCGCCGCCGCCAGCGCCTGCTCGGGCGTCGGGCTGCCCCCGATCGCGGTGCGGATGCCTTCCCCCGCGCAGCTGCGCGTCACGGCCAGCCCCGCCTCGCCGGTGGGCAGCTCGACGACCACGTTGGCAGCCACCGCCGCCAGCTCGCGCGCCTCGCTCAGCATCGCGGCGCGATCGTCGCCGCGGGCCGCGACCGCCACCCGGACCGGACCGTTCGCCACGCCGCAGATCGCGCGCAGCAGCTCGCGCGGCGCGGCGCCCGCGCGTTCGGCCGCCGCCGCCAGCAGCGACGCGCTGGTGGCGACGCCGGACGTCCCGGCGGCGGCGACGCAGGCTCCGATCTCCGTCGGATCCGCGCTGTCGACGTAGAGCTTCACGACAGTCAAAAACCGTAACACGCCGCCGCTCCGGCACCTAGCGGCGGCCGCCGCGCACCGCGCGCCGCCCGCTAGATCGTGATCTTGCCGTGGCGGTCCAGGTAGTTCACGTAGAGCTGCTGCAGGATGCCGAACAGGTAGCTGGTCAGCATGTAGACCGCCAGCCCCGACGGCAGGAACAGCGAGAAGCCGGTGAACATGATCGGCATCATCACGGACATCATCGCCTGCTGCTGCGGGTCGGCGCCCGCGGGCGACATCTTCATCTGCGCGAACATGACGCCGCCCATCACCAGCGGCGTCACGTAGTACGGGTCCTTGGCCGTCAGGTCGTGGAGGTGGAAGATGAAGGGCGCGCGGTAGAGCTCGACGGCGTAGTTCAGCGTCGAGTAGAGCGCGATCCAGATCGGCATCTGGATCAAGCTGGGCAGACAGCCGCCGAAGGGCGACACGCCGTGCGCCTTGTAGAGGTTCATGGTCTCGACCGACTGGCGCTGGCGGTCGTTCTCGAACTTCTTGCGGATGGCGGCCATCTTGGGCGCCAGCTTCTGCATCTTCTTCGCCGACAGCAGCGACTTCTGCGTCGGATAGAAGGTGACCGCCTTGATGAACAGCGTCAGCAGGACGATGGCGAGGCCCCAGTTGTGGGCGAAGCGGTGGAAGAACCGGAGCAGCGTCAGGATCGTGCCGGCCAGCCAGGCGAAGGTGACGTCGACCGCCTTGTCGAGGTGAACCTCCGGCTCCGCCGCGGCCGGCGCGCCGGGCGTCGTGCCCGCCGCCGCCACGACCGGCGCCCGCACCGCCTCGAGGTCGTCGGTGAACTTGGGTCCGGCGAAGACGTTGAACGCGTAGCTGATCTCGCCCTTGGCCGGCACGACGCGGTCGGGGAACTGCACGGTCACGACGCCCGCGTCGATGCCGGTCGGGCGCATGGCGCAGGTCCGGATCTCGCCCGGCGGCTGCGCGTACGGGACCGCCGCGACCATGAAGAACTTCTCGTCGGCGGCGATCCAGCTGACTGTCCCGCTCCCCTTGCCGTCCTTGATGGTGTCCTTGGCGAGGTTCTCGATCGCCTTGCGTTCGAGGTTGCCGTTGACGAAGCAGACCGCGGCCGAGATGTTGGCCGAGGAGCCGGAGAAGAAACCGCCGCCCTTCTTCTCCGGATCCTGCCGGCCGCCGATCGACAGGAGCATGGCGCTGTCGACCGCGCTGTCGCCGCGGTTCGCGACCACCACGTCGAGCTGCAGCCGGTAGCGGGCCTTGTCGAGGTGGTAGCGCTTCTCGACGTGGACGTTGCCGGCGTCGGCCGCGAACACCACGCTGTCGGGCGTCGGCTGGCTGACGTCCCACGCCCCGTCGGGCGGCGTCGGGAACCCGGACTGCGGGAAGGTCGTGCGCATCGGCGCGTCCGCGGCGTCGGTCGCGCGCACGACGTCGTGGCCGCTCGCCGGATCGCCGCTGCGATCGAGGAACTGCTTCTCGCGCAGCTGGGCATGCGCCAGCGTGCCGCCCAGGCTGGAGAAGACGTAGCGCACCTCGGGCGTCACGATCTCGACCTGGCGCTCGGGCTTGTTGGCGGCCGGCGCCGCGCCGGCCCCGCCGGGCGCCGCGCCCGGGGTGCCCGGGGCGCCCGGAAACAGCGTGGGCGGCGCGGTGGGCGCAGCGGGCGCGTTCTGGGTCGTCGTCGGCGGCGTGGCCGAGGGCGGCGGCTGCTTGGGCGCGAACACCTGCGTCCACAGAATGAAGACGCCGATGCACAGGGCTATGGCAATGCCGGCTCGCTTGTCCATCTAACCCACCGACCTCACGGCCGCAGGCGCGGCGGGTAACGGCGCGGCGGCCCGCGGCGGCACCGGATCGAAGCCGGCCTGCGCGAACGGGTGGCACCGGGCCAGACGCCGGGCGGCCAGCCAGACACCGCGCCCCGCGCCGTGCACGCGCACGGCCTCCTCGGCGTAGGCGGAGCATGTCGGCTCGAACCTGCAGCAGGGACCGAACAGCGCGTGGTGCACCGGCGACAGCAGGACGCGGTACAGCGAGACCAGGCGCAGCAGCAACCACCTCATCTGTTCCACCTGCTCACCTTCGTCACCTCGTCACCTTGTCACGCGCCGGCTTGTCACCAGGCGCCAGCCGCCGGGCCAGCGCGGCCAGCTCGCGGCAGATGCCGGCGTGGCCGGCCTCGGCGGCGGCCGGACGCGCCACCACGACGACATCCACCTGCGCGGGGAACTCCGGATGCCGGCGCCGGGCACACTCGCGAATCCAGCGCTTCACCCGGTTGCGGACCACCGCACCGCCGACCTTCCGGCTCACGGTGATGCCGATCCGGCCACTGCCGGCCAGCGCGAAGACCATCAGATGAGTGCCCCCCACACGGCGACCCTTATTCTGGATCGCAAGATAGTCAGCGCGCAGGCGAACGCGCGCCGCCCGCGGGAGGCGCTCGCGTCGCCGCCCGGTAGAGGCAGCGGAGCCAGCGGCGGTCAAGGCGCCTACTTCTTGGCCACGCTCACCGTGAGCTGGCGGCGCCCCTTGCGCCGCCGGCGGCGGAGGACTTCACGTCCCGCCCGCGTGCGCATTCGCTTGCGAAATCCATGCGTGCGCTTGCGGCTCTTTCGGTGGGGCTGAAATGTCCTCTTCACGGCTAAATCCTCCGAGACTTCGCGCTGGTCCGGAGCGCGCCACGCGCCCCGAAAAGCGCAACTGCATAGCATCGCCCCTACGGGCTGTCAACGCACGGCCGAGGCTGCACCCACGCGTCGCGTCTCCCCGATCGGTCGTTTTCCGACGGAGAATCCAAACCCGCGATCGGACGCGTCAGCATTTCCCGTCGAGAGACTTTCGATCTTGCGCGCGTCTCGCGCGCCAACGCCCATGGCATGCGGCTTTGCGACATCGAATACGGCAAACGCGCATGAAATCCGTGGCAAGCCCGCCGGCATCTCTGCCGTGAATCGAAAACGTGCGCTTCTCCGCTTGCTTACGCGCGCATCACGCCCTGAGGGTTCTCCCCATGCATCTCTTCCGTGACGAACGTGAAAAAATTATCTGACCGGTTTTCGCGAGCTTGCGAAACGCTGGCCGCAGCGCGCTTGTCGGCGTTCGAACCGTTTTGATAGAGAACACGTCCACCGCGCGTCACCCGCACGCGCGGATTCGCGACGAACGAACCGACCCGGACCAAGAGAGAAAATCGAGGTGGGAGCTTTCGTCGCGGGGGAGCCGGCGGTTGCCTATTGCTGTGGACAAACAGGGGGAAGCAGCGTGATCGCGCCTGAAATCACTGATGATTTTTTCGTCCACCCACTGTGGACAGGTGAGTTTGATGTTTGAGCTCTGGACCGAAGCGGTCCGCTCCATCGAACCGATGGTCAAGCCCGCGCACCGCGATCTCTGGTTGCGGCCGATCGAGTGCGTCGGCATCGACGACGGCCGCATCCGGCTGCGGGCGCCGAATCGCTATCACAAGGAATGGTTCGAGGACAATTTCCTCCCGTCGATCCTGAAGGACCTCGAGGCGCGCGCCCAGCGGCCGTTCACGGTCGACTTCGAGGTGGCGGAAGAGGACGCGGTCGCCGCGGCCCACGTGCCGGCCGAACGCCACCACGCCAGCCTGCCGGTCCCGCTCTCGATGCCGCCGGCGCCGGCGCCCGATCTGGTGTCGCGCTACACCTTCGACAAGTTCGTCGTCGGCCCGACCAACCAGTTCGCGCACGCGGCGGCGCGCATGGTGGCGGACGCGCCCGCGTCGCGCTGGAACCCGCTCTTCATCTACGGCGGCGTCGGCCTGGGCAAGACCCACCTCCTGCAGGCGATCGGCCACGAGATTCATCGCCAGCACCCCGAGTGGGCCATCACCTTCGTCACCTGCGAGAAGTTCGTCACCGACTTCATCGGATCGATCCGGCGCTCGTCAGGCACCTCGATGGAGGACTTCCGCGCGCGCTACCGGACCGCCCCGGACGTGCTGCTGGTCGACGACATCCAGTTCCTGTCCAACAAGGACAGCTCGCAGGACGAGTTCTTCCACACCTTCAACGCGCTCCACTACGCGCACAAGCAGATCGTGCTGACGTCGGACAAGCTGCCCGCGGAGCTGCCCGGCGTCGAGGATCGCCTGCGCAGCCGTTTCACCTGGGGCCTCATCGCCGAGGTCGAGACGCCCGACCTGGAGACGCGCGTCGCCATCCTGAAGCGCAAGGCAGAGGCCGAGAAGGTCAGCCTGCCGGACGACGTCGCCCTGTACCTGGCCGCCCACATCAAGTCCAACGTACGCGAGCTGGAGGGCGCCCTGCTGCGCCTGGCGGCGCGCGCCTCGTTCAACAACCAGGCGATCTCGATCGAGATCGCCCGCGAAGCGCTGGCCAAGCTGATCGCGAACGCCCCCACCGGCCTGACCATCGAGGCCATCCAGCGTGAGGTGGCCGGCTACTTCGACGTCAAGCTGCACGACATGAAGGGCCCCAAGCGCCACCGCGCCATCGCCCACCCGCGCATGGTCGCGATGTACCTGGCGCGCAAGCTGACCAACATGAGCTTCCCCGAGATCGGCGGCCGCTTCGGCGGCAAGGACCACTCGACGGTGATCAGCGCCGTGCGCAAGATCGAGCGGCTGTGCAGCGAGGACCCGACGGTCCGCAGCGTCGTCGGCACGCTCGAGAGCCGCCTGCGCCAGCCTTAGGAACCTGTTGAAGGAGCTGTGGATGGGGCGGGGAGCGGACGAGATTCACGACTGTCCACCGTTCCGCGTCGTCCCACCCCGCCGTCCATCCACAGGGGATCGACCCCGCGCCACCGACGGTGAGTCATGCTTGTCCACATCTCCACAGCGCCTA
>DATBHU010000733.1:0-2486 GCA_036557265.1 Polyangia bacterium
CGTCGTCGAGCACCGAACAGGCCCTCGCCGTCCCGCCGCAGGTCACGCCGCCCGCTCCCCCGCCGCCGCCCGCTCCGGCGCCTCCGGTGCCTGCAGTGCCGCCGGCTCCGGTGCCCGCGGTGCCTCCGGCTGCGGTGCCGCCGGTGCCTGCGGTGCCGCCGGTGCCTGCGGCTCCGGCACCGGTGCCTGCGGTGCCGCCGGCTGCGGTGCCGCCGGTGCCTGCGGCTCCGGCTCCGGTGCCTGCAGTGCCTCCGCCTCCGGTGCCTGCAGTGCCTGCGGCTCCTGTGCCTGCAGTACCTGCGGTGCCTCCGGCTCCAGCGCCGCCGCTGCCTGCCCCGTCCTTCGTGTCCCCGTTGCCACCATCCGGAGCGCCGCCGGTTCCCACGCCGCCGGCCGCTCCGCCGCCTCCGCCCACGCCCCCGGATCCTCCCGATTGGCCGCCGGCTCCCGTGGTTGCTCCGCCGGCGCCGCCGGTTCCGGTTGCTCCCGCCGCGCCCCCCGCGCCGCCCTTCGCCGACGAATCCGCGCCCCCGTCTCTCGTCGCCTCGCCCACGAGCGGGCCGTGGCATCCGGCCAGCGTCGTCAGTGCGGCCGCGAGCGCGATCGGCGTGAGTCGCAATCGGGAGTACACGCGGAGAGCGATTATAAGTCTCATCGTCGGCTTCACGATCTCGAAGACGGGCGCGGCAAGCGCAAGTCGCGTCCGCACTGCGACAAGATCCCGGGCCCGAGGGAGCGGTCGCGCGTCTTGGCGTATTGCCGGAATGCGTGCCAGTGACACGACCACGCGGCCACTGCTGAAGCGCGTGACTTGATTTTTCACCGCGTTGCCAGCGGAGCATCTTCGGCGCCGCGGTGGACGGACGCGCGTCGAGACCGGCTGACCTTCGTTGGCCGCATCGAAGCCCGCGCGTCGACTCAGCGTCGACGACGGGCGCGGCGCATCGTGAGCGCAAGGGCGAGCAGGGACAGAGGCGCGGCCGGGGCGGTTCCCTCGCCTATCGCGCAGCCGCAGCCGCCTCCGCCCGACGACGGGGGCTGGCCCGCGTCGGCGCCGCCGTCCCGGTTGCCGTTCGCGCCGCCGGTGCCGGTGGTTCCGGCGCTGCCGCCGGTGGTGCCACTCGCGCCAGCAGTTCCCGCGCCGCCGCCGCTCGCGCCAGCGGTTCCGGCGCTGCCGCCGCTCGCGCCGCCGCTTCCACCACTCGCGCCGCCGCTGCCGCCCGACGCCGCGCCGCCGCTGCCGCCGCTCGCGCCCCCCCGGCCGCCTGTCCCCGCGCCGCCCACACCACCGGCACCGCCGCCGCCACTGCCACCGCCGTCGGGCGGCGGCGCGCCGGACACCTGCACCGCTCGCAGGAACACGCGCTCCTTGTTCACGTACGGCGCGGTGTCGAGCCGCCGGTAGAGCAGTCAAACGTAGGGTCCGTCCTTTTCGGGACAATCGCAGACAGCCGCCATGTACAGGTGGATCTCGAAAGAGAGCTGACTCATCTCGCGGGCCGCGCGCCATGATCCAGCCGTCATGGTGCGTACCCCACGCCACGAATACTCATCTGAAGGGCGTCTGGCGCCAAAGGTCTTTCTGAACTTCTGAACCACACGTGCGAGCTTCTTTGCCTTGTCTTGACCGCCGCTCGTACGAGGGAGGAGCATCTCAAACGTGAGCACATCTTGGACCAGGGCGAGAAACTCGCGCACCTGCGTCCGCGAATAGGGTTTCGAGTGGTCACGAGCATCATGAAAACGGCGAAGCTTGTTGCATGCCTTCGCCAGGTCCTTGAAGTGCTTCCTCTTGAACAGCGAGAAGTCGTAGGGCGTGTCCATCACTCGATTTTGTCCAGCCTGCTGAAGGCCGACGAGGGCGAGGCGAACGCAGCTCTGGACGCATGATCGTGGTGAAAGCCAACGACGGCAGCGGCGAGATCGATCGGGACACTGAAAAAGTAGTCGACGTCCTCATCTCCTCCCTTCTGCTGAGTGGCAGCCCTGGATCGCAGCGGCGCGAGCTCGGGTGGCGGAGCGCCTTCCGTCTTGAGATCGTCGACGCCGTCGCTCGAGTCGTGCGTGAGCTGCCAGCTCAACTTGCCGTCGTGCCAAGCGAAGCACGCGCTCGCCATGACGTGTTCCTCGGCCTGGCAGCCGATCAGCGTGCCTCCCTGAGACAAAGCCGCAAGCGAGTCGGGGGCGAGGAGGCTGTCGTAACACTCCTCCAACTGGACGACGTAGAACCCGCCGGCCAGAGAGGCGCCGGCCATCACGCCGCTCCAATTTGTCGCTTCGTCGCCGGTGTCTTCCCGGCCGAGACGAGACAAGACCGTCGAGTGGTCGATTCCCTTGAACGCGATCCACGACAAAGAACAACCCATGCTTCGCCCTCCGACGGCGAGACTAATACTACTGTGTCATAAGACGTCATAGGCGCCCGCAGCAGGGGCAGCACGGAAGTGTTCGAGCAAGGGCGCGCGCGATCAGCGAACGAATGGTCG
>DATBHU010000734.1:0-28318 GCA_036557265.1 Polyangia bacterium
ATCGAGATTGGCTCTCTACTGACGAACTGGACCCCACGCGACGCCTCACTCCTGCGTCGTCGCCACCGCCAGCTCCGAGCCGGCACCTGGTCATCGCTGAGCCGCCGCTCTCGCCGGCGGTGGTGAGAAATGCGGGCTAGGCGAGCTACGGAAAGGCGCAGGTGGTCGTGACGTCGCCGCTCGCCGACGTCGTGCAGATGGTGCACTGGGCGACGCCGGCCAGACAGGCGCAGGTCGGCGTCGTCCCGCATCCGGCGGGCAACGCGTGACAGGCGTACGCGCCGGGGTTGTCGACGGCGCCACCGATCATCTGCTCGCAGTATTGCGCGCCGTGCATGCAGAAGCGGGCGCCGCACGGGAACATCCCGGACGGCGGCGGGCAGGTGCCGTTGTTGGAGATGTCGGAGCCGGCTGCCGCGGCTTCGCACGGGCTGGTGTAGACGTTGCCGTCGCACGCGCAGACCGGGTCAACGACGGCGGTGCAGCCTTGCGGGCGCGCCTGGCAGGTCCCGCCGCCGAGCGCGGCGCAGCGGTTGCTCGCGAAGTCGCAGTACTGGTCGGCGGCGCAGCCGCTCGGCGTCGTGCAGCTCGCGCCGCCCCCCGCGCCGCCGTGCCCCGCCGCGCCGCCGGTCCCCGCCGCGCCGCCCACGCCGCCGTGCCCCGCCGCGCCGCTACCCGCGGTGCCACCACCGGCACCACCAGCGCCGCCGCGGCCGCCCGCGCCGGCGTTGCCGAGCGTGCCGGCGCCGCCGCCGGAGCCCGTCGTGCCGGCGGCACCGCCGGAGCCCGTCGTGCCGCCACCACCGCCGCGGCCGCCCGCGCCGCCGGCTGCGTTCCCGCCGCCCCCACGGCCGCCGTCGGAGCCGTTCCCATTTCCGCCGCCGCAGGCCCCGATCAGCAGACCCGCGGCGACGATCAAGCTGGCGGCGTGACGATCAATCGAGGCGAACCCCAATCGCACGTCGCGATTGTATTACTTCGCGACGCCGCACGCGATCCGGTCGCCGCCGCCGCCGAGCGGCTTGGGCGCGTCGCTGTAGTTGTCGCCGCCGGCGTGGATCATCAGCGCCTTGCCCTCGAAGTCGGCGAGCGTCACCCCTTTCACCTCCAGCTTGTCCTTCGCCTCGCCCTTGTCGGAGACGACCAGCTTCGGCAGATCGCCCTTGTGCCCGCCACCGCCCGGGCCCTTGTGCGCCTTCGTCCCCTCCGGATCGAAGTGGCCGCCGGCCGCCTGCCCGGCCGTCTTCTTGCCGTCCTTGTCGGCGGGCTCGCAGCTCGCCTTCTCGTGCACGTGGAAACCGTGCTCGCCCGGCGGCAGATCCTTCAGCTTCGGCTCGATGGTGACGCCGTCCTTCGCTTCCTTGATCGTGATCGTTCCGACGGACTTGCCGACGCCTTCGGGGCTGATGAGGTTCATGGTCACCTTGATCGGCTTGGCTTTTGCCGCGTACGCGGGAGCAACGAACGCGCACGACAGCGCTACGGCGAGAGCGATTGACGTTTTCATTTTGCGTCTCCTGTTGAATTCAAAACGTGTCGATGAGGGTCACAGTTGTAACGCAACGGCCTGTGACATAATCATCCATGACTCTAGCCGCTATGGAAGACGATCACGACAGCGACGGGAAGGGCGGCAGCTCCGAGCGGCGTAGCGCCCCGCGCATCCCGGCGCGATCGCTGGTCGAAGTGCGGCTGCCTACCTGGGACGCCCTGCGCAGCGTATACACCATCAACGTCTCCCAGGGCGGCATGCGCCTGTCGCTCGGCGCGCGCGCGCCGATCGGGACGGTCATCGACATCATCCTCTCCCTGCCCGACGGCGTCCGCCTGCACCTGTCCGGCAAGGTCGCGCACCTCGGCCCGGGCGAGAGCGGCGACGTCGGCGTCCGCTTCGACGATCTGCCGGAGGGGACGCAACAGGAGATCGAGCGCTATCTCGCGGAGCTGTCGGCTGGACGCACGCCGATCTCGAAGACCAAGAGCATCCCGCCCGGCATGCTCATAAAGAAGAAAAGCTAGGCGGGCAATGCGGACCGGCGTGCTTCTCGGCGCCTGGTTCATGCTGGCGGCGACACCGATCGCGGCGGCGCCGCCGATTGTTTCATCCGTTCAAGTCCCGGCGGCGCCGGCGGCGCCCGCGCCGTCATCGGCGGCCGGCAAGTCCGACATCGGAGCGCAGCTGAGCGCCGCGCTGCCGGCGGACGGCATGGCCGACGTCGTGCTGATCGACTGGCCCGCCGCCCCCGGGACGCCGCACGTCCGCGCCGCGACGGCCGTGGCGGCGACGCCGGCGGTGATCCGGAACGTGCTGCTGGACGCGGCGAACTACCGCAAGATCGTCCCGGCGCTGCTCCGCGCCGACGTGTCGCGCACGCCGGCGGGTCTGCCGTCGGTCGGCTGGGAGGTCGAGGTGCCGCTGTTCAACCTGACCGGCACGCTGGTGATCCGCGAGCGACCCGACGGCGCCGAGGTGGACCTGATCGACGGCGATTTCTCGCCGGGTAAGCTGATCTTCAAGGCGACGCCGCGCGGGGCCGGCGGCAGCACGCTGGTGGTCGACGCGCAGCTCGACATCCAGAACGCGGGGTGGCTGATCCGGCGGCTCGTCAAGCTGAGCCCGGCGGGCGAGCCCGCGGCGCTCACGGCGGCCTCCTACGTCACGCTGCGCGGGGTCGCGCTGCGCGCAGAGAACATCGGCAGCGGCGGTGCGCGACGTCCGGCCGCCGTCCCGGCGCCGCCGCCCGTGTGGGCGCCGTCGGCACGCGTGCTCGCCGACGAGAGGCTGGCCGCGCTGCGCGCGCACGGCGCCGTCGCGCTGGTCGGACGGACCTGGTCGCAGCGGCTGGCGGGCGTGGCGGTCGCCACGACGCTGGGCGTCCCCGCGCCGAGCGCGCTCGGGCAGCTGCGCGATCCGGCGAGCTGGCACGCCTTCCCGGGCTGGCGGACGATCAAGCCGCGCGCCGGACCGAACGGCATCGGCGCCGAGGTCGAGGACAACCTGCCGTTCGTCGATCTCGAGGCGACCTGGATCGCCGAGCCGGGCAGCTCGCCCCGGTGGACCGCCACCGACGGCGTCACCACGGGCGCGCGGCTCGGCTGGGAGGTCTACCCGATCGATCCGCGCGCCAACGCGGGCGCGCCGACGTTGATGACGCTGCTGATGTACCCGCGCCTGGAGACGACGGGGCGGCTCGCGCGCAAGGCGATCGCGTCCGAGCCGCTGCTCGAGCACGGCCTCGCCGTGGCGGTCGCCTTCGCGGACGTGACGGCGATGAAGACGGCGCTGGAATCGCACCATTAGAACCGGTATGAGCGATGCGAGCCTCCCCGTCGCGCCGCGGCGGCGCGGGCGTCATCCGGATCAGAGGCCCTCGGAAATCCGAGACCCCTCTCGAGCTCGCGCGCGACATGCGGCCGGTTTGCCGCGCGGATCGCGGGCCGACGTGGGCACGCTGATTGCTGCGCACGGCCGCGTGAAGAAGCTCGCGCTGCTCTCCGGGTGCTTGTTGCTGTTCGCCTGTTCCGGCGGCGGTGGAGACGCCAATACGGGAGGCGGCGGGCACGGGGGCGGTCAGGCCGGAAGCGCCGGCAGCGCTGGAACCGCCGGCCGCACGGGCGCGGGCGGAAACACGGGCGCGGGCGGTCAGTCGGGCGGCGGTGGCGGCAGCGCCGGCAACACCGGGACCGCCGGCGGGACCGGCGCCGGCGGTCGGGGCGGTGTCGTCGGCAGCGGCGGCAACACCGGCGCCGGCGGCCAGGCGGGCGGCAGCGGCGGCAGCGCCGGCAATACGGGCGCCGGCGGCCAGGCGGGTGGCAGCGGTGGCAGCGCCGGCAATACGGGCGCCGGCGGCCAGGCTGGAAAGGGAGGCCAGGGTGGCGTCGGTGGCCAGGCAGGGAAAGGCGGTCAGGGCGGCGCCGGCGGTCAGGGCGGCACCGCCGGACAGGGCGGCGCCGGTGGCCACGCGCAGACCTGCGCCGACATCGAGACCGCTTACGCGAAAGCGGTCATGCAGGCGCGCATGTGCAGCGCGGGCACCAACCCGTGCCCGTACCTCGTGCAATCGCAGCTGTCGTGCGGCTGCCAGACCTGGGTCAGCGACAAGACCGAGCTCGACAGGATCAAGGCGCAGTGGGACGCCGCCGGCTGCACGGGCGGCATCGTCTGCCCGGCGATCGCCTGCCCGAACCCAGGCACCAAGGCGACCTGCCTGCCCGAAGACAGCGGCGACTGGTGCGTGGGATCGAGCTAGCGGCTCAGAACTCGATGCCGCTGGACGGCTTCTCGTCCGGCTTGGCCTTGTCGCCCGCCTTCGGCTTTTCGGCCTTGGGTTTCTCGTCGGACTTCGGCTTGTCGCCGGACTTGGGCGCGTCCTCGGTCTTGGCGCCGGAGCCCGGCGGATCACCGAGCTCGCAGATCCCGACGCCGCAGAACGGCACCTGCGCGCAGCTCGGATCGTCGGACATCACCTCCGTGCAGGCCGTGTCCGCGCAGCGCTTCTTGCGATCCTTCTCGTAGGCGTCGGCCTGCTTCTTCGGAATCGCGCGCGCCTTCCCGCCCTGGCTGCACGGGCAGCAATCGTCCGCCACGACCACGCAGTCCTTGTCGGTCTTGCAGTCGCGCGTCTCGGCGGGCGCGCGCTTGCCGCCCCCACCCTTCTTGGCCTCGGCGAGCATCGATACGCCGATCGTCGCGCCGGCGAGGATCGTGACGGCGATCATCGAGCGAAGACGGAAACGAGAGCGCTGCGTCGGTCCTGAAAGCATGGCGGGGAAATATATAGTTCTCGGGCCGGCCGTCCAGAAGTACGAGCTGCCCCTGGGGGCACGCGGGCAGACCGCCTAGTTCAAAATGCCCGGCGCGCTCAGCCGCGCCATCATCGCGACGATCTCCGCGGTGATGCGTTCGAGCCGCCGCGCGAGATCGCGCGTCTCAAGCAGCTGCTGGCGGACGGCCAGGTCGGCGATCAGCTCGGCGGCCGCGACGTCGGCGAGCGCGGCGGGCGTCTCCAGCCCGGCCACGATCTGCCGCAGCGGTTCGCCGCCCTCGGGGATCGCGTCGGCCAGCTGGCCGATCAGCACGCGCAGCGACTGCTCGGCGTCGCGCACCTCGTGGCGATCGGTGATGGGCAGGTCGGGGATCACCGTCGCCGCGACCAGCCGGTACGGCCGATCCGACGCCAGCTCCTCGTCGATGCGCACGCGCGCGTGGCCGCGCACGACCAGGTTGAAGCGGCCGTCGGGCAGCTCGTGCGCCATCACCACCTCGCCCACGCCGGCGATCGGCTCGACGGCCGGCCGTTCGTCCGCCGGGCTCGCGCTCTCGACGATCAGGCCCATGGCCAGGAACCGCTCGCCCGCCAGGATGTCGCGGGTCAGCGCCCGGT
This sequence comes from Polyangia bacterium, assembly GCA_036557265.1. Taxonomy (GTDB): domain Bacteria; phylum Myxococcota_A; class Polyangia; order Fen-1088; family Fen-1088; genus JADGRB01. The sequence continues at coordinate 5,385 of DATBHU010000734.1, forward strand.
AGCGCTCCTCGAAGATGTGCAGCCGCAGCGACGCGTGCGGGAACAGCACCACGTTGGGGAGCGGGAACAGCGGCATCCGCGTCAGCGCGGCGGCCAGGCGGACCTCGGTGGCGTCTTTGCCGTCGATTGTCATGTTCCGATCACCCGAACACGTCGACGCAGGATCCGGTCAGCGCGGGCGGCGCCTCGGCCGCCAGGTAGAGCACCACCCCGGCGACGTCCTCGGGCGACATGTCCGGCTTGGCGCCGGGCAGGCCGGCCCGCAGCATCGCGGTGTCGACCGACCCGGGACAGACCGCGTTCACGGCGATCGCGTCGTCGCGCAGCTCGGCCGCCAGCGCGCGCGTCAACCCGACCACGCCGTGCTTGGCCGCGCAGTAGGCCGACAGCAGCGCCGTCCCCTGCCGGCCCGAGATCGAGGCGACGTTGACGATGCGGCCGCTCCGCCGCGCCCGCATCGCGGGCAGGAACGCGCGCGTCACCAGGAACGTCCCCTTCAGGTTCGCGTCCAGCACCGCGTCCCACACCTCCACGGGCATCTCGTCGAGGCGGCCGCGCGCGACGATCCCGGCGTTGTTGACCAGCACGTCGGGCGCGCCCAGGCGGCCGATCACGTCGGCGGCGAAGCGCGCCACGTCGGCGGGGCGGCCGACGTCGCAGCGGAACACGCCGCTGCCGGCGTCCGGGTTGCGCGCGCAGCCGGCCACCCGCGCGCCGGCGCCGGCCAGCGCCGCGGCGATGGCGCGCCCGATGCCGCGCGACGCGCCCGTGACGACGGCGGTCTTCCCCGCCAGCGTCACCGCGCGCGCCCTCCCAGCCTGGCCGCCTCCAGCAGGCGGGCCTTCAGCTCCGGTCGCTCGCGCATCTCGCCGACGAAGGCGCTGGTCAACACGCCCGATTGATCGTGCTTCTCGTCGGGCAGCGCCAGGCAGAGCTGCTCGGCCTCCAGCACGCAGCCCGCGCCGCGCGCGCCCAGGTGGCGGCAGAGCGCGTCCGCGATCTGGTGCGTCGCGCGCTCCTGCAGCGTCAGCCGCTTGGTGAAGCAATCGACCAGCTCCGCCAGGCGGCCGAACCCGACCAGCTTGCCCGCCGGCAGGTAGGCGACGTGAGCGACGCCTCGGTAGGGCAGCAGGTGATGGGGGCACATCGCGTGGAACCTAAGTCCTCCCACGACGACGACATCCGGATCCGCCTCACCGGTGACCGGATCGCCCAGAATCTTCCCCGGGTCCATGGCGTAGCCGGCCAGGAACTCGGACTCCCACAGCCGGGCCACCCGGGCCGGGGTCTCGCCCAGATCGGGATCGCGCGCCGGGTCCAGCCCCGACGCCTTGAGCAGCGCCTCGATCGCAGCTTTGAGTGCAGGCTCGCGCGACAAGGCCGCCCGCCTCGATTCTAGTCGAGCGGCTGCGGCGCGCGCGCGACGTCGTCGTCGATCGGCCGCCGCCCGGCGAACCCGGTGTCGAGGCCGTGCCAGAACCCGATCGTCTTTTCGCCCAGCCGCCAGCAGAGCAGGATCTCCTCGCCGCGGCGGCGCGCCGGGAAGTCGACCAGCCCTTGCTCGATGTCCTTCACCTCGCCGCCCAGCGCCCGCACCTGCTCGATCTCGTCCGACAGCGCTTCATAGAACCCGCGGAACAGCGCCTTCGCGCGCCGCACGTCGGCCGGGCCGTCGTCGCTCTCCAGCAGCTCTTCCCGGCTCATCTTCACGCCGGCGCGCTCCAGCTTCTCCTCGATGCCCCGGATGGCCGCGCGCAGCTGCAGCACGTCGGTGAAGATCCGCTCGAGCGCCGGGATCAGCGCCTCGACGTCACCGACCGAGAAATGCGTACGCGCCATGGCGGGGCCTAACTTACCCTATCGTGGCGACGGCGGCGACTGGGATGGCGGCAGCGCCAGCGACGACGGCGGCAGCGCCAGCGGGGAGGGATAGACCGGCGGCTTGCGGTGTTTTCCCGGCTGACGCCGCACGTCGACGTCGGGCAGCAGCAGCGACGGCGCAATGATTGTCGACGGAACGCCCGAGAAGCCGGCGCCGCCGTCCTGGTAGTTGTAGACGACCGGATCGCTGCCGATCGCCGACACTTCCTTGAGCGATCGCGGCAGGAGGTTCTCCAGGGTCACGCCGCGCACCAGCTCCTCCTTGCCGTGCGACAGCCGGTAGACGACCAGCGGCCGGATCGCCGGCGGGCCGTGGTTGCCGCCCCCGAACGAGAACAGCGCCGCCAGATCGTCGGTGTCGCCCAGGATCGATCCGTCGTCGAGCAGCCGCACCACGTAGGTCGTGACGCCGCCGCCCTTGGCGATCTTGTTCAGCTCGCCGACCAGATCGTTGCGCTTCATCGCCTTCGTCCCGGTCAGCACCAGCGTTCCGACGTGGGCGCGCACGCCCGCGAAGCGCGGCGCGCGCCCGTGACCGTTGGACTTGGTGATCTCCTTGCGCGGCGTCCGCGACATCAGCAGCGACTTCAGCACGCCCTTCTCGACCAGCGACACGCGCTGGGCGGGCACGCCCTCGTCGTCGACGCGGTAGTTGCCCAGGACCGCCGCCTTGCCGGGCGCGGTCGCCAGCAACGGATCGTCGACCAGCGACAGGAACGGCGCCGTCACCCGCTGCCCCAGCTTGGTCGCCAGCACGCTCTGCTGGCCGCCCTCGTCGCTGCCCGCGGACGCGGTCTTGGGGGGCGGCGTGCCGCCCAGCTGATCGCCCAGCAGGATCTTCACCAGCTGCGCCGCCGCCGGCCCCTCGAACAGCACCGCGCCCGCGCCGGAGGTGCCGATGGGCGCGCGGCGCGTCTCGACCAGCTCCTTCGCCATCGCGCGCACGGCCTTCTCCATCTCGGCGAGCGGCGGCAGTCCCGTCGGCTCCAGCGCCGAGAACGGCACGAAGCTGCGCAGCTTCATCCCGTCGTCGGCCTGGGTGTCGGCCACGACGTCGATGCGGACGCTGCGCTGGTTGTCGTCGACCCAGCTCCCCTCGCTGGTGATCAGGCGGCGCCGCACGATCGCGGTGGTGCCGGTGACGTGCGACCCGTAGATCTCGGGGAACGACGACAGCACCTGGGAGAGCTTGCGCACCACCTCGCGCAGCGTCTCGGGGTCGGCGTTGCTGGCGGTGAACGGGATCTCGACGTGGGACGGCGGCTGCGCGGAGAAGTCGCCCACACCGTCGTCGTCGTTGTCGGCCGCCTGCCCGGCCGCGGCCGAGCGCTTGCGCGCCAGCGTCTCGACGGCGGACTTGTACGCCTCGTCGCTACGCAGCCAGATCTCGCGCCGCAGCGCCGCGTAGTCGTCCTCGATCGGGATCGACTCGACGCTGGCGCCGCCCTCGAAGTTGGTGTTGTCGAAGCCGGCGTCACCGACCCGGATCTCCGTGCGCAGCAGGCGCCCCTTGTAGGCGTGCGCGGCGGTGATCGCGCCCAGCGTCGCGCTGGTCGTGGCCTGATCCAGGTCGGAGACCGTGTAGCCGATGTAATAAGGATGCGGCTCGTCCTCGCCCATCCGCAGCTCCTTCATCGACCGGGCCAGCTCGTCCTCCATCGCCTTGCGGACGCCGGCCGGATTGACGCGCAGGCCGGGAGCGGCGGCGGGCGGCTTGGCGAGCGAATCCGCGCCGGCGTCGCGGGCCGCGCCCGCCAGCAGCAGCGCCGCGGCGACGAGCCCCCGCCGGAGCGTCATGGCGCCCCCCGCGCCGGGCCCGCCGGGGCCGGCGGCTTGGGCGCCAGCGCCGGCGCCGGCAGCAGCGGCGGCTTGTCGTTCCCCTTGTCGCGGCGTTCGACCTCGATCTGCTGCACGAGCAGGCTGGGGCTGGTGGCCGACACCGGGACGAAGCCGGACTCGGCGCCGCAGTAACCGTTGAACGTCTGGTAGTCGTCCGAGGCGGCGATGATGCGCGACAGCGCCGCCAGCGGCGTGCCGACCAGATCCACGCCGCGCACCAGCTCGTCGGGCCGGCCGTCGACCCACACCCGGTAGACGAGGATCGGCAGCACCTTGAACGCCTGCGGCCCGCCGCGCTGCGTGTTGGTGAAGCCGCCCGAGATGTCGCGGAACGACAGGCCGTAGAGCTTCCCCTGCCGCTTCGCCTCGGCGCGCAGCAGCTCGCGCAGCTCGCTCACCGGCACGAACCGCTTCGGCTCGACGACCAGATTTCCCTGCCGCGACACGATGGCCCGGCCCTCCTGGCGGCGGCCGTGTCCGTTCGACTGCGCGAAGCCGCGCGTCGGCGACCGGCTGAGCAGGAACCCGCGCAGCACGCCGTCCTCGACCAGCGAGGCACGCTGGGCCATCACCCCCTCGTCGTCGAAGCGATAGAAGCCGTTCAGATCGGCCGCGCCCAGCCGCGACAGCGTCGGATCGTCGTACACCGACACGAAGGCCGGCATGATCGGCTCGCCCACCTTCTTGGCGAACGTCTGCCCCTCCTCCTCGTTCTTCTGGCGGTGCCCCTCGACGCGGTGGCCGAAGATCTCGTGGAAGAAGACGCCCGCGGCCCGTCCCTCCAGGATGGCCGGCCCGATGTACGGATCGGCGAGGGGCGCCCGGCGCAGCGCCCGCAGGTCGGCGATGATGGCGTCGGCCGCCTTCTCCATGGTGGCGTTGTCGCCCAGCCCCTCGACCGTCTCGGCGTCGAAGGTCTCGAAGCGCTCCAGCTCCATGCCGTCGTCGGCGCGCGCGTTCGCCTCCAGGAAGACGCGCACGTAGTTGCGCCCGGTCTGCACGACCGTCCCTTCCGAGTTGACCAGCCACCGGTTCAGGCTGGACGCCTGCAGCGTCACGCCCGAATCGAGGATCTCCGCCTGCCCGCGGAAGCGCGCCGACAGATCGCGGATGCGCTGCTCCCAGGCGGGCACGTCGATGGTCAGCGTCGCCCGCGCGCCCAGGTAGCTGGCCGGCTTCTCGCGCGAGAAGTCGTCGGACGGATCCTCGTCCGCCACCTTCAACGTCCGCTGGGTCCGGATCTTGACCAGCCGCTCGGCGGCGTCGTTGTAGCGCCGGTCGGTCTCGCGCCAGGCCACCGTGCGCAGCGCGTTCGCGTCGTCCGACAGCGGCAGCGCCACCGGGTGGCCGCCGGTCACCGAAGAAAAGTCGAAGTCGTTCGACCGGATGGTGTGGGTCGAATCGAGCTTGTAGCTGCCGACGCGCACGTCGGTGTCGAGGATGCGCGCGTGGCGATCGGACGACTGCACGAGCGCGCCGTAGCTGGCGGCCACCGTGACGTCGTCGCGATCGTGGACCTCGTAGGCGATGTAGTACGGCGGCGGCTTGCCCTTGCTGCCGAGCTCGTGCATCCCGCGATGCAGCTCCTCCTCCAGCGCCACCAGGGCGGCCGACTTGCCGGCGCCGCCGCCAGACATCGGATCGACGCGCACGACGCGCGGCGGAGGAGCGAGCGCGCCGGGCGGGCTGTCGGGCGACGGCGTCTTCGGCGCGTGTGCACTCTGAGCGCAACCCGCGCCCGCGATCGCGAAGACGATCGCGAGGCCGGCGAGCGCGAACGGTTGCGAACTGGCGAGTGAGGGGGCGCGCACGGGAACCAGAATTTGCGTTCTAGCATATCGCGGATCGCGTTCCGGCACGCGTCGAGCGAAGCGCGGCTTCGCCGCGCGCAGCTCATCGCGGGCGCATGGGTACCGTTTGAGGGTTCCCGTCTGAATGGTCCGTTGGTTGTGTTAGGTTGCCCGCCATGCTGCACCCGAAGCGTCGCATCCGTCCGGCACCGCTCGCGCGCGGCTCGACCGAGGTCGCCGATCTGATCGACACCTACTACAACGCCTACAACAGCGCGCGCTTGCGCGAGGCCTGCCAGACGTTCGCGCGCATGATCGACGACGGCACCACGATCGGCGTTTCGATCGCGGGCGCGCTCACCCCGGCCGGGCTCTCCTCGGTGCTCGTGCCGCTGATGCAGGCGGGCTTCATCGACTACATCTCGTCGACGGGCGCGAACCTCTACCACGATCTTCACTTCGACCTCGACCTGGCGCTCTACCGCGGCCAGCCCGACGTCGTGTCGGGCGCGCAGGACGTGGCGCTGCGCAAGGACGGCATCATCCGCGTCTACGACGTGCTGTTCCCGGCCGACGTCCTCTACAAGACCGACGAGTGGCTGTACCGCGTGATGATGTCACCCGAGTTCCGCAAGCGGATCTCGGGCTCGGAGCTGCATCATCTGATCGGAAAGTACGCGCTCGAGACCGCCCGCAAGATGGGCGTCGAGAAGCCGTCGCTGCTCGCCACCGCCCACGAGCTGGACCTCCCGATCTGGGTCGCGTCGCCGGGCGATTCGACCATCGGCCTCAACCTGGCGGCCATCTACACGGCGTCGCCGGAGCGCGGGCCGCACCTGGATCCGGCGGCCGACGTCACCGAGATGTCGGCGCTGGTGCTGGACGCCAAGCGCCAGGCGGGCGGCAAGTCCGGCGTCGTCATCTTCGGCGGCGGCGCGCCCAAGAACTTTCTGCTGCAGACCGAGCCGCAGCTGCAGGAGATCCTGGGCGTGTCGGAGCGCGGCCACGATTACTTCATCCAGATCACCGACGCGCGCCCGGACACCGGCGGCCTGTCGGGCGCGACCCCGGCCGAAGCGGTGTCGTGGGGCAAGATCGATCCCGACCAGCTGCCCGACACGGTCGTCTGCTACCTCGATTCGACCGTGGCGATGCCGCTGATCGCGTCGTACGTGCTCGCGCGCTGCAAGCCGCGCAAGCCGCGCCGCCTCTACAGGCGCCTCAAGGAGATGGAGGAGGCGCTGCGCGCCGAGTACCTCAAGTCCGATCTCTACGCGCGCTACTGGCCCAACGCGGCGGTGGAAGCGGCGCGCGCCACGGACAACGGCGGGGCGGCGTCGCCGTCGCCGCTGTCGGGCAAGCCGCGCAAGCGCACGCGGCGCTAGCGGCCAGGCGGTAGCCGGCAGCCGCGAGGCGGTAGACCGTCCCGGCGATTGGGTGTAAGTAGCACCCCATGTTCGACGACATCCCATCGCTGGTCAGCGTCCTCATTCGATTCGGACACATCATGTTCGGCATCGTCTGGCTGGGGCACCTGTACTTCTTCAACCTGGTCAACGTTCCGTTCCAGGCCGATCTCGACAAGGAGCTGAAGCCGAAGGTCAACCCGAAGCTGCTGCTGCGGGCCTTCTGGTGGTTCCGCTGGGGCGCGATGTACACGCTGGTGTTCGGGCTCCTCCTCTTCTTCTACAAGTACAGCTACCAGGGTCTGTTCTGGGACCAGGGCCACGTCAGCGTCCGGGCCGGCTGGATCATGTTCGGCATGCTGCTCGCCATCATCATGTGGTTCAACGTCTGGTTCGTGATCTGGCCGCGCCAGAAGTTGATCCTCGGCGGCATGGCCAGCGGCACGCCCCACCCCGACGCGGCCAAGATGGCCGTCCCGTCGGGCAAGGCGTCGCGCTTCAACACCTACGCGTCGGGCCCGATGCTGTTCGCGATGATCGTCCCCAACAACTACTCGGGCTGGAGCCACTCCGGCATGCTCCTGATCCTGATCCTCGGCCTCGGCTTCTGGTTCGGGATGATCAAGCGCTCGTTCAAGGTGAAGACCACCGTCTGAGCGTCGCGCGAAATTGACGGCCCGGCCGCCGGGTCCAGAATTGCCTGATGTTGCGCCGGTGCCCCCGCTTCACCCTCGTCCTGCTGATCGCGGCCGCGTCCGTCCGGGCGCGCGCCGCCCGCGCTGACGAGGCGCTGCCGACCGTCCACCCGCTCTACGTTCACCTGCCCGACGCCCCCGAGGACGACGCCCTGGCGCGCGCGTTCACGGCGGCGGCGGCCCGCTACAAGCTGCGGCCGGTGGAGGTCGTCGACGTTCCGTCGCCCCCGGCGCCGCGCGCGCCCGAGCTGCTGCGGTCCGGGGTCCTCAACGCGCAGAAGATCGCGTTCGGCGAGGCGCTGCGCGATCTCGACGCCGCGCGCGCCGAGGTGGCGACCACGGGCGGCGCCGGCCTGTCGACCGACGAGCTGTCCGACCTCTATCTCTATCGCGCGATCGCGACGGCGCGCGCCGACTGGAACGCGAAGCCGGAGACGCCCCCGACGGAGGCCCGCACGCAGGCGTACGCCGACTACCTGCGCGCGGCGGCGCTGACGCCGGCCCGCACCCTGAACACCCACGAGGTCCCGCCCCAGGCGCTGGCCGACTTCGCGCGCGCGGCCGCCGAGGTGCGCGCGCGGCCGCGCGGCACGCTGACAGTCGCCGGGTCGGCCGACGCGCAGGTGTCGCTGGACGGCGGCGCAGCGATGGCGGTCGCCGGCGGGATCGCATTTCGCGATCTCGTCTACGGCGATCATCTGATCCATGTCACCGAGCTGGGACACGTCGGGTGGGGCGCGGTGGTGACGCTGAATCAGGCGGCGCTCGACGTCGCGATCCCGGCGCGCGCGCTGATCGGCCTCGACGGCGCCACGGCGGCGATGCACGCGCGCCGGATGGGCGCGCGCTTCGCGCTGGTGATGGAGCCGAAGGGCGGTCCCAACGCCCCGGTCGGACTGCGCCTCATCGACGCCAACGGACAGGAGCGCGACGCCGTGCTGGTGACGGCCGGCGCGGAGACGGGGATGATCGACTCCGCCGTCATGCGCCTCGACGAGACGGCGCGCAAGCTGGCGCAGGCCGACGTGCAATCGGGCGCGGCACCTCCCGCGCCGGTGGCCCAGCCCGGCGCCGACCTCGCGCCGCCCGTGCTGCTCGCCCCGCCGCCCGCCAAGGCCAAGCTGACCGAAGATCCCGCGGCCTGGGCGCGCGATCACTGGCCGGTGCTGACCGCTGTGGGCGTCGTCGTCCTGTCGTCAATCATCCTCGGCGCCGCCGTCGCCGGCGATCGCTAGGCGCTCGGCGCTCGCATCTTCACGGCACCGCGGATCGGGCGAGAAATCGTTCGTATACCGACATTTGACCATGCCTTGACCAACACGAAACAGCTCCGCCGGTACTCTGATAAGCATGCAAGTCGGCGGTCGCGAGCGGCTCGTTGTCGTCGGCAACGGCATGGTGGGCCACCGCTTCCTCGAGCTGGTGGCCGAGCGGACCGCCGCCGCCGGCCGGGCCCGGTTCGACGTGACGGTGATCGGCGAGGAGCCGCGCCTCGCCTACGATCGCGTCGGCCTGTCGGCCTACTTCGACGGCCGCACGCCCGACGAGCTGGCGCTGGTCCGCCCGGGACACTACGAGGCGGCGGGGTTCGCGGTCCGGCTGGCGACGCGCGCGCGCCGCATCGATCGCGACCGCCGCGTCGTCGAGGTCGACGGCGCCGAGATCCCCTACGATCACCTGCTGCTGGCGACCGGCTCGGCGCCGTTCGTGCCGCCGGTGCCGGGGCGGGACCTGCCCGGCTGCTTCGTCTATCGCACCATCGAGGACCTGGAGGCGATCTCCGTCTGGGCCGGGGCGCACGCGGGCGGCGCCGGCGCAGTGATCGGCGGCGGCCTCCTCGGCCTCGAGGCGGCCTACGCGCTCAAGAAGCTCGGCATGGAGGTGCACGTCGTCGAGCTGGCGCCCCGCCTGATGGCGCTGCAGCTGGATGACGCGGGCGGCGCGGTGCTGCGGCGCCGCATCGAAGAGCTGGGCGTCGTCGTGCACACCGCCACCGCCAGCCGCGAGATCGTCGGCGACGACGGCCGCGTCCGCGCGCTCCGCTTCGCCGACGGCAGCGAGCTGGACGTCGACGCGGTGGTCTTCTCGGCCGGCATCCGCCCGCGCGACGAGCTGGCGCGCGCCGCCGACCTGCCCGTCGGCGCCCGCGGCGGCGTCGCGATCGACGAGCGCTGCCGCACCCCCGACCCGGCCATCCACGCCATCGGCGAGTGCGCCTCCTACGAAGGGCGCACCTACGGCCTGGTGGCGCCGGGCTATCAGATGGCGCGCGCGGCGGCCGCCGACCTGTGCGGCGGCGACGACGTCTTCACCGGCTTCGACATGAGCACGAAGCTGAAGCTGCTGGGCGTCGACGTCGCCAGCTTCGGCGATGCGTTCGGCGCGCACGCCGGATCGCACGTCATCAGCATCCTGGACACCGCCAGCGCCAGCTACAAGAAGCTGGTGCTGTCGCCCGATCGCAAGCACCTGCTGGGCGGCATGCTGGTCGGCGACGCCGCCGCCTACGGCCAGCTGCTGCAGCTGACGCAGAACCAGATCGTCCTGCCGCCAAGCCCCGAGACGCTGATTCTGCCGGCGCCGCCCGGCGGCGAAAAGCCGGCCGGCGCCGGGGTGGGCGCGCTGCCCGACGCCGCGCAGATCTGCTCGTGCAACAACGTCAGCAAGGGCGAGATCTGCGCCGCCATCCGCGAGCAAAAGCTGACCGCCATCGGCGCCGTCAAGAGCTGCACCAAGGCCGGCACGACCTGCGGCTCGTGCGTGCCGCTGGTGACGGACCTCCTGAAGACCGAGCTGAAGCGGGCCGGCGTCGCGGTCTCCAACCACCTGTGCGAGCACTTCCCCCACAGCCGGCAGGAGCTGTACTCGCTGATCCGCTACCACGCGCACAAGACCTTCGACGCCGCGCTGGCCGGGCACGGCACCGGCCGCGGCTGCGAGATCTGCAAGCCCGCCGTCGCGTCGATCCTGGCGTCGGCCTGGAACGAGCATGTGATGGCCCCCAAGCACCGCCCCCTGCAGGACACCAACGATCGCTTCATGGCCAACATCCAGCGCGACGGCACCTACTCGATCGTGCCGCGCGTCGCCGCCGGCGAGATCACGCCCGAGCAGCTGGTCGCCATCGGGCGCATCGCCGGGTCGTTCGGCCTATACACCAAGATCACCGGCGCGCAGCGGATCGACATGTTCGGAGCGCGCGTCGAACAGCTGCCGGAGATCTGGCGCCAGCTGGTGGCGGCCGGGTTCGAATCGGGGCACGCCTACGGCAAGGCGCTGCGTACGGTGAAGTCGTGCGTCGGCAGCACCTGGTGTCGCTACGGCGTGCAGGACTCGGTCGGCATGGCGGTGCGCCTCGAGAACCGCTACAAGGGGCTGCGCGCGCCGCACAAGCTGAAGTCCGCGGTGTCGGGCTGCGCGCGCGAGTGCGCCGAGGCGCAGGGCAAGGACTTCGGCGTCATCGCCACCGAGAAGGGCTGGAACCTGTACGTCTGCGGAAACGGCGGCATGAAGCCGCAGCACGCCGTCCTGTTCGCCACCGATCTCGATGACGAGACGCTGCTCCGGTACATCGATCGCTTCCTGATGTTCTACGTGCGCACGGCCGATCGCCTGCAGCGCACGGCCACCTGGTTCAACAACCTGGAGGGCGGCATCGACTACCTGCGCAGCGTGATCGTCGACGACGCGCTCGGCATCTGCGCCGAGCTGGAGGCCGAGATGTCGCACGTCATCGACACCTACGAATGCGAGTGGAAGGCCACCCTCGGCGATCCCGAGAAGCTGCGCCAGTTCCGCGCCTTCGTGAACAGCGACGCCCCCGACCCCAGCATCGTCAGCATCCCGGAGCGCGCCCAGCACCGGCCCGCCACCTGGGAGGAGAAGGCGCGCCGGGTGCCGGCCCTGGCCCTGGTGGCGTCGGGATCATGAGCGCCCCGGCCCCCGCCGTGTGCGAAGACTGGCAAGACTGGCAGGGTTGGATCGACGTCTGCGCCGTCGACGACATCACGCCCGACACCGGGGTGGCGGTGCTGGTCGGTGACGTCCAGATCGCCCTCGTGCGCGTCGGCGAAGGTCAGGGGGACGAGCAGCAGATCTTCGCGGTCGGCAACTACGACCCGTTCAGCCGCGCGTTCGTGATCGCCCGCGGCATCGTCGGCGACCGCGGCGGCGTCCCGAAGATCGCGTCGCCGATCTTCAAGCAGAGCTTCAACCTGCGCACCGGCGAATGCCTGGACGACGCGAGCGTGCGGCTGCCCTCGTACCGGACGCGCGTCCGCGACGGCCGCGTCGCGATATCCGTCGGGCCGTGATCGGCTGACGGCGGCGCTCCGTCAGTCGCCCACGAAACCGAGCGCCGCCGTACCGATCTCGCCGAGGTGATCCATCTCGCGCGAGACGGCGTTGAACCAGCCGCGCGCGTCGACGTCGATCTCCGTCTCGCGGCCGGCCAGCAGCAGATCCTCCATGTGCGTCAGCTGCTCGTAGCTCGCCGAGGCGAGGGCGCGTTCGAGCAGCTGCTCGGCGGGCCGCGGCGCCGTCGCGGAGAACACGTGCAGGTAGCTCGAGCGCGCCGAGGTGAGCGCCGCCAGCGCCCGTCGATCCTCGTCCGAGATCGCCTGCGCGGCCAGCCCGGCGCCGATGCGCGCCCGCTCGATGCCGGTCTTCTCCTTCGCGTACAGCAGCACCACGCAGGCGAGCGCGTTGGGGCGGTTGTCGGCGGAGGCGTACGCGACCAGGGCGGCGTCACCGATCCCGAGCAGCTCTGCGTTGGCGCGCGTGTACGCCTCCACCACCGCGGCCGGCGGCGTCTGGCCGCCGTCGATCTCGGCCCGCCCGGCGACCAACTGGCGCAGGCATCTGTCGACGCGGTCGAACCGCCCGGTCAGCGAGGCGCCCAGCCCGTCGCCGACCTCGCGCCACAGCGAGGCAAGCCGGTCGCGGCGGGCGTCGGTCCGCTCGCGCTGGCGCGGCAGCTCGCGGCGAAAGATCCGCCCCGAGGAGGCAGCGGCGATGGCCGACATCCCACGCTCGTTCTGCGTCTCGTGCAGCAGGCCCGACATCGCCGCCATCAGCTTGGGGAACATGTCGGGCCGGTGCCGGCGCGGCGCCGGTGCCGGGGTCGCGTCGCCCGCCCGCGCGCCGCCCCCCTCCAGGAACAGGATTTGTTTCTCGACGCAGGCGGCCTTCAGCAGCCCGGCGTCGACGGCCAGGCGCATGGCCCCGTCGAACGTCGGGGCCTCGAAGGTGCGCACGCCCAGCGACGGCTCGGCGGGAAAGATGGTGACCAGCGCCGCGCCGTCATCGCCCACCTCGATGCTGCCCGAATCGTCCGGTCCCAGGCAGAATCGCAACAACCGCAAGGCGTCCTGTCGGGTGAGAGGCATCGTCTCACAGGATAGGCGGCCCCCTGTTTCATCGACGTTTCCGTCGAGACCACTCTCGGTAACGAGTCCGTCAGGCGATCCCGTCGGCGATCTCGATCTTGATGTTCCAGGCCTTGGACAGCCAGTCGAGCAGGTCGGCCTCGTTGCCGTCCAGCGCGCCTTCGCCGGCGCTCTCCAGCACCGTGCCGAAGATGGTCTCGCGGGCCTCCTCGCGCCCGATGCCGCGCAGGAATTTGCGGAACGACTCCTCGTCGGTGAAGCGCTTGTCGAACGCCTCCAGCGTGCGCTGGTACTCGCCCTCCCCGAAGGCGTCGACCAGCGACTCGACGTGCTCCAGCTCGTCCTCGGTGACGTTGCCGTCCGACATCACGACCAGCTTCATCAATCCGACCAGCGCCGTCCGTTCGTCCTGATTCAGATCCGCGATCTCCATGCCGCCGAGGTTCACCGGGATGCGCGTCGCGGTCAAGCGACCGCCGGCGTCAGGGGATGCCCTGCGGCGGCGACGGCGGACCGTTGGGGGCCATCATCGAGCTCGGGGGCGCCACCAGGGGATCGAACGGCACCAGCGCGGGCGTCTGGATGTTGGCGCAGCGGGGATCGCTCTCCGGGGTCGGACAGGTCGACCCCATGCAGGCGCAGGCGCTCGGCATCTGCAGAACCAGCATCAGGGTCCGCTGGTCGACGAAGCGGACGTCGGTGACGGCGCGGCTCATGATCAGGGTCGGCTGCTGGGTCTGGAACAAGCCGTGAAACAGCCGGAGCACGAAGGAGAAGGTGGCCGTGCCGCCGTAGCTGATGAAGCCGATCGACTGCGGGAACCGCCCCAGCAACCCGCCGCTGCCGACGAAGACGGAAGGGACGGAGGGCGCGAACGGTCCGCTCGTGGCGGTGACATCCAGGCCGTCGATGTCGCCCGGGATGATGAGGTCGCTCTCGATCACCAGCACCACCTCCGTCGGATCGTCGTGGCAGCCCGCCAGCGACACGGCGACGAGAAGCGCCGCCGCGACGGTGGCGGCGCGGGCACGTCGCGGCGTCATGGCAACCCGACCGAGAAAGGGGGCGCGTTGCCGGTGTAGGGGTGCGGGCGGGGACGGGTCGCGACCACCGTCACCACGATCGCCGTCGTCAGCAAGCCGCCCGCGATCGCCCAGAACTGCCACCGCTGGTAGAGCGGGCGGCGCTCGGGCGGCGCCGCCGCCTGCGCGACCGCGATCAGCGGGGTGGCGTGCGCATCGATCGGCCCTCTGACGACAATCGCGGGCGCGCGCGCCGGCGCGCCGCCGAGCGCCGCCCCGGCGACCGGCGCGACCGGCGCGACGGGCGCGACGGGCGCGCGAACCACCGGTGGCGGCGGCGCGGGCGCCGGCGGCGCGGCGACCGGACCCCACGCGGCGAAAGCCGCAACGAGCACGACGGAGACGTGGCCCACGCCGCGACGTTACCCCAACTGACGCTGGCCGACACCGAGGCGTTCGTCAGCGCAGCTTGCGCGCGCGCGCCGCCGCGCCCCACAGCGTCACGGCCGCGAACACCGGCGCCGCGCAGGCCACGGCGATCACCGCGTGGGCGACGGGGCCGGCGGCGCGCGGCAGGTTCCACCAGGTCGCCTGCGCCGACGTCATCAGGGCGTCGGCGGTCGCCGCGACGGCCAGCGCGGTCGCCAGCGCCGCCGAGCGACGCCGCGCCAGCCGGAACAGCCCCGCCGCCACCAGCGCGTCGAAGCCGACCCACGCCCATTTGATCCAGGGCGCCGGGAAGAACGGCTCGACGGGCGCGAGCGCCAGCAGCACGGTCCACGGCACGAGCAGGAGCGCGAGCAACCCGAGCAGCAACGTCGGACCGCGCAGCAGCGCGCGCAGGCCGAAGCCCGGGAATCCGCCGCGCGCGAACCCCGCCAGCGCGTCGACGACGGAGGCGATCGGCCCCTGCGTGGGCGGGAACGCGAGGTGGATCGGCATCCAGGCGCTGGGCCCCAGCTTCGCCTTGTAGGCGCGCACGCCCTCGAAGTCGTAGAGCAGCCGCGAACCGCGCCGGGCCAGCCGCAGCGGCGCCGCGACGTCGCCCGCCAGCGGCGCCAGGCCGAGCGTCAACCAGCCGACGCCGGCGTCCGACGCCGCGCGCATCACCGCGTCGACCAGCAGCTCGCCCGTGCCGTTGGGGGCGGTCGGATCGCGCACCAGATCCTCCAGCAGCCAGCCGCCCCGCGCCGGCACCGGGACGACGCCGGCGAACGCGACCAGCCGCCCGTCCAGTTCGGCGACCAGGCAGCGGTGGCGGCCCGGCAGGTGGAACAGCTCGACGGAGAGCAGGAAGCGCATGGCCGGCAGGCCGCGCGTCGCCAGCCAGCGCTCCGTCAGCGCGCGCAGCGCCTCGCGCGTCGCGCCCGAGGCGAGCTCGGCGGCGCTGGCCTCGCGCACGCGCACGCCGCGCGCGCGGGCGCGGCGCAGCTGCTCGCGCAGGCTGCGGCCGCCCGCCAGCACGGCGGTCCAGAGCGCCGGATCCCAGACCGGCTGCTCGCCGATCGACAGGTACCGGAGCCGATCGCCGACGCTGGCGCGCAGGCGATCCTCGACGGCGAAGAAGCAGCAGCGCCTGCGCGCCGCGCGGGCCGCGGCCACGAACGCCGCCGTGACGTCGGGCAGCGACGCGGTCGCGGCGATCGGCGCGCCCGCGGCGACCCAGGCGCCGCCGGTGTCGACGTAGGCGACGCAGGCGTCGTCGCCGTGGAAGAAGTAATCGTAGCCGGGCTCCAGCGTCTGGAAGGCGGTGGCGTTCCAGCCGTGCCGCTCGACCAGACCGAGCACGCGTGTCGTCACCTGGTCCATCGGGCGCCTGCGCCCGCAAGCGTAGTCCCTAACCGGCGGGACGGCGACGCGATCTCGCGGCGCCCGCGCCGCGCGCGCGCCGCCGCAGCCCGAGCATGACCAGCAGCGACCAGAACGCCGCCGTGCCGGAGCCCGCGCCGGCGCCGACGCGGCAGCCGCATCCGCCGCCGTCGCCGCTGCCCATGGCAGCGCCCCCTGCGCCGGTGCCGCCCGCTCCGCCCGTGCCCGCGCCGGAGGTGCCGCCCGTGCCCGTTCCCGTGCCGGCCGCGCCGCTCGTGCCCGCCGCGCCGCTCGTGCCACCGCCGGCCGCGCCGGCGTTGCCTGCCCGGCCGCCGCCGACGCCGTTGCCGCCCGCGCCTGTCGAAGAGCCGCCAGCGCCGCCGCGCGCGGCACCGCCGCCGCCTCCGCCGCTGGCGCCGCTCGCGCCCGCTGTTCCGGTCGAGGCGCCGCCAGCGCCCGCCGTCGCGCCACCGGTTCCGCTCCCGCCCACGGTGCCGCCGCTGCCGCCGCGTCCCGCGCCGCCGCCTGCCGCGCCCCCGCGCCCCGCACCGCCGCCACCAGCACCGCCCGCGCCGCCGCCCCCACCCGCGCCGCCGCCCCCCGTCGCGGGCCGCAGCAGGCCGTCGTGCATGATCTGCGCGACGATCATGTAGCCGGCGTCGGTCGGATGGACACCGTCGCTGAACTCCTCCGGATGCGACGCCGTCGGCGTGTGGACGTCGATGATCGGCATCCCCTTCTGCATCGCCACCTGCATGATGATCGGATCGATCTGATCGTGGGTCACCGACTCGCTGATGCCGAAGGTGTTCGTGTAGATCGTCGGCGGCAGGGCCAGATACACGACCGGATGGGTGGACAGGTTCGCGAAGTGATCGACCATGGCGCCGAGATCGGTCATGAACTGCTGCGCCCGGGTGCTGCCGGCCTGGGGCGCCCAGTTGTACGACTTCGAGTCGTTCGTCCCGAGCATGATGATGACGTCGACGACCGCGCTCGCGCCGGCGCCCGAGACGAACGACGTCGCGTTGGTGTACTCGGTCTGGTTGATGTACGGCAGATCGCCCACCGACAGCAGCGTCGCGCCCGAATGACCGAAGTTCCCGACCTGCACGCCGGCGCCGAAGATGCCGGCCAGATCCGCCGGGTACGACTTGTTGGACGACGAGGCGCCGTACCCGGCTGTGATGCTGTCGCCGACGCACGCGACGTGCGTCGGCGTGCGCACCTGCGCCCGCGCGGGCGTCGACGCGCGCGCGACCAGCGCAAAAGCCAGCGCCGCCGCGCCGAACGCCATCCGTGCCGTCAAGGCCCTCCGGGTCAGATTCCGCATCTGGCCCATGTATGTCGCCGCTCGACCGCTTCGATCAACGCTTTTCCCGCGGAAAACACCGCCGCGGTAACCACGACCGGCGGCCGCCGTTACGGGACCGCAACGGCGATCGGGGCCGGTCGCCCCGAGGGATCGCCCTGTCGGCCTTTCACCTCCGCGAGCTCGGCCCCTGGCACCGGCCTTGCGTATTTGCCGCACACAGAAAGGGGGCAGCAACAATGAGCAAGAAGACTCTCGCCTGCTGCGCGGGGTTGTTGATGGCGGGCGCCGCGTTCTACGGCGCGTGCGACGACACCATCATGGCGCAGGACTGCAAGGTCAAATGCGAGGACGTGGACAACACCTGCGTTCAGAAGTGCACCGACGATCAGTGCAAGACGGTGTGCGCGACCGATCTCGACAACTGTCGCGCCTCGTGTGACTCGGTCACGATCTCGCCGCCGGCCAATCCCGACGGCGGCTAGTCGTCCGCGGACGCGCGGCCGCCCCGCGCGGGGTCACTGTGTGATCACGCCGGTCGTCACGGCGGTCGCCCACTGGAGCAGGCAGGCCTTCTGGTCGGCCGGCAGGTTGCCGAGCGGGAACGGCTGCGGCGTTCCGCAACTCGGCGTCGCGCTCAACTTGTCGATCAGCAGGCCCTGCGCGGGGTTCGAGCTCGAGATCAGGTAGGGCATCGTGCTGGCGGCGCACGACACGCTGGTGGCCGGGTCGGGCGTCTTGTCCAGCAGCCGCGCGATCACGCCCGCCGAGGCGAGGTCGAGGCCGGACGCGCGCAACGTGGCGCCGTGGCAGCCGGCGTCGCTGCCGCAGCCTCTCTGCAGATCCGCCGACTGGAACACGAGCCGGGGCGCGTCGCAGATCGTCCCGCCCGCCCCGCCGCCGGTCGTCCCCGTCGTTCCCGCCAAGCCGGTCGACCCGCCGGTGCCCGTGGTCCCGCCCGCGCCCTGCAAACCGTCGCAGACGCACGGGCCGTAGCTGGCCCCGTCGGACGCGCAGACCTGCGCGCCCCCGAGGCCGGTCGTGCACGCGCAGGCGACCGACATGCCCGGCACGCACCCGCGGCCGGACGCGCCACCCGCGCCGCCGCTCCCGCCGCCCAGTCCCCCACCGCACCCCGCAACAACCAGCATCGAGATCGCCAGTCCGACCGCTGCTCGCATCGCTCCCTCCCTGCGGGGGCGATTATCCCCTACTCCCAGGCGTCGTAGCTATCGAAGACCATCGAGTAGTTGGCGCGGCCCTGGGTCGCGCTGCGGAGGTCGGTCGAGTAGCCGAACATCCGGCGCAGCGGCACCTTCGCCTGGATGACGCGCTGCTGGCCGCGGAAGCCGACGTCCTCGATCTGCCCGCGGCGCGTGTTCAGGTCACCCAGCACGTCGCCGACGTTCGCCTCGGGGCAGGTGATCTCGACCTTCATGATCGGCTCCAGCAGCCGCGTCCCGGCCTCGCGCCAGGCGTGGCGCAGCGCCTCGCCCACGGCGGCCTTCTGCCCGGTCGGCGTCGACGCGTCCGGCCGGTACTCGATCCCGGTGATCACCACCTCGATGTCCTCGATCGGGTAGCCCTGCGGCCCCGAGTGCATCGCCTCGCGCGCGCCCTCCATGGCCGCGTCCAGGACCGCCTGCGGCGTCTCCGGGATCTTCACGCCGGGCCGGGGCGCGGGCCTGGGGATCTCCATGCGCAGCTCGTTGCCGGCGCGCCGCGCCCGCGGCGCGACGTGCACGCGCGCGTGCCCGAACAGCGTCTCGTCCTCGACGACGCGCTCGAAGCGCGCCTCGCCGTCCGCCGGCTTGGCCAGCGTCTCGCGGTAGACGACCTGCGGGCGGCCCACGTTCGCCTCGACGCCGTACTCGCGGCGCAGCCGGTCGACGATGATGTCGAGGTGCAGCTCGCCCATGCCGCGGATGATCGTCTGCCCGGTCTCGGCGTCCTCGTTGACCCGGAACGTCGGATCCTCGTCGGCCAGCTTCTTGAGCCCGAAGTCCAGCTTCTCGCGCTCGGCCTGCGTCTTCGGCTCGATGGCGCGCGAGATCACCGGCTCGTAGATGTCGATGCGCTCGAGGATGATGGGCGCCTTGGGCGACGCCAGCGTGTCGCCCGTGCCCGCGTCCTTCAGCCCGGCGGCGACGACGATGCTGCCCGCCCCCGCCCGCTCGATCCGCTCCTGCCGGTTCGCGTGCACCGAGAACAGCCGCGCCACCTTCTCGTTGCGGCGCGTGCGCGCGTTGTGGATCTCGTCGCCCGGCCGCAGCACGCCCGAGTAGATGCGCAGGTAGATCGCCTTGCGCCCCTCCTGCATCGCGACCTTGAACGCCAGCGCGCAGAACGGCGCGTTGTCGTCGGGCGGCCGCGAGGTCGGCTCCTCGCTGCCCGGCACCACGCCGGTCACCGGCGGCACCTCCAGCGGCGACGGCAGGTAGTCGCACACGGCGTCCAGCAGCGGCTGCACGCCCTTGTTGCGCAGCGCCGCGCCCGCCAGCACCGGGACGATCTTGCAGTCGATGGTCGCCTTGCGCAGGGCGGCCCGGATCTGCGCCTCGTCCAGCGCCTGCCCCTCGAGGAACGCCGAGGCGATCGCGTCGTCCGCGTCGGCCGCCGCCTCGATCACCTTCTCGCGCGCCGCCGCGACCTCGTCGGCCATCGCGGCCGGCACGTCGTCCTCGCGCGGCGCCTCGGTCTCGTCGCCCGAAAAATAAAGCGCGCGCTGGCGGATCAGATCGACCACGCCGGCGAACTTGTCCTCGGCGCCGATGGGCAGCTGGATCGGCACGGGCTTGGCGCCCAGGCGATCGTGAATCTCGGTCACCGCGGCCGCGAAGTCGGCGCCCGCGCGGTCCATCTTGTTGATGAACGCCAGACGCGGCACGTGGAACTTGTCGGCCTGCCGCCACACCGTCTCGGACTGCGGCTCGACGCCCGACACGCCGTCGAACACCACCACCGCGCCGTCGAGGACGCGCAGCGAGCGTTCGACCTCGATGGTGAAGTCGACGTGGCCGGGCGTGTCGATCAGGTGGATGTCGAAGTTGCGCCAGGCGAAGCTGGTCGCCGCGGCGGTGATGGTGATGCCGCGCTCGCGCTCCTGCGGCATCCAGTCCATCGTCGCCTCGCCCTCGTGGACCTCGCCGATCTTGTGAATGCGGCCCGAGTGGAAAAGGAAGCGCTCGGTGACGGTGGTCTTGCCCGCGTCGATGTGGGCGACGATGCCGATGTTGCGCACGCGCGCCATCTTGTTCGGCTTGGGCGGTGCGGCGGATTTGTCTGGGGTGGCCAAGGGCGGGGCTCCGGGGCGCTGCAGTATAGAGCACCGCCGCGTCGGGGACGTACTTGTAGTCGCATGTAGTATTGGCGTTTTTTCAACGCCACCCGCCTACATTGTAGTTGCCGTGTCCGTCGGGTACCGGATACTTTGGGACTCATGTCACGGAGGTCCTCCATGCGACAGTTCACGATGGCGGCCTCGGTCGCCGCTCTGTTTCTGGTCGGCGCCGGTGCCTCTCCCGCCTTCGCGCGCGGGGGCAAGAAGGGGGCGGGCGGGGACGAGATGCCCGCGTCCATCAACCAGCAGTTCCAGTGGGAGGACAAGGTGGTCGGGCCGAAAGAGGGCATCGATCGCGACAAGCTGGCGGCCACGCGCGAACGCGGCGTGAAAGAAGACCAGGAACGAAAGGCCCGCGGTCCCGAGAAGGTGAAGCGGACCGTCGCCGAGCCGTCGACCGCCTCGATTCCGACGCAGGACATCGAGAAGCCGGCCGCCCCGGTGGAGCGGAAGAAGAAGATGGCCGCCACCCAGGCGCCGCGGCAGCGGGACGCCCTCGACAACCTGCTCGACGAGCAGGGCGTCAAGCCGAACCGGCCGTCCGGCGGCAGCACCGGTCTCGACAGCGTGCTCGCCTCCGACGACAAGGGCGCGAAAGCCAGCGGTAAGAAGGGCAAGAAAGCCCACCGCGGCCGCAACTAGGCGGCTCTGAGCGGCTCCTCGCGGCGTAGCCGCCGAAGTTGATCACCTTCGCCACTGGGCGTTGACCGCTCGCGTGGGCGGCGCTCGCGTCGCGGCGCGAGCGGGTCTATTTTCCAGGGATGCGCGCCTGGACGACGACGGCGGGACTTGTCGCGGCGCTCACGGTCGCGGGTCCCGCGTGCCGGCGCCGCGACGCCGACGAGAACCGCTACCAGGGTGTGGTCGAATACGAGGAGCGCGATCTCGCGTTCGAGGTGCTGGGCCGCCTGGTCGAGCGGCCCGTCGTCGAGGGGCAGGCCGTCAAGGCGGGCGATCTGCTGGCGCGCCTCGACGACACGCTGGAGAAGAGCGCGCGCGACGCCCGGGCCGCCGAGGCGCAGGCGCTGCGCGATCAGCTCGGCCTGCTGAAGTCGGGCGCCCGCGCCGAGGACATCCGCGCGATGGAGGCGCAGGTGCGGGCGGCGCGCGCCAGCGAGGATCTGCTGCGCACCAACCTCGCGCGCACGCGCAAGCTGTACGAGGGACAGGCGGCGCCCACGGCGTCGGTCGACCAGCTGCAGTCGGATCTCGGACGCGCGACCGCCCAGCGCGAGGGGCTGGAGCAGAACCTGTCGGCGCTGCGCCACGGCGCCCGCCCGCAGGAGATCGAGATGGCGCTGCACCGGCTGGCGTCGGCGGAGGCGGAGGTCGCCCTGGAGGACAACCGGCTGCAGCGCTACGCCCTGCGCGCCGACCGGCCGGGCGAGGTGCTGCAGGTCCACTTCGAGCTGGGCGAGATGGCGGCGGTCGGGACGCCGATGGTGACGCTGGCCGACACGAACCATCCGTATGTGGACGTCTTCGTCCCCGAGGCGGAGATCGGCGGCATCCGCGTGGGCGCTCCGGCGCGCGTGCGCACCGACGCGGTGGCGGGCGAGCTGGACGGCCGGGTCGAGCGGATCTCGCGCCGGACGGAGTTCACGCCCCGCTATCTGTTCAGCCGCGGCGAGCGCACCAACCTGTCGATCCGCGTGCGCGTGCGCGTGGACGACCCGCACCGCGAGCTGCACGCGGGCCCGCCCGCGTTCGTGCGCGTCGCGCGCGGCGCCGCGGGCGGCACGCCGCCGCCGGGGCCGGCGCCGTGAGCGACCCGGTCATCGTCACCGATCGACTGTCGCGCCGGTTCGGCGCGCTGGTGGCGGTGCGCGACGTGTCGCTCACCGTCGAGCGCGGCGAGATCTTCGGCGTGCTCGGCCCGAACGGCGCGGGCAAGTCGACGACCATCCGCATGCTGTGCGGGATCCTCGACCCGACCAGCGGCAGCGGCCGGGTGGTCGGCTACGACATCGCCCGCGACGCCGAGCGCATCAAGGAGCGCATCGGCTACATGACCCAGCGCTTCAGCCTGTACGAGGATCTGACCGTCGCCGAGAACCTGCGCTTCTACGCCGGCATCTACGGCGTGGCGCGCGGCGAGCGCCGCGCCCGCGTCGACGAGACCATCCGCCGCGCCGGCCTGCAGGATCGCCGCGACCAGATCGCCGGCACGCTGTCGGGCGGGTGGAAGCAGCGGGTCGCCCTGGCCAGCGCGACAATCCACCGCCCGCCCCTGCTGTTCCTCGACGAGCCGACCGCCGGCGTCGACCCGGTCAGCCGGCGCGACTTCTGGGACGAGATCTACCGGCTGTCGGCCGGCGGCACGACGGTGCTGCTGACCACCCACTACATGGACGAGGCGGCGCGCTGCCACCGGCTGGCGTTCATCTTCCGCGGTCAGCTGCTGGACATCGGCAAGCCCGACGAGGTGGTGGCGCGGCGCAACCTGCGCGCCG
>DATBHU010000735.1:0-28327 GCA_036557265.1 Polyangia bacterium
TGATCAGGAGACGCCGGGCCGGACAAGATATCGACCGTGTTGACAATATATTGGCGGGTGGCCAATGTGATGTCGTTGGCCATGGCGACGGCGCAGGAAAATCCCGGCCCGGCCGGGACGGCGACGGCGGCGCACCTCGGCCGCAACATCCAGGCCCTGCGCGAGACGCGCGGCCGCACCCAGGCGCAGATCGCGCGCGTGGCCGGGATCCCGCGGGCGACCTGGGCGAACCTGGAGTCGGGCGACGCCAACCCGACCCTGGCGGTGCTGATCAAGGTCGCGAACGCGCTGCAGGTCCGGCTGGAGGAGCTGATCGAGCCGCCGCGCCGCACCGGGCGCCTCTACCGCGCGGCGGAGCTGCCGACGCGGGAGAAATCGACCGTCACGGTCCGCAAGCTGCTCCCGGAGACGATCCCGGGCCTGGAGATCGAACGGATGGAGCTGCCGCAGCGCGCCGCCATGGGCGGTGTTCCCCACAAGCAGGGGACGCGCGAGTACCTGACCTGCGAGCGCGGCCAGATCGAGCTGTCGGCGGGCGGCGAGCGTTTCGTGCTGGATCCGGGCGACGTCGTCGTCTTCCGCGGCGATCAGCGGCACGGCTACCGGAACCTGGCGGCCAGCACGACGATTGCCTACAGCGTCATCGCCTTCGCGCCCGTCGGCGGCTGAGCCCGCTTGAAAGCGGGGGCCCGGTGCGTATACTGAACATGGGTACAGGTTCAGGCCCACGCCCAAGGTCAAATGTCGAAGCCGAAGCCGCGCGAGCCCCTTCCTCTATTGGCGCACCTGCCGCGCCTGGAGGCCGACGGCGTCACGCACCGCCGCGACTGCGAGTGCGTGCGCTGCGACGCGGGCTTTCGCCCGACCGAGCATGACCGGACCGTGGCGCGCCAGCGCTGGCAGCTGACGAAGGAGCGGGAGGCGGCGGCGCTGGCGCTGGACCGGCGGCGCGAGCGGATCCGCGCGAAGCGCTTCGCGGTGGTGATGGAGCTGGACGCCGACAGCAAGGCGACCGACGAGCGGATCGGGGCGCTGCGCGCGGCGCGCGCGCGCGCGGACAGCGACGATCGGCTGGCGCTGCTGACGCGCCTGCGGCGGTCCGGCATGCCGCTGGGCGAGGCGCTGGAACTGGTGGATCGGGTGGGCCCAGCAGGGTTCGAACCTGCGGCCTACGGATTAAAAGTCCGCAGCTCTACCAGCTGAGCTATGGGCCCGAACGGAGTTCTCGCCGCTACTTATGCAGTCTCCCGGCTGTTCGTCAACGGGGCTGCCGACCCGCGCTGAAGGAGGCAGGTCCGTGATGCGCGGCGTGGACGTCGGCGCGGACGCCGTGAGACACTGTCCGGCGCCGCCGGCCTGGGGACGACCCGGAGCCGGGGCACGGAGGTTCGATGCGGACAGCGATCGGAGCGGCGATCTTGGTGGCGGTCGGTCTGGGGTGCGGCGGGGGTGGCGGCGGTGGGGGGGCCCGCGGCGGCGCGGGCGGCACGTCTGATCGCGTCTGCGCGCCCGGGGTGTCGGTCGGCTGTGTCTGCACCAACGCCAGACAGGGCGCGCAGGTCTGCGCGGCCGACGGCGCCGGCTACGGCGCGTGCGTCTGCGACAGCGATCCGGGCACCGGGGGCGGCGGCGGTTCGGCGGGTGGTGCGGGCACGGGCGGCACGGGCGGCAGCGTCGTGGGCGGGAACGGCGGCACGGCGGGGAGCGCCGGAAGCGGCGGCACGGCGGGGACGGGCGGCAGCGCCGGCACGGGCGGCAGCGCCGGCACGGGCGGCACGGGTGGGATCAGGAGCTGCTCGGCGTGGACGACCGTCATGTTCGCCGACTTCAACGACGGCACGCTGGGAGGGCTGACGACCTGCCTCGGCTGCTCCGCTGCCGGGTGTCCCAACGTCGTCGGCCAGCAGCTCTACATGCCGTCGCAGTGGAACCTGCTCTGCTACCCGCAGCTGTCCGCGAGTGAAACCCGCCCCGTCCGCATCTCGTACGACGTCACCGATCAAGGGAAGATGGGCGGGATGGGATGGGACAACTTCGCCGTCTATCTGAAGACCGGCAAGTCGGGGGCGACCTGCGGCGACAGCACGGGCACGCACGGCATCTCCTACGCGGCCGACATCTTCAGCCTCAACGGGCACTGGGAGCTCATTCGCTGGGGCGGGAACTCCTTCCAGTTCAAGTTGAACGCCGCTCCCCTCGGAGAGATCGAGTGCGCGCTGCCCGCGCTGAGCGGCATGGCCGTCGATTTCCACGAGGGCGGCACGGGGCTGGCGCAGAGCACCATCGACAACTTCCGCGTCGAGGTCTGCAGCTCGCCCTAGACCAGGCCCAGGCAGCGCGCGATCAGCCGCCAGCGATCGCCGAGCGGGAGCGACTGCGGCAGGATGATGACGTGCATGAGCGCGCTCATCGCCAGCGTCGCCAGCGTCGCGGCCAGCCGGCCCCATGACCAGCGCAGCTCGCGATCGGCGCGCGGGTCCTTGCCGACCAGCCGCCAGGTCAGGAGGCAGGCGCAGACCGCGGCGCCCTGCAGCGAGAAGTAGATCGACCAGTCGCGCCAGCCGGCGACGCCGACCGCCCAGTACTTCGATCCCAGCCACCCGCTGTGCATCACCAGCGCGCTGGCGAGAAACGTCAGCATCACGTTGAGCAGCCGGCGGCGGTCGCCGCCGCCCAGCGGAAAGTAGACGTTCTTGAGCAGGAAGCGCCGGTTGAAGATGCCCCAGCGGCGCCACAGCTCGACGGGGTTCCAGGCCAGCAGCGCCCAGCGAAACGGCGCCGGCAGCTGCCAGCCGTAGAGGCGCGCCACCGCGACCGCGACGTCGATCGTCCCCGACAGCGCCAGCATCAGATCGACGTAGCTGAGCGCGACCACGCCCCACAGGGCGGGCAGGGGCCGGCGCGCCAGCGTGGCGCTCGAGAGCGAACCGTAGCCGTGGTCGGGGAACAGCGCGCGCAGCGCCACGAGCGCCGCCGCCTTCGCGGCGAACGCGGCGAGCGCGCGCAGCACCGCGGCGGCGTCGTCGCGGCGCGCGCGCCAGAGATCGCCGGGCCCGAGCACAAGCGGGACGGCGGTCTGGGACGGGAAGAGATACAGCAGGCACCAGGCGGCGAACGGCGACCGCTCGGCGCCGAGGGACGGGACGCGCCCGTCGCGGGTCTCGCGCCACCAGTAGAGGGTCGCGAAGATCGCGACCGCCAGCGCGGGCTCGTTCAGCCAGGCGTGAAAGGCCGATTGGCCGTAGCCGAGCCAGAACAGCGTCTTCGGCACGGCGACGGCGCCGAGCGCGAGCGCGAGGGCCAGCGCCCAGCCGCGCCGCCGGCAGAGGAACAGCAGACCGACCAGCGCGAGGTGGTAGGCGGCGTACGTCGGATCGACGAGCGCCAGCGCCAGCAGGCCGACCGCGGCGGCGATCTCGACCGCCAGCCGGGGCGCCAGCACGACGGCCAGCGCGCCCGCGCCCACGACGACGACCGCGGCGGCGGGCAGCGCGTGCCCGAAGGTGGGCGCGACGACGTAGGCCGCGGACAGCGTCAGCGCCGACAGTCCCGCCTGGGCGGCCAGGCGCGCCCACGGCGCGCTGACGGCACCGCCGAAACGGACCGGCCCGGCCGGCGCCTGCGACGGTGCGGTGGACAACGCCGCCACCCTAGCTACGAACGCGCTTTCACGTTCGGTACAACTGGACGAACTTTCGGTGAACGTCGGTCACGGCGCGGGTACGATGGAGAAGATGCGAGCCGCGGCCGCGCCGCCGTCTGTCGCCGTAGCCTTCGCCCTCGGGTTGGCGCTCGGGGGCGCCGGCGCGTGCGCGACGGCGCGCACGACCTGCCCGCTCGGGACGGATCTGGCGCGGCGGATCTATTCGGGCGGCGCCGAGGCGGAGTATTGCCACCGGGCCGACGGCGTGCGGCAGGGGCCGGAGACGCGGTACTACGAGAGCGGCGCGGAGCACGTCTCGGGTGAGTACGCCGACGGCGTGCAGAGCGGCGTCTGGCGGTATCGCTTCACCGACGGCCGCAACTGGCGCGCCGAGCGCTGGGAGGACGGCGCGCTGGTCGCTAAGACGGTGGATCCGGCGGTCGCGCGGATGCCGCCCGAGGAGCTGGCCGTGCTCGCGTCGACCGACTCGAACATCATCAAGCTGACGTCGCACGATCCGCGCCTCGCCCGCGAGGCGCGCGAGCGCGGCGGCGGCAACTTCGTCGCGCGCTACGACAGCGGCCGGCCGCGCGCCGCGGGCGACTACGACGCCGACGGGTTGCGCTCGGGGCTGTGGCGATTCTGGTACGAGGACGGCCACCTCGCGCGCGAGGTGGAGTACCTCGAGGGCATCCGCGAGCGGATGGCGCGCGAATGGCATCCGAACGGCGTGCTGGCCGCCGAGGGCTTCTATGTCGGCGGCCTGCGCGAGGGCCAGTGGCGCTGGTGGAACGCGAACGGAAAGCTGATGGACGAGGCGGCGTACGCCGACGGCGCGCGCCTGGCGGTCGCACCGCCCAGGCCGCCCGCTCCCGCGCCGAGCGCCGCGCCGCCGTCGCCCGCGTCGCCCGGGGCCGGCACGCCGGCGCCGAGCGCGCGCGAGCCGCCGCCCGGCGAGCCGATGCCGCCCGCGCCCGCACCGATCGCGAAATGATCGGTTATGCTGCCGGGCGATGAAGCGTTCGGTGACGGTCCAGATCGCAGGCGTCAAGTACGCCCTCAAGACCGAGGAAGACGATCGCTGGGTCAAGCAGGTGGCGGCGTTCGTCGACGGCAAGATCCGCGACGCGCAGAAGCACACCCGCACCGTCGACACGCAGGCGGTCGCCGTGCTGACCGCCCTGCAGATCGCCGAGGAGCTGTTCAACGAACGCCGGCAGTCGGGCGAGCTGCGCAAGAAGATCCGCGAGAAGAGCCAGTCGCTGCTGGAGGTCCTGGCTCGCGAAACGCGCGCATGACGGCGGACCTGGCGGCGCAGAAGCACGCGCTCCGCCGCCAGATGCGGGAGGCGCGCGAGGCGCTGGAGACCGAGCAGCGCGTGACGCTCACCGTCTGCGCGGTCGATCGCCTGCTGTCGCTGCCGCCGTTCGAGACGGTCGAGGGGCGGGCCATCGCGGGCTACGTCGCGACGCGCGGCGAGCTCAGCCCGGCCGGCGCGCTGGCGTTCGTCGCCGACGCCGGCGGCATCGTCGCGCTGCCGCGGGTGAACGACGAGCCGCCCCGGCTCCGCTTTCACACCATCGCGGCGGGCACCCGCCTGCGCCCGGGCCGCTTCGGGCTGTCAGAGCCGCCCGAGACGGCGCCGGAGATCGTCCCCGGCGCGCTGACGGCGATGATCGTCCCCGGGCTGGCGTTCGACGCCGGGGGACGGCGGCTCGGGTTCGGCGGCGGCTACTACGACGGCGTCATCGACGACGCGCGCGCGGGCGGGGTGGCCGTGATCGGCTTCGCGTACGACTTCCAGATCGTCGATCGCGTGCCGGCCGGCCCGGACGATCGCGGCGTCGACGTCGTGGTCACCGACGCGCGCGTGCTCCAGGCGGGCGGCTAGTCGGTCGGCCTCACAGCGTCTCGAGGAACGCGATCAGGTCCTGCTTCTCGGCGGCGCTGAGCGCGGCGCCGAACTCGTGGCCCTGGTTGCCGTTGCCGGCGACGCGCGTGTCGAGGACGAAGCCGGCGGCGCCCAGCGGGAAGGTCACCGGGCGGCGCGCGGCCGGATCGAGCAGGGCGCGTAGGGTGGGCACCGATCCGTTGTGGAGGTAGGGCGCGCTGGCGCGCACGGCGACCAGCGGGGCGGCGCGCACCCAGCCGGCGCCGATGCGCGCGCGCGTGACCCGGCCGGCGCGCGCCGCATCGCTGATCAGCGGCACGTCGATCGCGAACGGCCACTGCGTCACCGGGACGTCGAACGCCAGCAGCGGCTCGGTGCCGATGCCGCCGGCGCGGCGGTCGGCGGCCGGGTTCCGCTGCGCGTCGCCGTCGCCGTCGGCGTCGAAGGGAAACAGCCGGCTCGACGACCAGACCGCCGGCCCGAAGTCGCGGTGGCTGGCGTGGCACCCGGCGCAGAACTCCACCTCCTCCCGCGGCTCCGCCCCGAACCTCTTCGGCGTCAGCGCCGCGATCTCGATCAGGTCCCCCGCCTGCTCGTTCCCCTCACCCCGCTGTGCCGGGAGAGGGCCCCGCTCGGCTCCTTTCCCCTCGCCCCGCTGTGCGGTGAGAGGGGCCCGCGCGGCTTCTTTCCCCTCTCCCCGCGAAGCGGGGAGAGGGTCAGGGAGAGGGGCCCGCTCATGGCTGACGTGACAGTGCGTGCACCTCCCCAGCGGCGGCGGGTTCTGCCTGATCGGCCACTTCGCCTCCAGCGGCGCCGCCGAGTGACAATCGCCGCAGCGCACGGCCAGCTTCGCGTCGAGCGGCTTCGTCGCATCGATCGGCGCCAGCACGGGACCGTCCAGCTTCGCGGCCGCGTAGGCGCGCGGCGCGTGCTTCAAGATCTGACGGTTGACGATCGTCCCCACGATCCGCTCGGCGAAGATCGAGCGCCCGCGCGCCACGCTCTCGGCGCGCTCGCGCGCTCCGGGCTGCGCGAGGCGCCCCTGCGACGCCGCCCGCCAGAAGAGCGCCGCCGCGCCGACCGCGCCGCGCACGTCCTCGGCCTGGTACATCGCCGGGATCGCCGCCATCGCCTCGGCCGGCAGCTGGACGTGCCCGTAGATCGCGTCCGACCAGAGCAGGCCCGGAAACGAATCCTGCTGCAGGCCCAGCGTGCCGAGGTTGCGGAGATCGAACAGCAGCGCGCGGCGCGCGCTCGCGCGATCCTGCTGGTATCGCTCCTCGCCCACGGCGGCCTGCACGGTGGTCTTCCGGAGGGCCTCCTGCGCCGACGGCCGATCGAACCACGGCGCCGCCGCGTCTTCAGAGCCGGACCAGTTCTCCAGCGCCAGACCGGGCGCCGCGAAGATCCCGGGGACGCTGATGGGATTGACGATGCCGCGCGTCCCCTGGCGGACGCGGGCCGTCCCGGCGTAGCGCGCGGAATGATAGCCGGGGACGGTGACGTCGAGGCCGAACTCGCCGGTCAGATCTTGACGGCCCGGGCCCGCCAGCAGCAGGCGCGCGCGCACGGTGCGGCCGCTCGGGAAGCCGCGCGCGCGCCGGTAGGCGGCGGCGTCGGCGTTGCCGTCGTCGAGCACGGCCGCGGTCGCGAGCAACAGGCCGTAGTCGAACGCCGTGCCCGGCAGCCCGAGCGAGGGCACGCCGTCGACCGCGGCGCCGTGGCACAGCCAGCAGGTCATGCCGATCTCGCCGCTCGGTCTCCCGTCGGGCCGCAGGGCCTCGCGCAGGCCGAGCACGCCCGTCGAGGCAGAGATGTACCCGACGCGCCCGCGCGGATCGTCGGGCGTCGGCGTCAGCCCGAACAGCGCGGGGTTCGCGAGCACGCCGCCCTTGGCGTGGATGTGGCGCGTGACCTGCGTGTCGGGGCTGCCGTCGCCGTCCAGGTCGACCGGCTCGCGGTCGAAGTCGATGTCGACGTCGCGGTTCCAGGCGATGCCGGCCAGCGCCGTCCAGTAGTGGGCGTTCGTGTTCACGAGCGGCGTCGCTTCGTCGCCGGGACGGCTGTGCTCGTAGGGGCCAATGTCCTCGACGGCGCGGTCGTAGCCGAGGGCGCGGGCGGCGCGCGGCCAGGTCCATGGGTTGACGACGCCGGCGAGCAGCTGTTCGGGCGTCGTGGCGGCCGGCCGCGCCTCAGCCGCAGCGGGCGCGGGGGGCGGCGCCCTGCGGCACGCGGCGCCGAAGAGGAACAGGAAGGCGAACACGGCGAGGGCGACGGCGACGAGAGCAATGCTATTCTCGCGGCCGGTCATGCGCATCGGCGACATCCAGCTTAACCCCGGCGCCTTGCTGGCGCCGATGGAAGCGGTCACCGATCTGCCGTTTCGCACGGTCTGCGAGGAGCTGGGCGCCGCGCTGACGTTCACGGAGTTTCTGTCGGCCGAGGCGCTGACGCGCGGGGCGCAGAAGGCGATCGGCCGCATGTGGGCGAGCCTGGGCGGGCGTCGCTTCGCGGTCCAGATCTTCGGCCGCGAGCCCGACGCGCTGGCGCGCGCGGCCGGCATGGCCGCCGACGTCGGCGCCGCGATCGTCGACATCAACATGGGCTGCCCGGCGAAGAAGGTGACGGCGGGCGCGTGCGGGTCGGCGCTGATGCGCGAGCCGGCGCTGGCGGCCGAGCTCGTCGCGGCGGTGCGCCGCGCGGTGCCGGCGGCGATCCCGGTGACGGTCAAGCACCGCGCCGGCTGGGATGACAGCTCGCTGAACGCGGCCGAGTTCGCGCGCGCGCTGGTCGACGCCGGCGCGGCCATGATCACCGTGCACGGGCGGACGCGCGCGCAGGGGTTCTCGGGCTCGGCGCGCATGGAGCCGATCGCGTCGGTGCGCGCGGCGCTGCCGCGCCAGATCCCGGTGGTCGGCAACGGCGACGTCAAGGACGTGGCCGCCTACCAGCGGATGAAGGGCGAGACCGGGTGCGACGCCGTGATGATCGGCCGCGGCGCGATGGGCAACCCGTGGCTGTTCCGGACACTGGCGGCGCTGGAGCAGGGGCAGCCCGACCCCGGCCCGCCGTCGCTGGCCGAGCGCCACCAGGTCTGGCGGCGGCACGCGGCGCTGGTGGTCGAGCACAGCCCGGAGAAGATGCGCAAGCACGAGCTGCGCAAGACGCTCGCCTGGTACTCGCGCGGCCTGCACGCCGGATCGGCGCTGCGCCAGCGCGCCTCCACCGTCGGCGAGCCGCAGGCGCTGGTGGCGATGGGCGAGGCGTTCTTCGCCGCGCTGGAGGACGCCGCGCGCGCCGGCACCGGCGACGGCGCGCTGGCGACCACGCCCGCCGATCCGATCGCCAAGTCCGTCGCGCGCAACAGCCGCCGCGACGGCCGCCGCGTCGAGGCCGAGGAGCCGTGCGCGGTGGTGTCGTGAACGCGCGCGCGGCCGAGGACGCTCGGCCTTCATACCAGCTTCGCCTCTCGCAAGGCCGGCCCTCACGCCGGCCCTCTCCCGCAAGCGGGAGAGGGGGAGCAGATCTCGCAAGCGGAGGGGAGGGATCTAAACTGGTCCCGTCGCCGCGAGATCTGGTCCCCTCGCCCCGCGGAGCGGGGAGAGGGTTAGGGAGAGGGGCACGCGTTGCCGCAGCCCTTCTCTTTCTGGCGGCCGCGGCCTGCGAGGAGGTCTCGCACCGGGACATCGGCGACGAGATCAACATCCTGGTCCGCCGCGACGATCAGCTGGTGGCGCCCGCCACGGAGCGCCTCGCCCGCTACCGCCGGGCGGCGATCCCGCAGATCGAGACCGCGATGCACACGTCCGCGCCGCCGGGCCGCCTTCATCTGATCGCGGCGTTCGACAAGATCGGCGACGGCGAGGCCGTGCCCGTCCTGCGCCACGTCGCGCTCTTCGACATCACGGCCGAGGTGCGCGACGCCGCCGAGAGGCTGCTGTCGCGCTGGGCGGCGTCGGCGGACGACAAGCCGCGGGCGGCGCGCGCCCGCGACGCGCTCGCCGATGTCACCCGCCGGCGCGCGGCCGGGGTCGGGCCGATGCTGTTCGGCGACGGAGGGATGCCGGGCGTGCCGTCCACGGTCGGCGCGCCCGAGCCGATCAGCCCGGAGTCGAAGCCGTGATTTCTCGCGCCCGCGCGGGACCTTTGTGGCAAAGACCTTAACTAATTCTGGCCCCGCGGGGCCGATCCGGTGTAACTCCTAGTCGCTTTGAAGAAGTCCAGTCGTATCTTGCTTGCCGGCGGCCTGGCCGCCGGGCTCGTCAGCGCCTCGTTCGGTCCGGCCTGCGTCACGCGTCGCCGGATCGCCACCTCTCAGACAGGAACGGGCGGCACGACCGCTGCGCTCCGCTGCGGCGACGACAACGCGCTCGCCGTCGGGCCCGGGATGGGCGGGGCGGGCAACGAGGTGATCATCACCGGCGCCGCGGGCACGGGCGGCGGCGCCGGCGGCAGCGGCGGCACCGGCGGCACGGGCACGGGCGGCGGCAGCAAGATCTCCTGCGGCAGCGTCACCGCCGATCCATTGCCGTACACGGCCGGCTACACCGCCGATCCGGCCATCCACCAGGCAGCGCTGCAGCTGGCGGGCAACCTGACCGACGTCGAGAAGCAGCAGCAGATGACCGGGCTGCCCCAGTCGCCGCCCGGCAACTTCAACGTCTTCGAGCAGGAGAGCAACACCACCCGCGGCATCCGGGGGTTCAAGTTCCGCGACGGACCGCGCGGCGTGAACCTGGCCGCGAACTTCGACGACAAGCACGACTACTCGACGTCGTTCCCGGTCGCGATGGCGCGCGGCGCCGCCTTCGACGACGACCTCGAGTACTACATCGGCCGCGCCATCGGCGACGAGACGCTGGCCTCCGGCAACACGATGATGCTGGCGCCGACCATCAACATCCTCCGCCACCCCGCCTGGGGCCGCGCCCAGGAGACCTACGGCGAGGATCCGTTCCTGCTCGGGCGCATGGCCAGCGCGTTCACCGTCGGCCTGCAGCGCTACATCGCCGCCTGCCCGAAGCACTACGCCGCCAACAACATCGAGAACGGCCGCTCCAGCGTCAACTCGATGATGGACGAGCAGACGCTGCGCGAGATCTACGCGCGCCACTTCGAGATGGTGATCCAGGAGGGCGGCGCCGCCGCCGTCATGGCCGCCTACAACCTGGTGAACGGCACCAAGTCGACGCAGAACCAGCACCTGCTGAAGGACCTCCTCCGCACCGACTTCGGCTTCCAGGGCTTCGTGCTGTCCGATTGGTGGGCGATGCCGAACGGCGCCAACCTGTCGACGATGCCCAGCGTGCTGCAGGCGACCGCCGTGCAGGCGGTCCACGCCGGCCTCGATATGGAGCTGCCCTGGCGATACAACTACTCGACGCTGACGACGGCGGTGACCGAGGGCGCGCTGACGTCCGCCGATCTCACGGCGTCGACGGCGCTCATCCTGGAGCAGAAGATGCGCTTCCACGTCGACTCGCTGTCGAGCGAGGTCGGCTGCCGGACGCCGTTCACCACCTGGGACACCGAGAAGGGCGAGATCGTCAAGAACGAGATGGTCGATCCGACCATCGGCCTCTCCCACCTGGATCTCGCCGAGACCGCCGCGCGCGAGTCGATGGTGCTGCTGAAGAACCAGAACAACACGCTGCCGATCGACCGCAGCAAGGTCCACAAGATCGCCGTCATCGGCGCGAACATCATCTACACGCTGCAGTCGTCGAAGGATCAGAACGGCTGCTCCTCCAACTGCCCGATCGACTTCACCACCAACGTCCGCACCGGCGACCTCGGATCGAGCCGCGTCTATCACGACCCCGCCAAGGCGCTGGGCCCGTTCGACGGCATCACCGAGGCGGCGGGCAACGGCATCCTCGTGACCAAGTCGAACAGCGCCGCGGACGCCGCCGGCGCCGACTTCGTCGTCGTGGTGGCGGGCCTGACGCCCGAGGACGAGGGCGAGGAGTACACCGGCGCCGGCGATCGCACCACGCGCGCGCCCGGCGCGCCGGTCGAGACCGTCAACCTCGGGCTCGACCCGAAGCGCAACCAGGGCGTGCAGGACGGCTTGATCAGCGCCGTCGCCGCCATGGGCAAGCCGATGGTGGTCGTGCTCGAGGGCGGCAGCGTCATCCGGATGCCGTGGCTGGCGAGCGTGCCGGCGGTGGTGATGGCGTGGTACCCGGGACAGCAGGGCGGGCGGGCGCTCGGCAAGCTGCTGTTCGGCGACGAGAACAACTGGGGGAAGCTGCCGCTGTCGTGGCCGGCCAGCGAGGCCGACCTGCCGGAGTTTTCCAGCTTCGGCGGCACCACGGTGATGGATTACGCGATCGGCTACCGCTGGTACGACCAGAACCCGACCCGCCAGCTGCTGCGGACGGCGCCGACCGCCCGCCCGATGGGCTTCGGCTACGGCCTGTCGTACTCGACGTTCCAGTACTCGAACCTGCAGGTGCCGTGCAGCGACGCCAGCCAGACCGGCGTCGTCAACGTCACCGTCGACGTCACCAACCAATCCGAGCGCGCGGGCGACGAGATCGTCTACCTGTTCGTGTCGTACGGGCACACGACGTCGCCGCGGCGGCCGTTCAAGGAGCTGAAGGCCTACAAGCGCGTGCACCTCGAGGGGCGCAAGGCGTCCGATCCGGACGCGGCGGACGGGCACGCCAAGCGGATCACGCTGCCCCTGCGCGTGAAGGACCTGAAGTACTGGGACACGGACATGAACAAGTGGCTGATCGAGAGCGGTGACGTGCGCGTCGTCGTCGCGCCGAGCGCGGCGGTCGCGAACGACGCGCTCGCGACGACGCCGGCGCTCTGCCCGGGCGGCGCGGGCGCCGACTGCGCGCTGACCGACACCTTCCACGTGAACAGCAACTGACCCCCGCATGAAGACACTCACCTCGACGTTGCTCGCCGGGCTGATGGCGACCGCGGTCGCCGCAAACGCACACGCGCAGGGCGCCGCGCCGCCGCCGGCCGCGGCCCCGCCGCCGGCCGCGGCCCCGCCCGCGCCTCCGGCCCCACCCGCGCCGCCCGCCGCCGCGCCCGAGGCCGCGCCGCCGATCCCGCCGCCCGCGGCCGCTCCACCCGCGCCGCCGGCGCCCCCGCCGCCGCCCGCGCCGCCGTCGCCGATCGAGGCCGCGGCCTCCGCGTCGCCGCCGCCGGCGCTGCCCGCCGCCGAGGGCGGCGGCCCCGGCCCCGTCGAGCGCCTGCCGCCGTCCGCCTATCCCGAGGAGTACACGCGCGGCCTCTACGGCGGGTCGCTCTGGTCGACCTTCCACGGCGTGCAGTGGCCGTACTACGCGCGCACCGGCATCGGCGTGTCGGGTTACGCCTGGCTCGACAACTCGTACGAGCGCATCAACGTCGGCCTCCCGAGCTCGTCGTTCGACCACACGCAAGAGTTCCTGCAGCAGGGGCGCGTGCTGCTGCGCGTGACGCCGACCTACGCGCGCGGCGACTGGATGGTGCAGGCGCAGGCGGAGGTGGTCGCCAACAAGGACCAGTCGCAGACGCAGCCGACGCCCGGCATCGTCGACGCGGACGACGTCTGGGTCCGCATCGGCCAGTGGCGCAAGTGGGACGTCCAGGTCGGCCGCTTCGAGGCGTTCGAGATCTACCACCGCGGCATGGGCCTCGACATCAACACCGAGGAGCGGCTGGGCGCCTTCGACCAGACCAACCACCCGCCCGACATCTACGGCGCGACGTACCTGTTCGATCGCCCGGGTCGCTCCGGCAACCTCGCCTTTCACGCGTATCCGTATCGCTTCCTGCGCTTCGAGCTGCTCGCCCAGTACGGCGGCCTCGCCCAGTTCAACGAGATCGGCGGGCGCCCCGCGGTGATCTACGACATCGGCTGGCTGAAGCTGAAGGTGGCCGCCGAATACCAGTGGCTGACGGCGCGCAACTCGGGCGACAAGGAAGAGCAGCAGAACCGCGGCGTCGCCGGCAGCGCGCAGTTCGTCTTCCTGCCCTTCATCGAGGGCGGCATCAACTACGGCTACGCGAACAACCGCGTGTTCACGCCGGCCGGCATCCTCGACACGACCAAGACGGCGGCGCTCTCCAGCATCGGCGTGTTCGTCAACGTCCGCTTGATCCCGGACCTGCTGGCCGGCGGCGGGTTCAACTACGTCGCGACCGCGAACGAGCACTTCAACGCGTCGACCGGCTATTCGGACTTCGCGACCAACACGCAGGCCTTCGTCGCCGTGCAGTACCTCATTCTCAAGCAGCTGTTCGTGAAGGTGGTGGGCGCCTACGCGAACTCGCGCTTCGAGGAGTCGTTCAGCACCTCGATGCCCTACAACGACTCGATGTTCAGCGTCCGCCTGCGCGCGCTGTATCTGTTCTGACGGCCGGCCGGCACAGGCACGAGGGCGGAGCCCCGAATCCTTTCGTCGACTCGCACGGGCCGCCAGAGGCGGAGCCCCGAATCCTTTCGTCCGACTCGCACGGGGCCGAGGGCGGAGCCCCGAATCCTTTCGTCCGACGAGCGCCATCGTGCGGCCCTTGGCGATGGTGCGAGCGTTGGCGTTCGTGCCCGCACGAAACAGGGGCGGGCGCCGCAAGAACCCGTGGGCGCACGCCAATCAGGCTGAGCGCGCGGCGCGGAAGCGACCGCTCGAACCAAGGCGCCCGTCCGCTTGCTTTGCGCTCGTCGGACGAAAGGATTCGGGGCTCCGCCCTGGGCCGTGCGAGTCGGGACGAAAGGATGCGGGCTCCGCCGCGCGTCCCTGTGAGTCGGGCGAACGATACGGCGGCGGTGGCCCTGGTCGCTGCAAAGGCCGGATTTCCGGACGTTGGTGCGGCGGACGGCCGCGCTTAAAGCTGGCCCTGGGCGCCGGTTTCGTTGTAATCCGTAGCTGAGCGGCCGAGGGCCGCGGCGCACGGCGCCTCGACCGTGGGCCGCGGCGGGGGATTCGGCACTCAATAAGCAGCAGGAGCCTTAGCCCTAGCAGGAGCAGCCTATGTCGCAGCACCGTCTCTTTTTCTCCGCCAGCGTCATCTCCGTCGGATTGTGGTTCGCCACGATCGGCGGCTGCACCGCCCCGAGTCGCGGCAACACCAGCGGCACCGCGGGCAACGGCTCGCCCGGAACGGCCGGCGACGGCTCGCCGGGCGCCGGCGGCATGAGCGGGACGACGGGCTCCGGCGGCGACGGCTCGCCGGGCGCGGGCGGGCAGGGGAACGAGGTCATCATCATCTCGGGCAGCGCGGGCATGGGCGGCACCACGGGCAGCGCCGGCAACGGCACGCCCGGGACCGCCGGCAACGGCGCGGGCGGCGCGGGCGGCACGGCCGGCAACACCGGCGCGGGCGGATCCACCACCAAGATGGCCTGTCCGAGCGCGACGTCGGATCCGCTCCCGTACACCAGCGGCTACACGCCCGACACGA
This sequence comes from Polyangia bacterium, assembly GCA_036557265.1. Taxonomy (GTDB): domain Bacteria; phylum Myxococcota_A; class Polyangia; order Fen-1088; family Fen-1088; genus JADGRB01. Next base: position 14,943 of record DATBHU010000735.1, read on the forward strand.
CCAAACGCAGCACGGCGATGTCCACGGCGACGGCCATGTCCGATGCCGACAAGGCGCAGCAGATGACCGGGTTGCCCCAGAGCGGCTCGCCCAACTACAACGTCTTCAAGCAGGAGGACAACACCACCCGCAGCATCCGCGGGTTCTATTTCCGCGACGGCCCGCGCGGCGTGAACCTGAACGCCAACAGCGACAGCAAGAGCGACTACTCGACGGCGTTCCCGGTCGCCATCGCGCGCGGGGCCGCCTTCGACGACCAGCTGGAGAACCAGATCGGCATCGCGATCGGCGACGAGATGGTGGCGTCCGGCAACACGATGATGCTGGCCCCGACGGTGAACATCCTGCGCCACCCGGCCTGGGGCCGCGCCCAGGAGACGTACGGCGAGGACGTGTTCCTGCTGGGACGCCTGGGCAGCGCGTTCGTCAACGGCGTCCAGCAGTACGCCGCCGCCTGCGCCAAGCACTACGCCGCCAACAACATCGAGAACGGCCGCGAGACGGCGGTCGCGACCATGGCGAGCGAGCAGACGCTGCGCGAGGTCTACGCGCGCCACTTCGGCATGATCGTCCAGGAGGGCGGCGTCTCCTCCATCATGGCCTCGTACAACCAGGTGGGCGTGGCGGGCGGCGCCGCGGCGCTGCACTCGACGCAGAGCGCGCACCTGCTGACGGACATCCTGCGCAGCCCGCCGCCCAGCGGCCAGGGCTTCGGCTTCCAGGGGTTCGTGCTGTCCGACTGGTGGGCGATGCCGAACAGCAACCGCTGCTGCCCGATTCCGGATGCGAGCACGCTGCAGCCGACCGCGCTGCAGGCGGTCCAGGCCGGTCTCGATATGGAGTTGCCCTGGCGCTACAACTACTCGACGCTGACCAACCTGGTGACCGCCGGCCAGCTCACCTCGGCGCAGCTGGCGGCGGCGACCGCCCGCATCCTCGAGCAGAAGTATCGCTTCAACGCCGACAAGATGTCCGGCTTCGGGCTGAAGACGCCGTTCTCGACCTACGACTCGACGTCCAGCATCGCCAACAACAACCAGCCGGACCCCGCTCTCAACAACGTCAGCCACATCGCGCTCGCCCAGAAGGCGGCCGAGGAGTCGATGGTGCTGCTCAAGAACGGCACACCGAGCAGCCCGGTCCTGCCGATCAAGTCGACGATGAAGAACATCGCCGTCGTCGGCGCGAAGGTGAACTACAGCGTGCAGTCGACGAGCAGCCAGGACACCTGCAGCTCGGGCGCCAACGGGGCCCTGAACTGCATGCTCGACTTCACCAACAACGTCCGCACCGGCGACCTCGGTTCGAGCCGCGTCTTCTCCGACCCCGGCAAGAGCAAGGGGCCGATCGCCGGCATCATGGCCGCCGCGTCGGCGCACGGCGCGACGGCGACGGCCTACAACAGCGCCAGCGCCGCCGCGAGCGCCGACTTCATCGTCGTCATCGCCGGGCTGACCCCGCAGGACGAGGGCGAGGAGTACACGGGCGCCGGCGATCGCACGAGCGGCAGCACCAGCTCGCACGCGGTCGCGCTCGGGCTCGATCCCAAGCAGAACAGCGGCGTCCAGAACGGCCTCATCGCCAGCGTCGCCGCGCTGGGCAAGCCGTTCGTCGTCGTGCTCGAGGGCGGCAGCGTCATCGACATGAGCGCGTGGTACACGAGCGCGCCGGCGGTCCTCATGGCCTGGTACCCGGGCATGGTGGGCGGCACGGCGCTCGGCCGGATCCTGTTCGGCGACGTCGTCCCGAGCGGCAAGTTGCCCATCACCTGGGACGCGAACCTCGCCCACTGGCCGACGTTCGCGAGCGACTCGGGAACGACGTCGATGGACTACTACCTCGGCTACCGTTACTTCGAGAAGAACGGCACCGCGCTGACGCCGTCGTCCGGCAGCTTCCCGTTCGGCTACGGCCTGTCCTACGCGAGCTTCACCTACCACGACATCAGCGTCCCCTGCTCGACGGTCCCGAAGGACGGCACCGTCAACGTCACCGTGCAGGTGACCAACACCGGCACCGTCGCCGCGTCGGAGACGGTGCTGCTGTTCGCCTCGTGGCCGGGGTCGACGGTCGGCACCCGCGCGGGCGCCTACAAGGAGCTGAAGGGCTACAAGCGCACAGGCGCGATCCCGGCGGGCGCGACCGCCCTGGTGCCGATCCCGCTGCGGGTGAAGGATCTCAAGTACTGGGACGCCGCCTCGTCGACCTGGAAGATCGATTCCGGGATGGTGAAGGTGATCGTCGCGCCGAACGCCGCCTCGCCGGCGTGCACCGGCGCCGGCGGGCCGGACTGCTACGTCTCCGACACGTTCACGGTCAACTGAAAGGGTGGCGATCCCGACGATGCGCGCACGCCGACCGCAGGGCCCAATCTCCTCTCTCCTCGTCAACCTCAGCCTCGCCGCGATCGTCGTTTGCGTCGGGGCGGCCCGCGCCCGCGCGCAAGATCCGCCGCCGCCGGATCCGTTCGCCGCCGAGCCGCTGCCCGCCGTCCCGGACTCCAACGTGGCGGAGCGCAGCCAGCAAGCCCCGGCCTCCGCGCCGGCCGGCTCGTCGGCAAATTTCCCGACCGGCCTGGTCGAGCGGCTGCCGGCGTCGGCCTATCCCGAGCCGGTGATCCGCGGCCTCTACGGCGGATCGATGTGGCTCGACATGCAGGGCCACCAGTGGCCGTATTACCCGCGCATCGGCGTCGGCGTCTCCGGCTACGGCTGGGTCGACACCGACTACAAGTACACGCGCATCGGCGATCCCGGGCAGTCGTCCCACATCGGCAAGATGTTCGCGCAGGGGCGCTACGCCCTGCGCCTGACGCCGACCTACGGGAACGGGACCTGGTTCGTGCAGGCGCAGGCGGAGCTGATCGCCAACCTGAATCAGGGCGAGGCGCAGCCGAAGGTCGCCGACACCGACGACCTGTGGATCCGGACCGGCGTCTGGAAGCAGTGGGACATCACCGTCGGGCGCTTCGAGGCGTTCCCGGTCTACCACCTCGGCATGGGCCTCGACCTCAACACCGACGAGCGCACCGGCGCCTACGACGCGTCGAACATTCCGCCGCAGCCGTATCTCGTCAGCTTCATCTACTACCGGCCGGCTTTTCCCGCGCTGACGAACGCCGCGATCCACTACTACACGCGCGATCTGCGCGCCGAGGTGCTCGGCACCTGGGGCAACGACGGCCTGCTGAACAACCTGGGCGGTCGCGGCGCGCTGATCTTCGACAAGGGCTGGCTGAAGCTGCGCGGCGCCGCCGAGTACCTGTGGCAGTTCCCGCCCGATCCCAACCCGACCCTGCACAACGAGCACCGGAACCGCGGCCTGGGCGGGTCGGCGCAGTTCGTGTTCGACCCCTGGGTCGAGTTCGGCGGGAACATCGGTCGCGCCGTCGTCGACTTCTACAGCCCGAACACGCTGCAGCCCGACGGTTCGTACCTGCCCGACACCAGCAAGTCGGGCGACATCTGGAGCTTCGGCGGCTTCCTGAACGCCCGCCTGTTCGAGGACGCGCTGCTCGGCGTCGGTTACAACTACACCAGCTTCGCCAACCTGCACGTGAACACCGCCACCGGCGAGCACGACACGACGACGAACGCCCAGTACTTCGTCGCCCTCCAGTACCTGGTCCACCACCAGCTGTTCGTGAAGGTGGTCGGCGCGTACGCCAAGAGCCACTTCGACCTCGCCTTCAGCAGCATGAACTCGTACGACGACGACATGTTCAGCGTCCGCGTCCGCCTGATGTACCTCTACTGAGGCGAGCGCGCGCCGGCCGGCGCGGCGCCTGAATGTTTGGGCGAACCTACGACCTACATTCGCTCACAATCAAATACAAGGAATTACAATCCGGTGACAATTGCGCCCCTAGGATGGGCGCATGACGATTTCCGGTCTGGTCATCGGGACTTACCTCGCAGTCCTGATCGTTCTGGCGGTCTACGGGATGCACCGAACCGCGCTCGTCTCGATGTACTACCGGAACAAGCACCGCAAGCCGCGCCCGGCCGGTCGCTTCTCCGAGCTGCCTGTTGTCACCGTCCAACTGCCGCTGTTCAACGAGATGTACGTCGTCGAGCGGCTGCTCGACGCGGTCGCCGGCATCCGCTACCCGCGCGACCGCTTCCAGATCCAGGTGCTCGACGACAGCACCGACGAGACGCAGGAGATCTGCAAGCGCAAGATCGCCGACCTAGCGGCGCGCTTCCCGGAGCTGGACGTCGAGTACGTTCACCGCACCGACCGCACCGGCTTCAAGGCGGGGGCGCTGCACAACGGCCTGCAGACGGCCAAGGGCGAGTTCATCCTGATCTTCGACGCCGACTTCGTGCCGATGCCGGACATCCTCGAGCGCGCCATCGATCACTTCAGCGACCCGAAGGTCGCGGTGGTGCAGTGCCGCTGGGAGCACATCAACCGCAACTACTCGGGGCTGACCGAGGTGCAGGCGTTGATGCTCGACGGCCACTTCATCATGGAGCACGCCGGCCGCAACTGGTCGGGCCGCTTCTTCAACTTCAACGGCACGGCGGGCCTGTGGCGGCGCTCGGCGATCGCCGACGCGGGCGACTGGCAGCACGACACGCTGACCGAGGACATGGACCTGTCGTACCGGGCCCAGCTGCGCGGCTGGAAGTTCGTCTACCTGCCGGAGATCGCCGCCCCCGCCGAGCTGCCCGTCGAGATGTCGGCGTTCAAGTCGCAGCAGTTCCGCTGGGCCAAGGGCTCGGTGCAGGTGGCCAAGAAGCTGCTCGGGACGATCTTCCGGTCCAACGCGACCTGGGCGCAGAAGTCCGAGGCGTTCTTCCACCTGACCAACAACCTCGCGTACCCGCTGCTGCTGGTGCTGTCGATCCTGCTGCTGCCGAACCTGGCGCTCCGCACCCACCACGGCTGGCGCGAGGTGCTGATGATCGACTTCCCGCTGTTCTTCGGCACGACGCTGTCGATCGCGTCGTTCTACCTGGCGTCGCAGCGCGAGATCGCGCTGCTGCGCGATCCCGACGCGAAGCCGCGCTTTCAGTGGCACGTGCTGGCGCGCCTGCCGCTGGTGCTGTCGATCGGCATCGGCCTGTGCGTCAACCAGACGCGCGCGGTGCTGGAGGCGCTGGCCGGCAAGGAGACCGAGTTCGTGCGCACGCCCAAGCACGGCATCGGCGGGGCTGACCAGAGCTGGTGGAGCAAGAAGTACCGCTCGGCGAAGTCGATCACGCCGTTCATCGAGCTCGGCATGGCGGCGTACTTCGTCGTCGCCATCGGCGTCGCCATCGATCACGGGCACTACATGTCGCTGCCGTTCCTGGGGCTGTTCCTGTGCGGCTTCGGCTACGTCGGCTGGGTGTCGCTGTGGCAGGGAGGTGTGGGCGTGGCCATCCGCCGCGCGTTCGCCAGCCTCACCGGCCACCGCAGCACGGTGGTGGTGCCGCCGCCGGCCCACGTGGTCGCGCAGCCGAGCGGCCCGATGGTCAGCGTCCGCCGCAAGGCCGTGACCGGCGAGATCATCCGCCGCGACGCCCCCTCTCTCCCCCGCCCCTCGGTCTGATCTTCGGCCTCTCCCCCGTGGGAGAGGCCGCCCGGCCGAAGGCCCGGGCGGGTGAGGGGAGTCAGGTTGTCGCCAGGAACGCGCGGTAGCTCATCGCGCGCATGCGCGGCAGCAGCCGTCGGATGGCGCGGCCCACCGCGCGTGTCTGACCCGCCCGCCGCATGTCGGCGGGGTGGACGGCGAGCCGCGTGTCGGCGGGAGGGCGCAGGCTCTGCGCGCCCGCCCAGATCTGGGTCGCCACGGCCTCGACGGGGTTCAGCGAGCCCCAGCCGATCAGCCGGCGCGCGCGCAGGCCGTCGCCCTGCACGATGCCGCCGAAGCGCTCGTAGAACTCGAACCCCGCGCGCTCGACGACCTCGCGCGCCGCGGGCGACAGCTGCCAGGCGGGCGGCACGAAGGCGCGCGTCGCCTCGTCGAGGCCGGCCCGGTGCAGCAGGGCGGCGCCCTCGTCCAGCCGTCGCTGCGCGTCGGCGGCGTCGCTCTTGTAGAGCTCGCCCTGGCCGCGCGCGAAGACGTGGGCGCGCACGATGCCGGCGGGCGAGAAGGCGCGCCCCGGCATCCGGTGCGTCAGCCCGTGCATCGCCAGACACGCGCCGGCGTCGGCCAGGCCGCGCAGGAACGCGACCGTCGGCGGGTGCGCGTCGATGGGGGTGACGCCCTCGTGGTGGGGGATGACGAACACCGTCAGCGCCGCCGCGCCCACCCCCAGCCGCCCCAGCATGTCGACCGCGCGCCGGCAGTCCTCGACGGTGAGCGGCGAGACGTCGTGCAGCGACACCAGCAGGGCGGGCAGGGCGCCCGCGGCGCGCACGGTCAGAGCGGCTGTGTCATCGACTGCCATATGCGCGAGAACGCGGCCCCTTCCCAGCGTTCGATCATGGCCTGGCGGCCGCCGGTGGCCAGCCGCTGCGCGCGCGTCGGATCGTCCAGCACGCGCCCGATGGCGGCGGCCAGGCCGGACGGACCGAACTCGTAGCACTCGGCCGACAGCCCGTGGGTGACGAACTCGGCGATGCAGGCGTCGGTCGGCACCAGCACCGGGACGCCGCTCGACATCGCCTCCATGTTCACCAGCCCCAGCGTGTCGACGCGGCTCGCGAACACGAACATGCGCGCCGAGGCGTAGAGGCGCTTCAAGGTGTCGCCGTGCTGCGCGCCCAGGAAGGAGACGAACGGCTTGCCCTGGCACTGCGCCTCGAGCCGGTTGCGCTCCGGTCCGTCGCCGACGATCGCCAGCAGCGGCGCCGGCGCGCGCGACTGCAGCCGCTCCACGGCCTCGACCATGATGGGCAGGTTCTTCTCCTCGGAGATCCGCCCCACGCTCAGGACCACCGGGCGATCGCCGACGCTCAGGTTCAGCAGCTCGAACACGTTGCTCGAGCGGTGCTCCGGCGAAAAATCATTCGGATCGACCGCCACCGGCATGATCGACACCTTGTCGGGCTTGATGCCGATCTCGGTCAGCGTGTCGCGCGAGCGCGACGACATCGCGAAGACGCGATCGACCTGGCCGTAGAACCAGGCGAGGTAGCGCCGCAGGCCGCGCGCGAGCAGCGGGTTCCCGCCCAGGGTCGGCACCAGCCCGAGCAGCTCGGTGTGGTAGCTGGCCGTGACGGGCAGGCGCAGCAGCCTCGCGATCCAGAGGCCCACCAGGCCCATCGGCCCGGGCGTGGCCAGCTCGATGTGCGTCACCCGCCGCTGCCACGCCCAGTCGAGCGCGCGCGTCAGCGAGGGCACGTGCATGCGCATGCACTCGTAGAGCGGCAGCGCGAACGACGTCACGGCCGGCAGCTGATCGGGGCTGCCGTCCTTCCGGCAGTGCGGCACCAGCACGGTGTGGCCGGCCGCGCGGGCGCGGTCGGCGAACCGCCGGCACCAGGTCGACACGCCGTCGACGTGATCGAGCGAATCGCTGAACAGCGCCATCCGCATCTCGCGCGGCGGCAGCGCGAACGCGCGCCATTGCTCGCGCAGCTTCCGCACCTGCTTCTCTTGCCTGCCGAAGTGGTCGGCCGCGAACAGCATCGGGATGGCCGTCATCAGGCCGCCGCCGAGATCGTGCAGGCCGGCCATGACGCCGTGAAAGTCGAAGGATTGCGCGGCGTCGATCAGCCGGTCGAGCGCCCGTTCGAGCAGCTTGTCGGTGACGCAGGCGGCGCCGTCGACGATGCGCGCGTCATCCTCGTCGGTGGCGGCGGCCGGGATCTCCAGGATGTCCAGCGGCTTCCCGACGTCGAGGGCCGCATCGCTGCGGCTGGCCAGCAGCGTGTCCAGGAACCCCGCCGCGCGCGGGCAGGGCGGGGCGGCCGGATCGCGGCCCGCCAGCATGTCCATCATCTGCAGGAACGGATTGGCGACGAACTCGCCCAGCTCTTGCTGCTGCTGGAGGTGGCGGTACGTGGTCTGATTCACGCAGGTCGCCATGGTGGCGAGGTGTGCCTGCTGCCCGACCGAGCGCCCCTCACCCGCCATGCAGCCGCGCAGGAACGCCGCCGGAGCGAGACCGTCCCCGGCGAGCTCGGTGTAGATGGTGCCGGAGCGGCGGTGGCCGTGGTCGTCGGAGCCGGCGGTCAGCGCCTTCCGGTGAGGCGTGGGGCCGTTCGCGGTGAGGCAGTGCTTGCCGGCCAGCGCGCCGATCACCTCCGGCGTGAGGCGTTCCAGCATCGTCGCCAGATCCGGTTCGATGCGCCGGTCGGTCAGGCCGTTCGTCCCCTCGAGCGTCGGGAACAGCAGCAGCACCTTCTCGAACGTCGCGGCGTCGAGCGCCCAGTTCGGGCTCAGCAGCGGGTGGGCGAGGCCGTGGGCGATGGCCGCGCGATTCAGGTACTCGCACAGCTCGTACACGTTGTGGCGCCGCGCCTGGATCTGTTCGTGCTGCCCGGGCGTGATGTTCCAGGCCAGGACGTGCATGACGCAGCCGTTCTCCGGGAAGACCGTGGTCACCTCCTCCGACAGGAAGAAGTCCGGCCGATCGAGCAGGGTCAGGCCGCCGTCGATGGTGTCGTGGTCCGTCAACGTCACCAGCGACATGCCGCGCGCCTTGCACAGCTCGTACTGCCGCGCGGGCTCGGCGTAGCTCTCCGGACAACCGAACAGCCGCGTGTACCACTCGTCGTTCCCGACGGAGGCGGCCGAGTGGATATGCAGGTCGCAGCGCGTTGTCCGCATCTTGCCCCGGGCCCGGAAGGTGGTCACTCTACAGACAAACGGGATCGTGTCCATCCCGAGTAACTGTCGAGCATTGTCAGGCGTCTGAACGGCAGTGCATTCACCTGAGATAGAGGATGCGGGGGGCTCCGGAGCCTCTCCGTTGGTGCTGCCGCCGGCCAATCCCCGTCAGTCGGCGCCCGTTCCCTTCGATCCCGTGCTGCTGGCCGCCGGGGTGGGCGTCGGGGGCCGGTCGCTGGCGCGGGCGATCTTCGGCTGGAAACGCTACCCGGGCAGCGTGGAGGCGATCTGCCGGGCGGTGGTCGACGACTGCTGGCGGGGCGACTTCTTCGCCGGGTCGGCCGGCCATTTCAGGCAATTCTGGACGCGCGACCTGGCGATGTGCACGCCGGCTCTGTGCCGGCTCGGGATGCGTGAACGGGTGGTGCGCTCGTGGGAGTGGGGCCTGGAGCGGTTCGCGGCCGCCGGGCGGATCACCACGACGATCTTCGCGCGCCGCTATCCGCGCGACGTCTACGCGTACGGCTGCGACTCGCTGCCGATGCTGCTCTACGGGCTGCAGGCGGCCGGCGCGGAACATCTGATCCGCCGCCACCAGGCGCTGCTGTCACGCGAGGTGGAGCGCTACTACGAGACGGTCTTCGATCCGGCGCTGGGGCTGGCGCGCCCGGACGGCTACTTCTCGGGCCCGCGCGACTGCATGACCGGCCGCTCGACGGTGTTCGCGAACACGATGCTGGCGCTGCTCGGGCGGCTGCTCGAGGGCGCCGAAGGGCTGCCGCGCCCGCTGGCCGGCCACGACCTGGCGCAGGCGATGCTGAGGCACCACTGGACGGGCGAGTGCTTCCGCGATTCGCTGGACCGCACGTTCCCGTCGGGCGACGCCAACGTCTGGCCGTTCTTCTACGGCATCTTCGAGGATCACGACATGTGGCGGCGCGCCGCCGCGGTGCTGGAGGCGCAGGGCTTCACCGACCCCGTGCCGCTGCGCTACTTCGCGCGGCGGCTGCCGGAGGCGGAGCTGCCGGTGCCGCGGCTGTTCACGCCGAACTACCAGGGCGACCCCTGCTGGACGCAGCTGGGGCCGGCGTACCTGCACGTGCTCAAGCAGATCGACCGCCCGGGGATGGAGCGCCACCGCGCCGACATGGCGGCGCTGATCGAACGCGACCGCAACTACCTCGAGCTCTACAACAAGAGCGGCCGCCCCTACCGCGGCCGCGCCTTCCTCTATCACGCCGACGAAGGCATGATCTGGGCGGCGATGTTCCTCGACCTGTACGCCTAGCCCTCTCGTTCTGGCCGCGGGCGGTCACGCCCGCGGGAGGCTAGAGCGCCTTCTTGATCATGTCCTCGATGCGCGCCCGCGGCACCGCACCGACGACCTGGCCGACGACCTTGCCTTCCTTGAACACGAGCAGGGTCGGGATGCTGCGGATGTCGTACTGCGTGGGGAACGCCGGGTTCGAATCGATGTCGCACTTTCCGACGCGCAGCTTGCCCTCGTAGTCCTTCGCCAGCGCTTCCACGTGCGGCGCGATCGCGCGGCACGGGGCGCACCAGGCCGCCCAGAAATCGACGAGGACCGGGACTTTCGACTCCAGGATCTCCGCCTTGAAGTTGGCGTCGGTGACTTCGAGCAGGTTCGCGCTGGCCATGGCGGTTTGCTTAGCACGGCCGCATGCGAGGTCCAAGCGCGACGGTGACCTGACCGGCGCGGCGCGGTGTGAAACAGACTTACATTGCGGGCGGTTCCGGAGACACAGCGGTCGCGTGCGGCCGCGGGCGGTGGTAAATCTGTGTCCGTGTCGACGTTGACCTGGCACGTCGTGGGCGCCTACGGCATCGCCGCCGCCATCTACCTGGCGCACCTGGTGGGCCTGCGCCGCGGCGCCGAGAACTTCGGGCGCGCGCTGCTGGCGATCGGCGTGGCGCTGCACTTCGCCGACATCGGCGTCCGTTGTTACCGGGGCGAGAACCCGATCTCGTCGACGGCGGACTCGATGTCGCTGGTGGCGTTCATCGTCGCGGCGGTCTACCTGCTGACGTCGCTGCGCTACCGGCTGACGGCGGCGGGCGCGTTCGCGGTGCCCGCGGTGGTGGCCCTGATCCTGCTGGCGCGGCTGGCGCCCGCCGAGGCGCCCGTGCAGGACGGCGTGGCGCTGCCGGCCATGGGCCGCCTGGGACAGGCGCACATCCTGCTCGCGACGCTGGGCGTGGCGGTGTTCGCGTTCGCGGCGGTGCTGGCGATCGTCTACCTGTTCCAGGACCGCAGCCTCAAGCGCAAGCAGCTCGAGCGCGCCATCGATCGCGCCACGCCGCTGGATACGCTGGATCGGCTGGCGCACCGGTGCGTGTCGGTCGGCTTTCCGGTGTTCACGCTGGCCATCGTGACGGGGGCGATCTGGGTGGCGCGGCTCGGCCTGCTGCACGGCCAGGGGACGCTGCGGCCCGAATACCTGATCGCCGTGGCGACCTGGATCGCTTTCGCCGTGCTGATCATCGCCCGTGTCGGCGGCGGCTGGCGCGGCCGGCGCGCCGCCTGGCTGACCCTGGGCGGCTTCGGCGGCACGGCGCTGGTGGTGGCGGCCTACTTCATCCGGCACGCGGTGTAGATCATGCCCGGCGCGAACATCGATCTATTGCTCGTCGGTGTTTCGCACAAGACCGCGCCGGTCGCGGTGCGTGAGCGGTTGACGGTCGATCCCGACGCCGTCGCGGCCGCCCTGGCCGAGCTGACGTCGCTGGCGCCGATCCGGGAAGCGGTGATGCTGGCGACCTGCAACCGGGTCGAGCTCTACGTCGCGGCGGACGACGCCGACGGGGCGGCGGCCGGGCTGGCCACGGTGCTGGCGCGGCGGGCGGGCGTGGCCGTCCCCGATCTCGCCGAGCACCTCTACCAGCACCGCGACTCGGCGGCGGTGCGCCACCTGTTCCGGGTCGCCTCCAGCCTCGATTCGCTGGTGGTCGGCGAGCCGCAGATCCTCGGTCAGACCAAGCAGGCCTACGACGCCGCCGTCCAGCACGGCACCGCGGGCGCGGTGCTGCGGGCCTGCTTCGAGGAGGGGGCCTTCCGGGTGGCCCGCCGGGTGCGGCGCGAGACCGCCATCGCCCGCAACCCGGTGTCGGTCAGCTCGGTGGCGGTCGAGTTCGCCCGCACCGTGTTCGGCGACTTCTCGCGCCGGCGCGTGCTGATCGTCGGCGCCGGCAAGATGTCGGAGCTGGCGGCGCGCACGCTGCGCACGCACGGCGCGCAGCTGACGGTGATCAACCGGACGCGCGCGCGCGCCGAGGAGATGGCCAAGACCTTCGGCGCCGACGTCACCGACTGGAGCGATCTGCACGGCGCGCTGGTCACGGCCGACATCGTCATCGCGTCGACGGGCGCGCAGCGGCCGGTGCTGACGCTGGACCTGCTCAAGCAGGTGCGCAAGCAGCGCCGCGGGCGCCCGCTCTGTCTGCTGGACATCGCCGTCCCGCGCGACGTCGAGCCGGCGGTCGGCGAGCTGGCCGACATCTACCTCTACGACATCGACGCCCTCCAGCAGCAGGCCAGCGAGCACCGCGCCGAGCGCGAGGAGGAGGCGGCCGAGGCCGAGGCGGTCGTCGAGGAGGAGGTGGGGCGGTTCGTGAAGCGCTGGCGCAGCCGCCAGCTGGGGCCGATGGTCAGCGCGCTGCAGACGCACTTCCACGCCATCGCGCGCGCCGAGGTGCAGCGGGTGTCGGGCGGCGTCGACGAGAAGGAGCGTAAGGCGCGCCTCGACCTGCTGGAGAGCGCGGTGAAGAAGATGCTTCACCTGCCGATGACCGCGCTGCGCGAGGCAGATCCCGACGAGGTGATGTCGCTGGTGCAGGCGGTGCAGCGGCTGTTCTCGCTGTCGCCCGTGGCGGCCGTGCCGGCCCGTGACGACGCGCAGGCGGACGTCGCCGGCGCGATGAAGATCGACAAGAAGGCCGCGGGATCGTGAGCGGGCCCGGCACCCTGGTGATCGGGACGCGGGGCAGCGCCCTGGCGCGCTGGCAGGCGGGAGAGGTGGGGCGCTTGCTGCGCGCCGCGCACCCCGGGCTCGAGGTGAGCGAGAAGATCGTCGTCACCCAGGGCGATCGCGTGCAGACGGGTCCAGTGATCGATCTCGGGGGCAAGGGCGTCTGGGTCAAGGAGATCGAGGAGGGCCTGCTGGCGCGCGACATCGACGTCGCGGTGCACAGCATGAAGGACGTGCCGGCCGAGCTGGCGCCGGGCCTGGCGATCGTGGCCGTGCCGACGCGCGCCGATCCGCGCGACGCCATCGTCAGCCGCGAGGGCGCCGGGCTGGCCGCGCTGCCGCCGGGCAGCCGCATCGGCACGTCCAGCCTGCGCCGCGTCTGCCAGGTGCGCGCCGCGCGCGCCGATGTGTCGATCGAGATCCTGCGCGGCAACGTCGACACCCGCCTGCGCAAGGTCGCCGAGGGCGTGGTCGACGCGGCGGTGCTGGCGTCGGCCGGGCTGGATCGCCTCGGGTTCGGGGCGCGCATCGCGGAGCGGCTGGACGCCGCGCGCATGCTGCCGGCGATCGGCCAGGGCGCGCTGGCAGGCGGGAGAGGTGGGGCGCTTGCTGCGCGCCGCGCACCCCGGGCTCGAGGTGAGCGAGAAGATCGTCGTCACCCAGGGCGATCGCGTGCAGACGGGTCCAGTGAT
>DATBHU010000736.1:0-2893 GCA_036557265.1 Polyangia bacterium
CAGCGACGCCGCGATCGCGCCCGGCGCCGCCGCCTCGACGGTGACGCGCAGGGCCGGCCCGGCCGCCGCGCCGTCGACGAAGTGAATGCGCGCCGAGCGCCGGGCCACCTGCTTCGCCACCTCGGTGCGGCTGGCGCAGTCCGCCGGCCCCGTGACGGTCAGCCCCGCCAGCACGGGCGAATCGGGTTCGGCGGCGGCCGCCGGCCGGGCGAGCGCGACCGCCGCCAGAAAGGAAGATACGAACGCCGCGATCGCGCGGCGCGCCTGCGTGGCTGTCAACGAACGCCGATGCTACCATCGCCCCGGAGCACGCGGTGAGGCCTCACGGGCTGTTCGTGACCATCGGCTGCGCCGTCGCCACCGGCTGCGGCGGCACGATGGTGGACCTCGGCATCCCCCACCCGGCGCCCTATCAGTTCAAGACGCCGCGCGAGCTGTCCGAGCTCGACACCACCTACGCGAACTCGAACCCGACGCTGACCGCCGATCTGCTCGAGATCTTTTTCTCCACGAACCGGAGCGACATGCAGGGCGACGTCTGGACGGCGCGCCGCGCGTCCCCCAAGGATCCGTTCGATCCGCCCGCCCTCGTCGCCGAGGTCAGCTCTCCCAGCTACGAGACCAGCCCGGCCGTCTCGCTCGACGGGCTGTCGATCTACGTCGGGTCGGATCGCGACGGCGGCCTCGGCGACATCGACATCTGGGGCGCGACGCGGCCCGACCGGACGACGGCCTGGTCCGCGGTCACCGACCTGGCCGCGATGAACTCGACCGTGAAGGACGTCCCGCGCCCGCCCGGCCAGCACGGCCTGGTGATGCCGATGTCGTCGGAGCGCGACAGCGTCGGCAGCTACCGGACGTTCCTGGCGGCACGCCCCAGCGTCGACCAGCCGTTCGCCACGCCGACGGTGATGGTCGGGTTGACCGGCGCCAGCACCACCCTCGACGACGCCTTCCTGACCGACGACGGGCTGACGCTGTTCTACGCGTCCGCGCCGGTGGGCGGCACCACGCGCGACCTGTTCGTCGCCTGGCGCGCCTCCACCGCCGACCCGTTCTCGCTGCCGACCCCGCTGCGCGATCTCAACAGCCCCGCCGACGAGCGCGATCCCTGGCTCAGCCCCGACGGCACGACTTTCTTCTTCTCGTCCGACCGCGACAACGGGGTGCTGCAGATCTTCGAGGCGGCGGCCTCGCGCCAGACGCGCTGAACGGCAAGAAGGCGGCGTGATCAATCCGGGGGCGCCGTTCCATTACGCGGTGCCATGCACCGCCCGAAGCCCCCTTCCCTGTCGCTCGAGCTCGTCTCCTGCCTGCTGGCCGCCTGCGCATTGCCGGTGGCGTGCACGACGCCGTCCGGCGGACCGCCGGACGGGAGCGGCGGCGGCGGCGGCCGCGGCGGGACACCGACGGCGACCGGCGGTTCGATGACGGCGGGCGCGGGCGGGACCGGACGTGGCGGTGACGCGGGCACAGGTGGCGGCGGCGGCGGCGCGGGCACGAGCGGCGCCGCAGATCGCGGCGGCACGACCGGCGCGGGCGCCGCGGCGGGTTCCGGCGGCGGGGCCGGTGCCGCGGGCTCGGGCGGCGCGGCCGGTGGTCCGGGGGGCCGAGGCGGCACGACCGGAACCGGTGGCGCGGCGGGCTCCGGCAGCGCAGCCGGAAGGGGCGGGACGTCCGGCTCCGGCGGCAGCGGCGGGCGTGGCGGCGCCGGGGGCTCGTCCGGCACGGGCGGCTCCGGCGGCAGCGGCGGCGCGGGCGGCCTGCCGACGATGCCGGACAACGGCTGCAACGTCCGCCTGACCGACGCGCCGATCGGCTTCGCGACGATGGAAGGCGGCACCGTCGGCGGCGGCAGCGCCACGCCGATCATGGTCACCACCACCAGCGCCTTCCAGACGTACCTCGGCGACAGCCAGCCGCGCGTCCTCTACGTCATGAACGACCTCGACTTCCGCACCGCGCACCGGCCCGGCGTCATGACCTGCGCCGACGACGTCACCTGCGACAACGGCTCCGGCATGCAGATCGACGAGCCGCGCGTCTCCGCCACCTGCGACCCGGGCGAGCACACCGCGACCAGCTACCGCTACGAGACGCGCCTCGACATCAAATCGAACAAGACGGTGATCGGCATCGGTGCGGGCGCCGGCGTCACCATCTACGGCGCCAGCCTGAACGTCGGCGCGAGCAGCCAGATCATCATGCGCAACTTCACGCTGCGCGACATCAACCCGCACCTCATCGAGGCGGGCGACGGCATCACGCTGCAGAACTCCAGCCACGTCTGGCTGGACCACCTTTACCTGACCCAGATCAGCGACGGCTTCGTCGACATCGGCGCCACCACCAGCAGCGACAAGCACATCACGATCTCGTGGGTGCACTTCGACGGCCGCACGCCGTACGAATGCGGCGGCCAGCACTCCTACGTCAACTTCTCCGACAACGCCGACGTCACCTACCACCACAACTTCTACGACAACTGCGGCGGCCGCAACCCGAAGATCGGCGGCGCGCCCGCGCGCGTTCACCTCTTCAACAACACCTGGCTCAACGTCAGCTACTTCTGCATCACCGCCCAGACCGACGCCCAGGCGCGGGTCGAGAGCAACACCTTCGACAACTCCTCGCGCCCGCACTGGCTGCAGAAGGACGGCAACGGCACCGCCGGCATCGCCATCGACACCGGCAACGTCTACACGGGCGCCTCGGCCGGCAACACCAACCGCGACACAGGCGGCACCGTGTTCACCGTGCCGTACCCGTACACGAAGGACAGCGCAGCGACGGCGCGGACCCAGGTGATGAAGTGCGCGGGGCCGCAGCCGATCCGTTGACTCCCGTCTGGCCGCGTTCTGGAGCTTGTGGCTCGGCCTGAGGGCGGTCTAAA
>DATBHU010000737.1:0-1589 GCA_036557265.1 Polyangia bacterium
CGCTCTACCAGGAGCACGGCAACCGCGCGACCGACGATCTCGCCATCATGATCCTGCAGGGACGCAACGTCGGCGGCGGCACCACCGTCAACTGGACGTCGTCGTTCCGGACGCCGGCCGCGACGCTGCGGCTGTGGGCCGAGCGCCACGGCGTCGCCGACATCGACGCCGCCACGCTGGAGCCGCACTTCGCGGCGGCCGAGGCGCGCCTCGACGTCGGCACCGGCGATCCCGACGACGTCAACGCCAACAACCGCAAGCTCCACGACGGCGCCGCCAAGCTGGGCTGGGAGCCCGCGCTGATCCACCGGTCCGTGAAGGGCTGCGCGCGCCTCGGCTACTGCGGCATGGGCTGCCCGCTCGACGCGAAGCGATCGTCGCGCACGACGTTCCTGGCCGACGCGATCGCCGCCGGCGCCGACGTCTACGCCGACTGCCGCGTCCGGCTGATCGAGACCGATCGGGGCCGCGCCGGCGCCGTGGTCGCCGACGTGCTGGATCGCGCCGCCGACCGCCCGCGCGGCCGTCTCATCGTCCACGGCCGCAAGGGCGTGATCCTGGCGGGCGGCGCCATCAACACGCCGGCGCTGCTGCTCCGCTCGCACGCGGGCACCGACAGCGGCGTGGTGGGCCGGCGCACCTTCCTGCACCCGACCGTCCCGCTGATCGCCTTCTACGATCAGCCGATCGAAGCCTTCTACGGCCCGCCCCAGTCGGTCGCCGTGCATCACTTCGCCGATCGCGGCGCGCGCGTCGGCTACTTCCTGGAGACGGCGCCCGTCCACCCGATGCTGGGCGCGCTGGCCGTCCCCGGCTTCGGCGACGCGCACCGCCGCCTGACCGAGCGGCTGCCGTTCGTGCAGGCGACCATCGCGCTGCTGATCGACGGCCACCACGACGACGAGGGCGGCGAGGTGTCGGTCAACCGCGACGGGCGCATCAAGCTGCGCTACCCGCTGCACGCGGCGCTGCGCGAGGCGGCCGTCGACGCGCTCGGCAACATGGCGCGGCTGCAGCTGGCGGCGGGCGCGCGCGAGGTGATGACCCTGCACGAGACGCCGATCGTGATCCGCAGCGAGGCAGACCTCGCGCGCATCGCCGACGCGCCGTTCGTCGCCAACGGTCACACCCTGTTCTCGGCCCACCAGATGGGGGGCTGCCCGATGGGGAGCGATCCGCGCCGCTCGGTCGTCGACACGCGCGGGCGCCACCACCAGCTCGAGAACCTGTGGGTCGTCGACGGATCGATCTTCCCGACCGCGCTGGGCGTGAACCCGCAGCTGTCGATCTACGCGCACGCGCGGCTGTTCGCGACGGCGATCGCCGGGGCAGCGAAGTGAACGTCCGCGACGTGACGTCCGGCGAAGTGAACGTCCGCGACGACGTCCCGCTGGCGCCGCTCACCACGCTGGAGCTGGGCGGAAACGCCCGCCACCTGGTCGAGGCGACGGACGACGCGGCAATCGCCGCGGCGCTGGGCTGGGCGGACGCGCGCGGGCTGCCGGCGCTGATCCTGGGCGGCGGCTCGAACGTCGTCATCGCCGATCGCGGGTGGGACGGGCTCTGCGTCCGCATCGCCACACGCGGGC
>DATBHU010000738.1:0-4409 GCA_036557265.1 Polyangia bacterium
GCTGTTCGGCGCGCCGTTCTGGTTCGATCTGCTGCAGCGCCTGGTCAACATCCGCGGCGCCGGCAGCAAGCCCGCCGAGATGCCCGCCGTCCCCGCCGCGCCCGCCCAGCCGGCCGCCCGCGCCACCAATCCGTAGGAGCGGCGAGGAGATCCCCGTCCCGCGCGAGCGTGACGGCACTCACGGCAAGGTCGAATTGCCTCCATCGCGCCGGCGGTGCGGGCATTCACCTGCTTGAACCGCCGTGTCGTCCGGGCGCTTGCCTGATCGGGATCGCCGCTGCGCCGTGCGCCTCCGCCTGGCCGCGTTCGCCGCGCTGGCGGTGTGCGGCGCCTGCCATCGATCGCCGGCGCCCGCGCCGGCCCCGGCCGCCTCCGTCGCCGCCGTCCCCGCCCTCGCCGACCCTGTCGGTCTCCCCGGCGTCGTCGATCCCTGGAGCTGGCCGCGCGCCGCCGGCGCCGGCGCCCACGAGCGCGCCATGGAGGATATCGGCCCGTACGAGCCGCTGGACCGCCACGACCCGCGCGCGCCGATCGTCAACACCAACGCCGCCTACTGGACCGACCTGGTCGGCATCGCGTGGCGCCGCGACGTCGACATCGACTTCGACGACGAGCCGATCGATCTGAACGGCGACCACGTCCCCGACGCGCGGCTCACCCGCCACGTCCACGCGCGCGGCGGCATCCTCGCCAACCCGCGGCTGTTCGGGCTGACGCCCACGCCGGACGATCCGCCCGGACGGGTGGGCCGCGTCTCCGTGTCGACGGGGTTTCTGGGGCTGCGCGAGGCGCTCTCGCCCGACGGCACGCCGAGCGGGCGCATCGGCATGACCTGCTGGCTCTGCCACGGCGGCGTGAATCCGAGCGACGGCAAGGTGGTCCCGGGCCTGGCCGGCACGGCGTTCGACTACGGGTTGCTGCTCGCCACGTCGCGGCTCCTCGAAGCTCGCGATCCGGCCGCCGTCGCCTACCGGCGCGAGCGCGGCTATCCCGACGGGCGCGCCGTGGTGGCCCGGCTGCTGATGGCCGGCCCGGGCCGCCAGGATCTGATCAACGAGTTCGGCCTGGACGTCACCGTGCCCGGATTTCGCTCCGCGTTCTACCCGGGGATGCAGCACGCGCGCGGGCGCGCGTGGGGCGCGTTCAATCCGCTCAGCGTCCCCCCGGTGCTGGATACGACCGGGCTGCGGCTGCAGAACTGGGAAGGGTCGGAGGACTCGCGCGCGGAGACGCTGGAGCGCCTCCTCATCCTCGGCAAGGCGCCCGAGCGCCAGGTGCTGCACGCGTTCGGCCTCGACAGCCCCGACCGCGACGCCAACCGCCGCGCGTTGCTGACGGATCTGCGCGACGTCAGCACGCTGTCGCTGCAGCAGGATTCGTATCCGGGGCTGATGTGGTCGGACGCCGTGTACGGCAAGATGGATCTCGCGCCGGCGGTGCTGGCCGAGGTGCCGCGCCTCTACGAGGCCGAGCCGCTGCGCGAAGAGCTGGCGCGCCAGACCAGCGGGCTGGCGCGGCCGCCGGCCGATCGCGCGCGCGTCGCGCGCGGGCGCGCGATCTTCGCCGAGGCGGTGGTCGGCGAGATCGAGAACCGGCAGGTGCTGCCCGAGCCGCCGCCCGCCTGCGCGGCGGCGGGCGTGCGCGGGCGCGTGCTGGCCCCGATCGACCCGGCGCAGCCGCTGGACGCCAAGCTGCGCGTCCGTTGCGCCGATTGCCACAACGCCGCGCCGCTGGCGCGCCGGCTGCCGCTCGCGTCCAACCCGCCGCCGCTCGGCCGCTGCTCGCACTGCCACCGCGCGCACCCGCCCCTCGCGCACGCGAAGTCTGAAGACGGACCGGTGGTCTCGCTCGCGGCGCTGCCGGTCCCGAAGGCCGCGCCGGCGGAGGTCGCGTACTGCGAGAACTGCCACGACGACCACCGCGACTTCGGGCCGCTGGTCTACAGCTCCAGCATGCTGCTGCCGTTCGACGCCGACGGCGACGGCAACGCCCAGGGCGACGAGCCCGACGACGCGCGCGCGGGCGGCATCGGCACCGAGCCGCTGATCCAGATCGAGATCCCGCCGACCATGCGCGCGCACGGCATCGACCTCCCCGTGATCTGGTCGTTCGACCCGTGCGACCGGGTCGAGATGCGGCACATGGGCGTGATGTGGGTGCGGACCGCGCCGCTCACCGCGCTCTACGCGACGGCGCCCTACCTCCACAACGGCTCGGTCCCCAGCCTGCGCGCGCTGCTCGCGCCGGCCAGGAGCCGGCCCGTCACGTTCCCCGTCGGGTCGAACGGCTTCGTCCTCGACACGCGCGTGGCGGGCAACGGCAACGCCGGCCACGAATTCGGCACGCGCCTGTCCGCGGCGCAGAAGACGGATCTGATCGCGTTCCTGAACAGCCTCTAGCGAATCAGGTGATCGCCGCCCGTCCGTTACGACGGGTTCCCGCTCGAATCGCAGGTGTAGTACTGCTTGTACGTCCCGTCCGCGCCCGTGACGTTGCCCTTGTACGCGCAGGTCGGGCGGCAGCAGTCCTGCATCGTCGTCGTCGTGTAGCCGGACATGAAGCCCTTGCTGCTGGCCGAATTCATGTCGACCGCCGTCGGATCCGCCGCCGGCAGCCCCTGCCCGTTCAGCTTGCAGCCGGTGACGCGGGTCAGACTCGCCGGGCACTCGATCCGCTTCGCCATCACGTTCCAGTTCATGTGATAGAGGTTCTGCGGCTGGTTGGTCTCGGTGCACGACACCTGGGTCGTGCTCTGCACCGCCGCGTTACCCGTGATCATCGCGCAGTCGGCGGCGATGGCGCTCTGGCAGGCCGTCGTCCCGATCGACATCGCGCTGTACGCGCCCATGCTGCCCGCGCACTGGCTGACGCTCTGGTAGCGGATGCCGCCGTTGTTCGGCTGGCCGATGGTCGGGTACGCGGTGTACTGGCGCATGCAGCCGGCGGTGTTGGCGCCTTCGCCGCCGCTGCCCATGAAGATGTCGAAGTTCTTGCCGCCGCCGGCGCCGGTGTTGAACGCCTGCACGATCATCGGCTTCGGCGTCGGCACGCCGCTGACCGGATCGCGCGGCGTCGTGAACACCAGCTGGTAGCACTGGCAGCAGGCGTTGGAGCCCCCCTCGGTGTCGAGCCCACCCGAGTCCTTGTCGTGTCCGACCACGCCGTAGACGAACTGCGGATTCTCCGGCGACCCGAAGTCGTCCGCCTCGGCGGCCTTGAGCTCCGGGCTGTAGACCATGTCGCGGACGCACATGAAGGCGGGCCCGCCGTTGCAGCCGCTGCCGACGGTGTCGCCGGTGTTCGGAGGGCTGATCATGTAGCCCGCGCAGGCGCCGCACGATCCGCCGCAGTCGACGCCGGTCTCGCTGCCGTTCTTCATGCCGTCGCTGCACGTGCCGGACGATGTCGAGCCGCCCGTGCCCGCGCCGCCGCTGCCGGCCGTGGCGCCGCCGCTGCCGCCGCTGCCGCCGGTGCCGCCGCGCGCGCCGCCCGTGCCCGCGCCGCCGCTGCCGGCCGTCGCGCCGCCGCTGCCGCCGGTCCCGCCGCGCGCGCCGCCTGTGCCGGCGCCGCCGCCGCCCGCGGTCGCGCCGCCGCCGCTGCCGCCGGTCGCGCCGCTGCCGCTGCCGCCCACGGCGCTGCCGCCGTTCGATCCGCCAGCGGAGGTGCCGCCCGTCGCGCTGCCGCCCGTCGCGGTGCCGCCGGCGCCACCGCGTCCGGTCGTCCCCGCCGTTGCGCCGCCGGCGCTGCCACCCGCTCCGCTTCCAACCGTTCCACCGGCGCCGTTCCCGGCCGTCCCGGCGGTTCCGTTGCCGGCGCTACCGGTGCAACCGACGGCCAATACCGCAGACAGAACCGTCGCGATCGGTCCCACTAGGCGAGTCGATCTCTTCATGAAGCTACCTTCCAAGAAAAAGGGTCGAACGAGAGAGGCGCAGTCTAGGCACATTCCGTCTGTGCCGCCAAGGTTCGGCGGTCGTCGCGCAAATCGCCGACGCGCCTCCTCGAAAACCGGCTCACGAATTCGTCACGCGCGTGCGCTTTTCGAGTGCTCTTTTCGTCGACGAAACCGCTTCGCGCGCCGCCACATAGAGCTACTCTCCGAGCGTCTCGCTCACGCCCCCACGCGGAGGTTTTTACATGGTTCGTCTGCGTCGATCGTTCCTCGCTCTCGGCCTGATCGCGTTCGCGGGATGCGGGCCAACCGAGAGCACGACGAGCACGCCGGGCGCGGGCGGCGCGGGCGGAACGAGCACGCCAGGATCGGCCGGCGCGACCGGCAGCGGCGGCGCCGCCGGCTCGGGAACGGGCGCGGGCGGCACCGCGGGCGGCGCGGGCACAGCCGGAACCGGCGGCGCGGCCGGAGCCGGCGGCACCGCGACGGGAGCCGCCGGCCGCGGCGGCACGACCGG
>DATBHU010000739.1:0-12029 GCA_036557265.1 Polyangia bacterium
CAGCGTGATCAACACGGTCGCGAAACGGAGGCGGGTGCGATCGTCGTCGGGGTGCTCGTCGAGGTGGTTGCGCAGCGCGATCGCCGCCGCGGCGAAGTCGCCGCCGCGCTGCGCGCGCTCGGCTTCCTCGAGCAGGCGGTCGGACGCCGAGGCGCGCCGGCCCGTCACTCGACCTCCAGGCGCAGCGGCTGGCGGCCGGCGATCTCGATGACGTCGCCGTGCACCAGGTCGCAGCCCGGTCCGATGAACTGGCCGTCGACCTTGACCGACACGTCCGGGCTGCGCAGGAGGCGCGCGCCCGCCGCCCAGGTCAGCGACAGCCCCTCGGCGCCCGGGAACAGCGCGGCCAGCGCGACGCTGTCCGCGCCGACCAGCGCGCGCAGCGAGCGATCGAGGCCGCCTTGCCCCTCCAGCAGTACGGTCTCGGCGCCGGCGGTGAAGCGGAGCCGCGTGCCGCTGCCGAGGCCGATCTCACCGGCGCCGCGCAGGGGCAGGGGGGCGTCGACGGCCGCGCCGCCGATGCGGACGCCGCCGCGCGAGCCGGCGTCCTCGATGGTGATGCCGCCGTCGTCCGCGCGCAGCAGCGCGTGCCGGCGCGACACGGCGGGATCGCGCAGCGGCACCTCGGCGGCGCGATCGCGGCCCAGGCAGGCGGGCAGCAGCGCCACGCGACACCACGCGCTGCCCGCGGCGCGCATGCTGACGCCGCGGCCGTCGATCAGCGCGGCGGTGATGCGCGCCACCCGGGCCGCGATGCCGGCGGCCTCCTCGACGCCCGCCTTCGTCACCAGCTCCGCCGCGGCGACGGCCGCGCGTCGCTCGCCGCCGGTCAGCAGCGCCTCGAAGCGCCGGACGGCGTCGGCGGCGGCCCGTCGATCCGTCGATCGCTGCTCCTCGCGCGACAGCGCCGCCTCCATCCGCTCGAGATCGCCCAGCGCGCCCCAGGCGCCGGCGGCGCGGTTGTCGTCGCCGAGATCCTCGTAAGCGAGCGCCGCGCGCCGGTGATCGCCCGCCTCGGCCAGCAGCCGCGCCGCGCGGGCCAGCACGCGCCGTTCCAGCTCGATGAGGGGCGGGCGGCTGCTGCGCGCCGACAGCGCCTCGGCCGCCGCGATGCGGACCGCCGCCAGCTCGTCGTCGGCGTCGTCGGGCGGCGCCTTCGCGCGGTCGGGCTTGTCGCCGTGCTTGGCGGCCAGCGCCGCCAGCGCGTCCGCGAGCACGCGCGAGGCGGTGTCGAGGTCGGTCAGCGACACGAACGCGACCTCTTGCTCGCGGGCGCCGACGCCCGCGAACAGCGACGTCAGCGCGTCCCAGTTCTGCTCGCGGCACAGGCGCCCCACCAGCCCGACGAAGTCGCGGCCGCCGAGGATGGTCAGCTCGGGGTCGAGCGTGCGCCGCCGGGAGGTCACCTTCGGATCCTACCCATTTACGACGAGGATGATCGGATAGACTTCTGGGTCTCATGCTCCAGCGTGTCGTTCTCGGGCAGGCGCGCTTCAACCTCCCCGGCCTGGTCGCCGACGCGCGCGGCGTCGTCGTCGGGCGGCAGCTGGCGGCGCGGTTCGCGGCCATCGATCGCCTGGTCGGCTTCCTCCGCCTGCTGTCCGCCGAGCAGAGCATCGACGATCTGCAGCCCGGCCTGCGCATCGTCTACGCGCGGGGCGGGGCGGGCACGCGCGAGGCGATCGTGCTGATGCCGGTGGCGTCGCCCGGGCTGGCGGACGTCGTCGCGCACGCGGCGCGGCTGGCGGGCGGACAGACGTTCACCGGGACCGGGAAGCAGTTCGTGCAGTACCGCGACGCGCGCGCGCCGTTCGGCTACGACGTCGCCGCCCTGTCCGACGTGGCGGGCGATCTGATCCTGTACGGCGCCGAGCAGATGGTCCCCTACCGCATCGAGAGCGAGCTGCCGCTCGCCAAGCTGCTGTTGCGCCTGTCGCTGGTGCGGGCCGAGCGGCGCGACGCGGGCGCGCTGTTTCCCGAGGGGCCGCTGTACCTGACCGCGCGCCGCGGGCTGGGACCGGTGCTGGCGGGTTACCTGCACCGCGCCTCGGTGGGCGGGCCGGCGGGCGGCGGCCTGCGCGCGGCCGCGGCGCTGTGCGAGGGCGCCACGACGAGCGCCTTCGCCGCCGCCGAATCGTTCTGGCTCTTCCGGGTCGAGGGGCTGCCGGCCCGCATGCACGGCCTGGTGACCCGCACGCCCGGCCTCGACGTGTTCGTGCCGGTGACCGACAACGTCGCGGTGGCCGCCGGCTACCGGCACCCGATCCACCTCGGCTCGTGCCGGGGCAGCTTCCCCCCCGATCGCCTGCACCTGTTCTCACCCGGGGGCGTCACCGAGGTCGCGCCGCTGCCGGTGCTGGCCGCGATCGAGGACGTCGTGCGCGTGCGCGCGCCCGAGGTGCGGACCGCCACCGTCGCGCCCCGCGCCCGTCCCGAGCTGGCGCTGGCGCTGCGCCTCGAGCCGGGCGGGCCGTCCTCGGGGCCGACGGTCGCCGCGCTGATCCCGTGGAATCGGGTGACGTGGCTGCAGCGCCTCTGCTACGCGCTGCCCACCTCGGCGCTGCGCAACTACAAGGTGGCGCCGCTGGAGCGGGGCGTGCTGTTGCGCGCCAGCGAGGTGCTGGAGGGGATCCCGTTCGGGACGCTGTACGAGCTGGCGGCGCCCGACGTGCTGGTGCCGGTCGGCACGCGGCTGGTCCCGGCGGTGTCGCCGGCGTTGCTGGT
Organism: Polyangia bacterium; assembly: GCA_036557265.1. Lineage (GTDB taxonomy): Bacteria > Myxococcota_A > Polyangia > Fen-1088 > Fen-1088 > JADGRB01. Next base: position 2,725 of record DATBHU010000739.1, read on the forward strand.
CGACAAGCTGGGCGCCACGGGCGGCGCGACGGTCGTGTTCCCCGAGCGCGGGCGGCCGCCGTTTCGCGTCCCCGCCGAGGCGCTGATCCCGCTCGAGCTGCGCGTGGTCGGCGCGCTGACCGCGCCGCGCGCGGAGCGGCCGGCGGAGCGCCCGCGCGACGAGCCGATGTCGGAGCCGGTCGAGATCGAGAACCGCCCCATGGGTCCGATGCCGCTGTGGGGCCTGCGCCGCTCGAACTCGGGGGGCTAGGGCGGCCGCATGCGGCGCTTCGTCTCGGACTTCCTGCTGCCGGTGGTGCGCGGCGGCGCCGCCCACGTCGGACGCCCGCTGGGCCTGGACCTCGTCATGCGGATGATCGAGCAGCCGCCGCCGGTCGTGGAGGCGGCGGCGCTCGAGAAGCTGGCCGCCTGTCGGGCCGCCAGCGCGACGCGCGTGTCGGCGCTGTCCGAGCCGCCGCCGTTCGACGAGAACACCGCCCGGCTGGGCGCGGCGCTGCACGATCTGCTGGCGCTCGGGCATCCGGAGGTGGGGGGCGGGCGGTCGCGGCGGGCCGAGCAGGTCGCGACGGCGGCGCTGGAGCTCGCCTCGATCGGAGCGCCGCCGTCCGCGCGCGAGGCGGTCAACCGCCACTCGCTGCTGGCGCGGCTCCCCGAGATCGTGCGGGTCGATCGGACGGTGCACTACTGGCTGGGCCGGCTGTCCTACGTCGGCCGCCGGCCGCCGCCGCGGGTGACGACGATGCCGAAGCTGCGCCGCGTGCGCGTCGAGGAGACCAGCCGGAGCTGGCTGCGCGAGATCGGGATCCCCGTCGTCGGCCGCGCGGCGTTCCTGGCCCTCAACGTCGCCAGCCCGCTCGGGGAGGCCCTTGATCCGCTGCGCCTCGATCCGCCGGTGGCCTGGGGGCGGATCCTGCCGGTGCTCCGCTTCCCGACGCTGGCGCGGGTGGTGGCCGGGCAGGCGGTCGCGATCGGCGTCGACCGCTCGGGAGACGCGCTGGCGGACGCGCTCTATCGCTTCGCTTCGTTTCACGATCCGCCGCCCGGCCTGGACGCCTCGCCCGACGCGGTCGCGTTCGCGCTCCGCTTCCTGGCCCACCTCGTCTGGCTGGACGTGCTGTTCACGGGCAGGCCCCGGGAAGAGACCAGCACCGAATCGGCGGACATCGATCATTCGCTGGAACCAGGGGTCGACCTGGCCGTGATGTTGACGGCGGCGGCGCGGACGGCGCGCGGGCTGGTCTGGCCGGGCGACGTTCCCGACGGCGGCGATCTGGCGGATGCGTTCCGGGCCCGCCTCGACGCGCTCGCGGAGCGCGCCCAGGTTCACGGAATGCCTCGCTACACGGCGGCGCTCGGCGTCGCCGAGCTGGCGGCGGCCCCGACGACCGCGCGCGTGACCATCGGACCGCTCCCTACTATATGATCGCCGGAACCCCGCGGGGTTCCGAGTTATATTGAGCAGTCCATGTCAGTGAGTGAGCCGATAGCGAGCCAGCGCATGTTGTCGCTGGACGCGGACGTGCTGCGCGTCGCCCAGAAGGTGCGCGAGGTGGGGCGCGCCCTCGACGAGCGCTACCTGGACAAGAGCGAGCTGGTGCGGATGCTGCTGGTGACGCTGGTGGCCGGCGAGCACATGCTGATAGTCGGGCCGCCCGGCACGGCGAAGTCGGCGCTGGTGCGGCAGCTGGCGCGGCTGGTCGACGCCCGCTACTTCGAGTACCTGCTGACGCGGTTCTCGGAACCCAACGAGATCTTCGGCCCCATCGACATCAAGGCGTTCCGCGAGGGGACCTACGTGCGGCGGGTCGAGGCGATGCTCCCCGACGCCGACATCGTGTTCCTCGACGAGATCTTCAAGTCCAACTCGGCGATCCTGAACTCGCTGCTCAGCATCCTGAACGAGCGGCGCTTCTTCACCGGCAGCGCCAGCCTGCAGGTGCCGCTGTCGTCGCTGTACGGCGCCACCAACGAGATCCCGAACGACGACGCGCTGGGGGCGGTGTTCGACCGCTTCCTGGTGCGCACCCTGTCCGACAACCTGGACAGCTTCCACTTCCACGGCCTCATCGAGCGCGGCCTGCGCGGCGAGATCGAATCGCTGGCGCAGGACGGCGGGGGCCCGGGGGGCGGCGCGGTCGGGCAGGGCGAGGCCGCGGCGCGCCCGCTGGTGTCGCTGGCGGAGATCCGCCTGCTCAAGGGGCGGCTCGCCCGCCACCTGCAGTTCCCGGAGGAGTTCCTGGCCCGCTACAAGGGGCTGGTCTTCCAGATCCGCTCGGAGGGCGTGACCCTGAGCGATCGCCGGGTCGTCAAGCTGCTCAAGCTGTTCGCGGCGAGCGCGCTGATCGACGGCCGGCCCACCGTCGACGAGGGCGACTTCTTCGTGCTGCGCCACGTCTGGAACAGCGTCGACCAGATCCCGATCGTCGAGGACATCGTCGGCCCGGTGCTGGAACGGCACCGGCGCGATCACCCCGAGGCGCGCGTGCGCCGCCCGAGCGCGCGCGACCTGGACGGCATCCTCGCCGAGCTGGGCGTGATCCGGAACCTGCTGCTGGGCGGTGAGCCGCTGTCCGACGTGCAGCTGTTCTCCCAGCTCCGCAACCTGCAGGAGATCCGCGCCGCGCTGCAGGCGATCGGCACGGACACCGCGCAGACCATGGCGGGCGAGGTCGACAAGCTGCTCGAAGGCGTGTTCGAGTCGTCTAAGTGGAGCGGCTGACCCCGCGGCCGCCGAGGCCGCCCCGACAACGACGCGCGTTCTCGACGCTGGGCGGGGCGGTCGACCTGGGTGGCGACGCGGAGGCGGCGCGCATCCTGGCGCGCCTCTACGACGTCGAGCCGTCGCTGGAGCGGGCGCTGACGCACGGGTTCCACAGCTACGCCGGGCGCATGCACCCGTCGATCGCGCGCGGCGCCGTCGACGCGTTCACGGCCGCCGGCGAGATGGTCGTCGACCCGTTCTGCGGCAGCGGCACCGTGCTGGTCGAGGCGATGGGGCTGGGGCGCCGGACGCTGGGCGTCGACGCCAGCCCGCTGGCGATCGCGATCGCGCGCGCGCGGACGACGCTGCTGGGAGACGAGGGACGTGACCGTCTGGTGAGCGAGGCCGCCGCGATCGCCGAGGAGTCGGGCGAGCGGGCGCGCAAGCGCCGCCGGCCGGAGGTGCCGCGCTGGGCGCGTAACGAGATCGCGCGCTTTCACGCCCACGTCCTGTTCGAGCTGCTCGGGCTGCGCGAGCTGGTGATGGCGACGCCCGAGGACGACATCGGGCGGGCGCTGCGCCTCTGCCTGTCGTCGCTGCTGGTCAAGTTCATGAAGGCGGGGCCGGCGGCGCCGCGCGACGGGGCGGACAAGCGGATCGCGCGCGGGGTGCCGTCGCGCATGCTGGCGGACCGGGCGGCGGAGCTGGCGCGCGGGCTCGCCGCGCTGGAGCGGCGGACGCCGGCCGGGACGCCCGCGCCCGAGATCGTCGAGGGCGACGCGCGCGCGCTGCCGGCGGGCGCGGGGAGCGCGGCGCTGGTCGTGTCATCCCCGCCGTACGCCGGAACCTACGACTACGCCGCCATCCACGACGCGCGCTTCCTCTGGCTGGGGCTGCCGGAGAAGAAGTTCCGCAAGGCGCAGCTCGGCGCGCGGGCGACCGAGCAGAGGGGCGACGTCTCGGGCGCCGCGTGGCGGGGCGAGCAGGCCCGCATCATGGCGGAGATCGCGCGCGTGCTGCGGCCGGGCGGCCGCGCGCTGCTGGTCGTGGGCGACGGCGTGGTCGACGGCCGCCCCGAGAACGCGCCCGACGGCATCGCGGCGGCGGGATCGGAGGTCGGCCTCGCGCCGGTCGCGCGCGCCTCGCAGGCGCGCCCGCTGCATGATCGGCGGCTGGCCGCGATCTTCGCCGACCACCCGCGCCGCGAGCACCTGCTGCTGCTGCAGAAGAGCGGCTGACAGCCGCCAGCTAGAAGAAGCGGACGTTGTCGATGGTGACGTCGACGTGGCAGCTGTTCTCGGTGCCCGCCGCGGTCGTGAACTGCCACTGCACGCCGAGCAGCTCGGTCGGGTCGACGGGGATGGCCGGGCTGCCGGCCACGGGAGCGCCCGTGCCCCGGAACGGCATCATCACCGTCACCGGCGTGGCGGTGACGGTCAGCGGCGCCTGGGGCGCGTAGGCGCCGACGTCACCGATCCCCCGCGGGTCGTTGCCGCTCCACATGTGCGCGCTGTCGTTGGTGGCGTACTGGGCCGCGCAGCCGGTGCCGTCGACGACGCCGCTGATGTCGAACTGGACGCCGCCGTGGAAGGACGCATCGACGCAGCCGAGGCCGGGCGGGCTGCCCAGGAAGAAGATGCCGGCGCCGATGTACTGCGGCCCGTCCGTGCCGGTGGTCTGGGCCGTGAGGTGCCAGGCGCCGTCGCTGACGGTCGCCGTCGGCGCCGCCGCGCCTCCGTACGTGAACGTGCCGCCGATCGGCAGCATGGCCGCGCCGTCCATCGTGAAGTCGGCGATCAACGGATCACCGACCGCCGGGCCGATGGCCTCGCACCCGAGCGGTGGGCCGCCCCCGCCGCCGCCTCCGGCGCCGCCCACGCCCGCGGTGCCGCCGGTTCCCCCGGCGCCGCCCGCGCCGACGGTGGTGCTGCCGGCCGCGCCGGTGCCGACGGTCCCGCCGATGCCGCCCGTGCCGCTGACGTTGACGGGGAGGGACGGGCTGATCCCGGCGCCCGCGCAGACGGGCGCGACGTTCGGCGGCGAGCAGACGGCCGACACCGGCGTCGGCGACGTGAAGCTGCCGCAGGTCAGGGAGGCGCAGTCGGTGAACAGCGTGCACGCCGCGCCGAGGGGCGCCGCGCCGGGCAGCGTGCAGATCCCTCCCACGCAGACCGCCGGCGAGGCGCACCTGTCGCTGCACCGCTCGCCGGTCGCGGGCGGGATGCCGCAGGTGCCGATGCCGTCGCTCTGCGTGGAGCGACAGGCGAGGTCGGCCCGGCAGGGCGGGATGGCGGGCCCGCCGCAGGGATCGCCCTCGTCGCCCGGCTTCTTGCAGGTATTTCCGAACGGGATGCACGAGAGCGCCAGCGCCGGATCGGGATCGCACTGGGGAAAAAACGGCGCCGCGCACGGCTCGCCGGCCTGCGGGTACGGCCGGCAGACCAGCGCCCCGGTGTCGCAATAGAGGTGCCGGGCGCCGTCGCACGCGTCGGACGCCTGGCCGGTCAGCGGGTCGAATTGCAGCGCGCACGCCTCCCCCTCGGTGAGCCGCGGGCCGCACACGAACCCGGGAGAGCGGCAGACCAGGCCCGCGCCCGGATCGCAGTCGGAGGAGTCGTTGCACGGCTGGCCGAGCGTCTGATAGCGGACGCAGATGCCGGGGTTGCGGCCCAGCGACACGGCGGGGCCGCCGCCGCCGGCTGCGCCGGCGCCGGTCGGCACGCCGGTGGTGCCGCCGCCGCTCACGACCGAGGAGGTGACGCCGACGCAGCGCGATCCCGGCATGCACTCGGGCGACAGGTCGCACGCCGCGCCCGCCGGGACGTGTCCGACCAGCAGCTCCGGGCAGAGAGCCAGCACCTCGGCCACGTCCGGCAGCGCGCCGATCGCTTGCGGCGACTGCGGCGAGGTGCGGCAGGCGCGATCCCTGTACGCCGCCACGCACGCCGCGGCGCCCGCCGGATCGATCGTGATGCGGCCACGCGCCACCGCGCCGTCGACCGCCGCCAGCTGCTCGCGCGCGGCCAGCGCCGCGAACGAGACGCACGCCGCCTGCGTCGTGTAGCGGTCCGACGTCAGCGCCGACAGCTCGATGGGCGCGCAGCAGGCGAACTGGTGCGCGCAGAACGCCTCGGCCAGCTGTTCGGCCAGGGGGACGCCCGGCTGGGCGTCGTCGCAGGCGGGCACCACCAGCGCCGCCCCGGCCAGCAACAGCAGTCGGCGCGATCGAAAGGCGAGCGGCATGGACGCATCGAGGGTAGCCTTGTTGAGTGGCGGACGAAAGCCGCAACGACGGAGAGCTCAGGCGCCAGCTCGCGACGCTGGGCTATTCGCAGCTGCGCGGGCCGACGGCCGCCGACGCGGCCGGGGCGGTGGCCTGGTGGAACCTGCTGGCGCGGCTCGGCGTGCCCCTGCCGCTGGTGGTGGTCCACGATCTCGGCCTGCTGCTGACGGGCGGGGCGGCGGCGCGGCGCGACATCCGGCGAGACGGACCGGCGGGCGGCGGCGTGCTGGCCCGCTACCAGGCGCTGCTCGCGCGCTTCGCCGAGACCGACACCATCGACGAGCTGGGCGCGACGCCGCTGGGGGACGAGACGCTGGCGGTCATCCTGGCCCGCGTCGTCGGCGACATCTACCTGCGCTGGCAGGGGCACACGCGGCCGGCGTCCGCCGGCGCGCTGCCGACCGGCGCGGCGGCCTACGAGGCCGCGCCCGCGGACCTGGCGCGCGAGCACGATCCGTCCTGGGCGCTGCCGTTCATCCAGCGGCTGTGCGAGCAGGAGCGCACGCTGCTGGCCCGGCTGCAGCAGACCGAGCTGTCCGCGGTCCGGCTGTTCGGCCTGTTCTCGATCGACGGCGGGGCCGCCGATCTGGCCGACCTGTTCCACGTGGTCGGCACCGCGGGCGCCGCCGACGTCATCGATTTCTCGTTGCAGCTGATGCCGTCGTTGCTGGAGACCAAGCGGCGTCCGGCGGCGCAGCGGTTCTCGATCGACGGCTTCGCGTCCATCGAGCGGCGCGGCAACGTCGACGCCTTGCTGCCCAGCGAGCTGGCCCACGACGACGACGTGTTCGTGCTCAAGGCGCTGTCCGACGACCTGCTCTACTACGGTCACGAGCGGCAGAACGAGGTGGCGCGGCCGCTCCACTACATCCTGGTCGACGGCAGCGCCTCCATGCGCGGCGCGCGCGAGGTGTTCGCGCGCGGGCTGGCGCTGGCGCTGGCGAAGAAGCTGACGCTGGTGGGCGGCAGCAGCGCCGACATCTGGGTGCGGTTCTTCGACAGCCGCCTGCACCCGCGCATCGATCTGGGCCGCTCGGCGCGCCGCGACCTGCCGCGCCTGCTCAGCTTCCGCTCGCAGCGCGGGCGCAACTACGCGCGCGTGTTCAGCGACCTGGCCGTCGAGATCGGCCGGCTGGTGCGCGACGAGGGGCGCGACGTCGCGATCACGTTCATCACCCACGGGACCTGCCAGATCCCGGTGGCGACGGTCAAGGCGCTGGCGGCGATGGCGCGGCTCTACGGGATCTTCGTGCTGCCGTCGGGGCCCCTGGAGCTGGACTATCTGCCGCTGCTGCACCGGAGCCAGGTGGTGACGGCGGCGTCGCTCGGGCGCACCGCCGACAAGCGCCGCCGCGCGCTCGAGATCGTCGAGGACGCCGCGCGCGCGTAGACATGCCGACCGAAGAACAGATCCAGACCCGCCAGTGGGCCGAGCAGGCGCTGCGCAAGGGCCGCGGGCGCGAGGCGCTGGCGCTGTACCGCAAGCTGCTCAACTATGACAAGACCGAGGGCGGCCACTACGAAGCCTGGCTCGACGGGACGGCGGCCAGCTACTTCGCGCTCGGACGGGCGCGCGAGGCGGGCTACGTGCTGATGACCCTCGGGCGCTACGGCGAGGCGCAGCGGCAGTTTCCGGTGGCGGAGCGGCCGCTCGAGTGGGCGTTCTGCGCGTCGCGGCTGGGCCGGCGGGGTGAGGCCGCGCGCGTCTTCTCCGAGACCGGGCACCCGGCGCTGGCCGCCATCGAGCTGGAGGCCGCGGGCGCGGCCGCCGCCGCGCGCCTCGAGTGGGAGCGCGTGCTGCGCGACCCGCGGCTGGTGGGGCGTCCCTACGAGACGGCGCTGGCCCACCTGAACCTGGGCGAGGCGCTGCTCCGGATCGGCGATCGCGCGGGCGGGCTGCGCGAGATGGGGACGGCGGCGCGGCTGCTGGAGGTGGTCGCCGACGACTTCGAGACCAACGGCGAGATGCAGCGCGCCTTCGACTGCTACAGCGTGCTGCTGCGGCTGGGGAAGGACACCGGCTCGTTCGAGACGGTGGCGGAGGGCTACTTCAACATGATCCGCCTGGTCGCCGACGACGACAAGAAGCAGGCGGTCGAGTACTACGACGACTTCATCGCCTACGCGGTCGAGAACAACGAGTGGTACGCGGCGGCGATGGCGGCGCGGGACGTGGCCGACTACAGCCTGCGGGCGGGGTCGGTCTGGGACCGGCACTACCTCGAGCGCGCCGCCGAGCTGTGGGTCGAGACGGCGCACGCCAACCAGACCGCGAACGGGCCGGTCGATCTGACCGCCAACGCCTTCCTGTCCGCCGTCGACGCGGCGACGGGGCTGGGCGATCTGGCGCTGGCGGGGCGGATCTACGGCGAGCTCGCCGAGCTGCCGCTGGCCGAGGCGCGCCGGCGGCGCTACCGATCGCTGGCGCGTCGCTACGAGAGCGAGCCGAGCCGCCGCCAGCCGGCTCCCGGTTTCCCGCCCGTGCTGCGGCGCAAGGAGAGCTACACCGAGGTCTGGCGCCTGGACCTGATCGAGTGGGAGCTGGACGGCGACCCGGTCGCCGTGTTGTCGCGCATCATCGCCGACAAGTCCGACGAGCTGACCTACGCCCGGCCGGCCCTGCGGGCGCTGCTGATGTTCGCGGATCCGGAGTGGGCGGCGAGCAGCCCGGCGGCCGTCGCCCAGGCGGCGGAGGCCGTCGGTCACGTGCAAGCCTACGAGGTGCTGCGGCCGCTCGAGCGGCTGTTCGAACACGCGGCGCCGGAGGTGCGCGCCGCGGTCGTGCGCGGCGCGGTGAAGGTCTGGGCGCCGCGCACGTTCGACCTGGCGCGCAAGGCGCTGGCCGATCCGGCCCCGATCGTGGTCGACGCAGCCCTGCAGCTGCTGCGCAGCATCTACTTCGTCTCGGCGCTGCGGCCCCTCACCCGGATCTTTCGCGAGTCGGGCGACGAGCGCGTGCGGCTGGCGGCGCTGGAGGGGATCGGCATCAGCAAGGACACCAAGGGCGCGGCGCGCCTGCTGCTCGATGTGCTGCGCCAGGAGGCGGGCGCACTGCGCAAGACCGCCGAGGACCGGCTGGGCAAGCTGGTGAAGGAGAGCGGCGAGGAGGTGGCCGCGCTGCTGCGCCAGGCGCGCGACGTCGAGCAGGGCGACCGGCGCGACGCGCTCGAGCGCATCGTCCAGTCGGGCGCCCGCGCCTAGCCCGCATTTCTCACCACCGCCGGCGAGAGCGGCGGCTCAGCGATGACCAGGTGCCGGCTCGGAGCTGGCGGTGGCGACGACGCAGGAGTGAGGCGTCGCGTGGGGTCCAGTTCGTCAGTA
>DATBHU010000740.1:0-30394 GCA_036557265.1 Polyangia bacterium
GGCTCGCTGCACGGCTACGCGCTGACGGCGATGGCGGGCGTGGCCGGCATCGGCAGCGACGCGAACTGGATGGGCTCGCACTTCAACCAGGCGAACTGGTACGCGTTCGGCCGCCTGGCCTGGAACCCCGACATGACGGCGCAGGACATCGCCGACGAATGGATCCGCCAGACGTTCTCCAACGATCCGGTCGTGGTCACGCCGGTGACGCAGATGATGATGGCGTCGCGCCAGAACACCGTGAACTACATGGAGCCGCTCGGGCTCGTTCACCTGATGGGCACCAACCATCACTACGGCCCGGCGCCCTGGGTGAACAACATCAGCGTCGCCAACCAGAACCCGTTCTACTTCCACAAGGCGGACGCGACCGGCATCGGCTTCGATCGCACCGCGACCGGCAGCAACGCGGTCGCCCAGTACTTCCCGGCGGTGGCGAGCCGGTTCGGCACGCGCGCCACCACGCCCGACGACAACCTGCTGTTCTTCCAGCGCGTGAAGTGGGACGACAAGCTGCCGTCGTCGGGGCGCTCGATCTGGGAGGAGCTGGTCTACCGTTACAGCGCCGGCGTCGACGCCGTCCAGGCGATGCGCGCCAGCTGGCCGATGGTGCAGGGGCGCATCGACGGCAAGCGCTACAACGACGTCGCAGGCTTCCTGCAGACGCAACACTACGAGGCGCGCTGGTGGCGCGACGCCTGCCTCACCTACTTCATGAGCGTGAACAACCACGCGCTGCCGAGCGGCTACGCGGCGCCCGCCCAGAACCTCGCGTACTACCAGAACCTGCAGACCACCTGCCCGCCGGACGCCACCAAGCCGCGCTGCCCCGCGATCTACACGGGCAATCCGTCACCCACGATCCTGCCGTAGGTGTTGCAACGCCCGCCGTCCGGGGCGAAAGTCGGGGCGCGATGAAGCCTGCGGTGAATATCGCGCTCCGCGTCGCGTCGCTGCTGGTCTGCCTGGCCGCCGTCGGCTGCAGCAGCAGCGGGCAGGCGACGGCGTGCTTCGGCGCGAACGTGGTCGCCAGCGAGCAGAACGACTACACGTTCTTCAGCTCGATCACCCTCCAGCCCGTCACGGTCGCGCACATGTCGAACCTCGCCTTCGACTGGAGCGGGCTGACCCACGACTTCGAGGGGCACGCGCTCGCGCCGGCGACCGATCTCGACATGGCGATCGTGATGTTCTGGGACCTGCCGCTGGCGAAGTTCGAGATGGAGCTGAACGCGGACGCGCTCTACACCCAGGACCTGATCTTCTCGCCGCCCCTCAGCCTCCAGCTCGCCAGCGGCGCCGCGCCCACCTCGGCCCACCTCTACGACTTCACCGTCAACACGACGACGGTGACGCCGGCCATGATCAACCAGTACTTCGACGCCGCCCAGTACACGCCCGCCAACTCGACGTTCATCGTCGGCGTGCAGACCGGCGCGGAGCTCGGCCGCCAGATCCGGATGCTGCAGGCGTTCAACCTGGACGCGAGCTCCACGGTCACGGACGTCGCGCTGACCGACGACTCGACCAAGCTGGCCTACACCGCCAACCTTCACGACCTGACCATCACCGGCGTCCCGGGCGGCACCGCGGCGCTGACGCTCGACTACTCGAAGATGACGACCAACGGGCTCGGCCGCGCGTTCATGGAGGGCTACGTCACCAGCGCCGTCGTCGGCCACTACACGCAGACGCCCGCCCAGCTGGAGACGCAGTTCCTCGACCTCGATCGCATCGCCACCGCCACCTACCGCGCCGACATCCAGTCCGGATCGATCCTCGACTTCACGACGTTGAAGGACGAAAATGGCGCCAGCTTCGCGGGCATCGACGACAGCGGGACCTGGCTGGTCGGCCTGATCTGCGGCAACTGCCGCAATCCCGCGCCCTGGTACATGACGATTCTGAAACCCTGTTCGAAGTAATCGCGTCTTCGCCGGCCCTAATGGCTGGCAGTGGTTTGTGTGGGCGTTGGCGGAACCCAACAACTACGAAGGAGTCGCTTCATGCAACGCACCTGTCGGGTCGCGGCGGTCGCAGTGGTGCTGAGCCTCGGATGCGGGGGAAGCTCGACCGGCGGCAGCCCCGGCGCGGGCGGATCGGCCGCGGGGGCGACGGGGACGGCCGGCAGCGGCAGCGGCGGCTCGACCGGGACCGCCGGTGCGACCGGCACTGGCGGCAACGGTGGGTCGATGACGACGGGCACGGGCGGCAGCGGCGGCGGCACGCTCAGCTGCACGTTCACCCAGTCCGGCTCGCTCAGCCCGATGATCGCCACCGTCGGCATCGTCACCTGGTCGACCACGCTCGCGGGCGTGCAGTCGGCGAAGATCGACTTCGGTCTCACCACCTCCTACGGCATGACCGCGCCGGTCGATCTGAAGCAGGCGAGCTATCGCACGCTGCTGCTCGGCATGAAGTCGTCGCGCATGTACCACTATCGGATCACCGCCACCGCCGCGGGCGGCGACTGCCAGAGCCCCGACTACACGATCATGACGGGCCCGCTCGCCAACGGACTGGTCAAGCCGACGGTCACGACCAACGACGCCGCCGCGCTGGCGGGCGGCTTCCTGATGACCGGACAGTACGTGGCGAACGTGTCGGGCACCGGTCCGGCGTTCATCCTCGACGCCGACGGCGACATCGTCTGGTGGTACAACATCGAGGACAACGTGACCGGCGTGGTGATGGACTACGCGGGGACGCACATGTGGATCAACAATCACCCGCCGGACCTCTCCAACGCGAGGATCCACCGGGTGACGATGGACGGCATGACGGCGGAGGATCTGACCAGCCAGATGCCCAAGCTGTCGCACCAGGTGACCGTGCTGCCCGACGAGACGGTCGCGTTCTACGCCGACGACGGCGGCACGCAGGGCTGCAGCGACATCAAGGAGCGCGCGCCCAACGGCACCGTCCGCACCATCGTCAACTCGCAGAAGGCGCTCGGGACGACCGGCCAGTGCCACGTCAACAACATCCAGTACTCGCCGCAGGACGACACGCTGGTGTTCTCCGATCACATTCACTGCGCGGTCGCGAAGATCCGCCGCACCGACGGCTCGACGGTCTGGATCCTGAACGGCGCCACCAAGACCTTCACGGGCGACAGCTGGCTCGGCAGCGAGCACGGCATCCACATCCTCGGCGTCGACGACTTCCTGATCTTCAACAACAACTCGCGCAGCGTCGCGGGCACCACCATCGCGGCGTCGATGGGGACCGGCGACGGCTCGGGCGCGCTGGAGATCAAGCTGGATCTCAACGCCATGACCGTCACCAAGATCTGGTCCTACAAGGCGATGGGGACGATGTACCAGACCGACATCATGGGCGACTTGCAGCGGCTCGCGAACGGCAACATCGTCATCGCCTTCGGCGGCAAGGGCGTCATCCAGGAGATCAAGCCCGACGGCACCGTCCTGCAAGAGATGAAGACCACCACCAACTTCGGCTACATCCAGAAGCGCGCCACGCTGTACGGGCCGCCGCCGCGGTGACAGACTGAGGAGTGGCCACCTTGCGGGTCGCTGAAGCGGCGGCGTTCGCGGCACTGGTGATCGCGGCGCCGGCCGCGGCCCGCGCCAACGGGGCGTTCCCCGCCGCCGAGGCGGTGCTGGTCCCGGCCGACCGCCCGCAGGAGATCATGCTGGTGACCAACTTCGGCGTGGTGCTGTCCGAGGACGGCGCTCAGACCTGGAGCTGGTCGTGCGAGCAGGAGACCAACGCGCTCGGCACGCTCTACCAGTGGGGGCCGGCGCCGCGCCGGCGGCTGTTCGCGGTCGCCAACCAGCAGGTCGTCCATTCCGACGACGCGACGTGCAGCTGGCAGATCGCGGGCGGGCTCGTCGCCAGCCAGTCGGTCACCGACGCGTTCCCCGATCCGACCAACGCGGACCGCGTGCTGGCGATCGCGGTCGCGAGCGCGCTCTACGCGGTGTTCGAATCGGCCGACGGCGGCGCCACCTTCGGCACCATGCTGTACCAGGGCGGCGCCGGCGAGACGGTGACCAGCGTCGAGAGCGCGCGCTCCGATCCGCGCGTCGTCTACGTCGCGCTGATGGGGGCGGACCAGAGCCCGCGCCTGGCGCGCAGCGGCGACGGGGGCGCGCACTGGACGGTCAGCGATCTCGGCGCCGTGCTCGGCCCCGGCATTCCGCGCATCATCGCCGTCGATCCCGCCGACGCCGGCACGGTCCTGCTGCGCTGGTCGTCGGTGGCGGGCGGCGAGGCGATCGCCGTGACCCACGACGGCGGCGCGACGGCGACGCGGACCCTCGACATCGAGCACTACTTCACCTCGTTCGCGCGCCTCGCCGACGGCGCGTTGATGCTGAGCGCGGTGGTCGCCGTCAGCCCGGCGCAGAAGGCGGGGCTGTTCCTGTCGCACGACGGCGGCGCCACCTTCCAGGAGAACGACGCGGTGCCGGGCGTGCTCGCGCTCGCGGCGCGCGGCGGCACGCTGTACGCGGCGACCGACAACTTCGGCGACGGCTACGCGCTGGGAGCGTCGACCGACGAGGGCGCCAGCTTCCAGCCGGTGATGCGCTTCGATCAGATCGGATCGATCATGGCCTGCCTGCGCGCGAACGCGCAGTGCCAGGCCAGCTGCGAGGCGCTGGCCGGCAACGGCCTCGGCTCGCCGGGCATGATCTGGGACGAAGCGGTCTGCAACGCCGGCGCGGGCGGCGTGGGGGGCGGCGGCGCGGGCGGGGGCGCGCCCGCCGGGACGGGCGGCCTGGGCGGCGGCGCCGCGGGGACGGCGGGCGCCGGCGGCTCGGCGGGGGGCACGCCGCATTCGTCGGGCGGCGGCTGCTCGCTGGCGCCCGGGCGGCGCGGCGCGCACCTGGGCGGGCTGGCGGCCGCGGCGGCGCTCGCGCTCCTCGCGGACCGCCGCCGTCGCCTCAGAGCACGTTCGTGATCGGCTGGTAGATCTCGCGGAACTCCGCGAGCTGCTCGCAGGCGCGCGCCGCGGCCTCCAGCGCCGGATGGCGGGCGGCGTCGAACAGGTTCGGGTGCGCGTCGCGCGTGAACCGGAGCGCGCAGGTGAAGGCGACGTCCGCGTGGCTGAGCGACGAGCCGAGCCAGTACGCCGACGGGCGCGCGGCGCGGTCGGTCTCCAGGGCCGCCAGCGTGTCGGCGATCTGGCGCCGGCAGCGGGTCATCCAGCTCTCGGACGGCTGCGGCCGAAGCATCCCCTCGTAGAGAAGGCTGACCGCCTTGTCGGCCAGGCCGCCGGCGAGCGCCGCGATGCGAAGCCCGTCGCGCCGGCCCGTCCCGCTGCGCGGGAGCAGCGCGCGTTCGGCGCCGACCATCTCGTCGAGCGCGTCGATGATCGCGAACGTCTCGACCAGCGCCGCGCCGTCGGGCAGCAACAGCGTCGGCACGCGCCGCAGCGGGTTGTGCGCCGCGATCTTGTCCGCGTCGCCCCACACCGACCAGGGCCGGTGCTCGAAGGGCAGGGCGTACCGCCGCAGCGTGATGGCGACGCGGCGGACGAAGGGCGAGTCGTACGGGCCGATCAGGATCATGGCGCTGGCGCTGAAGATGACACGCCGGCGGCGCGCGTCGCGCGGTAAACTTCAGGTCGATGTCGAAGCGCCCTCCTGTCCTCCTGGTCCCCATCGTCCTGTGCGGCGCGCTGGCCGGCTGCGCCGCGCGCCAGCGGCCCCCGGAGCTGGTGACGCTGGAGAAGCTGCGCGACGATCCGTCGATGACGGACGGCGACCGGCGCGCGTTCGATCTGCTGGGCGCCGCCGACGATCTGGTGGTCAAGGCCGAGGCGGAGTGGGAAGGGCGCGACGCCTACGGTGCCCGGCGCGACGCCCTGATGGGGCAGATCAAGATGAAGACCGCGCTGGCGCTGCTGGAGGCGAACCGCGAGCAGGCGCGCATCGCAGCGCTCGACGAGCAGATCAAGATCGCGCGCGAGGAGGACGCGCGCCTGCAGGACCAGCTGGCGACCGCGCAGGAGGAGGTGGCCCTGCTGGAGCGCCTGCGCAAGGCCAGCCGCGCCGCCGCCGACGAGCGCAAGGCGCTGGTCGAGAAGTTCGAGGGGGCGAAGAAGCAGGCCGCCAGCGAGCGGCAGCGGCTGGCGGAGGAGCTGGCCTCCGAGAAGCAGCGGGCCGAGGCGCTGGACGGACTGCGGCGCGCCGAGCTGGCCATCCGCGCCGCCGAGACCGTCGACGCGCCCCGCTACGCGAAGGCGAAGTACACCGCCGCCGTGAACATGCTGCAGGAGGCGCACAAGCAGTTCGACGGCGGGCACTGGAGCGAGGCGCTCGCCCGCACCACGCTGGCGCGCAGCGAGGCCGAGGGCGGCACCACCGCCGCGCGCCCCGCGTACGAGAAGGCGGCCGCGGTGCTGAGCAACCAGGCCCGCGATCGGGCGCTGGAGGCCGACGCCACCGGCCTCCCCGGGATCCAGACGCGCCTCGAGCGCGACAAGGATCTGCAGCGCCTGGTGCTGATCCTGGGCGGCCTGTTCGCGGGCCACGAGGCGGTGCTGCAGCCGGGCGGCGCGAAGGAGCTGGACGCCGTGAAGGATCTGGCCGTCAAGTACCCGACCTACCACCTGCAGCTGTCCGCTTACACCGACGATCAGGGAAAGCCGACCGAGCTGGTGGCGCTGTCGCTGGCGCAGGCCAACGCCGTCTACTGGGCGCTGGTGGCGCGCGGGATCGATCCGAAGCGGATGTCAGTCGACGGCAAGGGCGGGGCGGACCCCGTCGCCGACAACACGACGCCGGCGGGGCGCGCGCGCAACACGCGCGTCGAGCTCTCCGTCCTCTATCACATCAGCGACTGACCGAGGGTCGGCCGCAGGTCGTGGCCGTTCAGCGCGAAGATCTCGAAGATCCGATCGAGCGTGATGCCGTCGCGCTGTTCGACGGCCAGCGGGTGATCGGTCGGCTCCAGCTCGAGCCACGGGCGCTGCCCGCCGTCGCGGGGGTGCACCTTGCACTTGAGCCCGACGGTCTTCGGATAGCCCTTGAGCGCGCTCGAAAAATAGCCGAACCACGGCCCCTGCTTCCCCTGGTCGTCTGCGTGGAAGGTGTCGCGGTAGACGGCGAAGTTCGCGGCCGACAGCGACGACCACACCCCGTACCCGAACTGCACGCCCTCGCCGCCCTCGATCGGCAGGTAGAGCACGCAGCGAATGAAGTAGTCGGTGCCGTCGACGACGCAGAAGTCGTGCGTCAGCACGTGCGTCCGATCGGCGAGCGCCCCGTTCGGCTCCGGCGTCGACGCGCGGTCCCGCCAGAAGGCCGGCTCGTCGCTGGCCAGATCGAGCAGTCCTTTGTGGACCTCGCCGCAGCTCGGACACATGGCGCCGTGTCGCTGCAGGCGGCGCCAGCGGAGGTCGTCTCGGAGCGGCAGGGCGGGTTCCTTCATGCGCGGATTGTCTCCCACTTCAGCCCGGCGGAGCGTCAGCCTTTCCGTGGTGCGGGCCGAGCACCGCGCGGCGGCTCTTCGCCGCCGTGGATCTCCAGCGCGAGATCACCGACGCACATGCAATGAAAGCCGACGTCGCTGAAGCGCAGCAGCGCGCGCAGCGCAGCCAGATCTGAGGGCGAATCGCCTTCGAGCAACACCTCGCCGCCCAGGGGCTCGCCCCCGGACGCGCCGCCGGCGAGGAGGCGGAACCGCGACGCGTCCGCGAACAGCCGATCGAGGTCCGCTTCCCGCGGCATGGGGAGATCGTCCCTGAACAGGTCTTGCGCATCCAGCGCGATCACCAGGGCCATCCGCTCACCTCCACGACGCGCGCGCGATCCTACCGGTTTTCGGCCGCGCGCGGCAGTCGCCGGGCCGGCTCGACGCGTCGTGATCCATTCCGGGAATTGCGGGCCTATCGCAAAAACAGCGCAACTTGATGCGCGCCGGCCCGTCATCTGAGATAGTAGCCCCGCAGCTCCGGCGGCATTTCTCGACGGCCGGCCAAAATCGTCTCCCCTTAGGAGTAGCCATGCAACGATCTAGACTGGTCCTCGTCAGCGCTTGCTTCGCGGGTCTGCTCTCGCTCTCGCAGTGCAGCGCGCCCACCTCCGAGCCGACGCCGGGCAACGGCGGGAGCTCCGCCGCCGGCACCTCCGGCTCCGCGGGCAGCAGTGGAACGACGGGCAGCGGCGGCACGACCGGCACGGGCAACACCACCGGCATCGGCGGCACGGCCGGCACGGGCAACACCACCGGCAGCGGCGGCACGACGAACCCGGGCACGGCGGGATCGATCAGCACGGCGGGGAGCGGCGGCAGCGCGGGCGGCGCCACGGGCAACGCCGGGCGGGGCGGGACGACGGGCAGCGCCGGCAGCGGCAGCGGCGGCACGACGACCGGCAGCGGCGGCACGACGACCGGCACCGGCGGCACCGCGACGGGCACGGGCGGCACGACCAACCGGGGCGGCACCACCGGGTCGGGGGGCACGAGCGGCGTCACCGGCAGCGGCGGCACCGCCGGCACCGGACCGATCGTCGATCAGGGCGGCGTTGGGCTCGCCAAGCCGGGCGACATGGCGACCGGCTCGAAGGGATATCTGAACCTCGGCGACATGCGCCTGATCAACAACCGCTGGGGATCGGACGCGCTCAACTGCACCTCGTCGATGCAGAAGGTCTACGTCACGGGCGACTCGCTGATCGGCTGGGACTTCAATCGCCCGGCCTGCGGCGGCATGCGCGGCGACCCTGACTTCCCCGAGGTCGAGTTCGGCGTCGCGCCGTTCGGCCGGACCAGCACGAACCTGACCACGCCGGCGTTCTCGTCGACGACGCTGCTGCCGCTGCAGATCAAGAGCATCACCTCGGCGACGGTGGACGTGCAGAACTTCGTCACCACCATCCAGAGCGCGGACCCGCCCTCTTACTGGGACAGCACCGTCGAGTTCTGGGTCAGCAAGCTGGATCCCCGCACCAACGACAACGCGCAGGTCTACGCCGAGATCATCCTGTTCCTCGGCTGGGAGAACAACCGGCTCTCGTCTTCGGCGGGCGGCTGGACCTGCGACAAGAGCGGGTCGCTGACGGCAGGCGCGAACCAGTACACGCTCTGCCACCAGAGCGACACCTGGGCCAACGGGCAGTGGCGGTTCTTCAACTTCAACGTCAACGGCGGGCCGATGAAGACCTTCAACGGCAAGGTCGACGTCAAGGCGGCGCTCAACTGGGTCATGTCGACCTACACGGGCTTCACCACGGACATGTGG
This sequence comes from Polyangia bacterium, assembly GCA_036557265.1. Classification (GTDB taxonomy): domain Bacteria; phylum Myxococcota_A; class Polyangia; order Fen-1088; family Fen-1088; genus JADGRB01. Next base: position 9,215 of record DATBHU010000740.1, read on the forward strand.
CTGACCCGCATCGAGGTCGGCACCGAGATCGACGACAGCACGAAGGGCGTCGTCCGCATCAACAACCTGGTGTTCGAGGTCAACGGCCAGACGCGCGGCATGCAGCTGGCCAAGTAGGCCGGCAGCGTCGCTCATTTCACCGTTCCTGCCGGACGCGCGGCGGGAACGGCGCTGCCCCCGCTTCGAAGCGCCAGGTCGTGCCGTCCGCCTCCGGCGTGCCCGAGACGACCGGCCCGAGTAAGCGGCTGATCACGTCGAGCTGGGTGCGCGTGTGCCGGGTCGGCGCGGTGGTGCGGAACGCGCCGCCGCCCGCCAGCGCCAGCAGCAGCACCAGCTGATCGGCCAGGTGCGGCCCGACGGGCGCGTCGGCCGCCAGGTAGGCGAGCACCTCGTCGGCGCAGCGGTCGGCGACGGTCTCGGCGCGCACCTGCTTCTCGCCGAAGCCGGTGAAGACCTCGGTGACGTGCTCGCTCTCGACCTCGACGATCAGGACGTTGCCGGGGCCGACCGGATCGGGCACGACCTCCAGCGCGGCCGCCGCCGCGTCCCAGCGCGTCCGCGCCGTGAAGCGAGCGAGCTCGCGCTCGCCGACGGCGCGCGGCAGGTTCGCGACGACCGCGCGCACGCGCCGCGCCACGATCGCCCCGCGCTGCTCGAGCACCAGCGGTCCAAGCGCGCGCGCCGGCGCCACCGTGACGCGGAAGCGCCCGCCGCCCGCCGGGTAGAAGCCGGGACGCTCCAGCGCCGCCTCCACGCACGGGCCCATCCGCCCGACCAGCGGCAGGAAGGCGCGCGCCAGGAAGTCGAAGGGCGGCGAGGCCGGGTTGTGCGTGCCGCCCTCCAGCACCAGCGACGACGGCCCGCCGGCGGTCAGCAGGGCGGGCAACACGGTCTGCAGCACCAGCGTGGCGCTGCCCGCCGTGCCGACCGAGAACGCATACGCCCCCGCCTTCACGCCGCCCGGCGCGAACGTCAGGCTGCGCGAGCCGACCGCCGCGCCCGTGGTGCGCGCGCCGCCCACGGCCGCGGCCGCCTCGACCGCCGTCAGGTGCTGGCGCATCAGCCCCGGCCGGGGACGCCGGGCCCGGATGTCGTCGATCCGGAAGGGCGTCCCCGTCACCAGCGAGAGCGCCAGCGCCGACCGCAGAATCTGGCCGCCGCCTTCGCCCTGGGATCCGTCGAGCGTGATCATCTGTCCGTCCGTTCGTCCCTCAGCCCTTCACGCACACCACCTGCCGCAGCGTGTGCACGATCTCGACGAGGTCGCGCTGCGCCTCCATCACCTGGTCGATCGACTTGTACGCCATCGGCGTCTCGTCGATGACGTCCTCGTCCTTGCGGCACTCGATCCCCGCCGTCGCCGCCACGTGGTCCGCCACGGTGAAGCGGCGGCGCGCCTCGTTGCGCGACATGGCGCGGCCCGCGCCGTGGCTGCAGCTGTGGAAGCTGTCGTCGTTGCCGCGCCCGCGCACGATGTACGAGCGCGCCCCCATGCTGCCCGGGATGATGCCGAGGTCGCCGCGGCGCGCGCGCACCGCGCCCTTGCGGGTCACCAGCACGTTCTCGCCGAAGTGGCTCTCGCGCGCCACGTAGTTGTGGTGGCAGTTCACCGCCTCGAGGCGCGCCTCGAACGCGGGCAGCTTGCCGGTCGCGCGGATGCCGTCGACGAGCGCCGCCATCATCAGCTCGCGGTTGGTGCGGGCGTACTCCTGCGCCCAGTGCACGGCCTCGACGTAGTCGTCGAAGTGCTCGGTCCCCTCGGGCAGGTACGCCAGGTCCTGGTCCGGCAGGTTGATGAGCCAGCGGCGCATGTCCTCCTTGGCGATCTCGATGAAGTGGCCGCCGATGCGGTTGCCGACGCCGCGCGACCCGCTGTGCAGGACGATCCAGACGTGGTCCTCCTCGTCCAGGCAGACCTCGATGAAGTGGTTGCCGGTCCCGAGCGTCCCGAGGTGCGCGATGTGCTGGCCGCGATCCAGCTTGGGGTGCTTGGCGATGATGCGGTCGTAGCCGGGGCGGAGCTCGTTCCAGGCCGCGACGTTCGCCGGGGGCGGATCGTGCCACGCGCCGCGGTCGTTCGCGCCGCCGTTGTCGGTGCGGCCGTGCGGGACGGCCGCCTCGATCGCGCTGCGCAGGCCGCCGAGGTCGTCGGGCAGCGCCGCCGCGCGCAGGTCCGTCCGCACCGCCATCATGCCGCAGCCGATGTCGACGCCGACGGCGGCCGGGATGATCGCGCGCTTGGTCGCGATCACGCTGCCGACCGTCGCGCCCTTGCCAAGGTGAACGTCCGGCATCACGGCGACGTGGCGGTGGATGAAGGGGAGGCGGGCGATGCGCTCGACCTGCGCGCGCGCATCCGCCTCGAACGGCACGCCCACCGTCCAGGCGCGGATCGGCGCGCCCCCCTCGACGTTGATCACCTGGTGGGCGGTCGCCTTCGTGCCGTTCGCGTCGTTGGTCTCCATGCCGGATCTCCAGAGCAGCCAACGTGCCATGAGACGGCGGTCCGGGGGCAGTGGGCGGCTGCGGCTGCGTGATATCCAAAATTATAAAGATGTATACAATCAGCTAACAATGGCGCGGCGCCGGCTGACGGTGATCGGTTTCCTCGGCTCGACGCTGGATCAGGCGAAGCGCGGGCCCTCGCGGTGGGAGCGCTGGCGGCCGACGGTGGCCCTCTGCCAGCACGAGGACCTGCTGGTGGATCGGCTGATCCTGCTGCACGGATCGCGCTTCGCCGGGCTGGCGGCGGCGATCGCGGCGGACATCGCGCAAGTGTCGCCGGAGACCTCGGTCCAGCTCGAGGTCATGGAGATCGCCAACCCCTGGGATCTGGAGGAGACCTACGGCGCCCTCCGCGACTTCGTCCGGCGCACCCCGTTCGATCCCGCGCGCGAGGATTACCTGGCGCACATCACGACGGGGACGCACATCGCGCAGATCTCGCTGTTCCTGCTGGTCGAATCGCGCCACATCCCTGGCCGGCTGATCCAGACGTCGCCGCCGCCGGCGGGCGGCGGGAGCGCCGCCGGCTCGTACACCCTCATCGACCTCGATCTGTCGCGCTACGACAGCATCGCGCGCCGCTTTCAGAAGGAGCGGACCGAGGGGCTGTCATTCCTGAAGGCGGGCATCGACACCCGGAACGCCGCCTACAACCGGCTGATCGAGCGGATCGAGCAGGTGGCGATCGCGTCGCGCGATCCGGTGCTGCTCTGCGGGCCGACGGGGTCGGGCAAGTCGCAGCTGGCGCGGCGGATCTACGAGCTGAAGAAGGCGCGGCGGCAGGTCGCGGGCGAGCTGGTCGAGGTCAACTGCGCCACGCTGCGCGGCGACGCGGCGATGTCGACGCTGTTCGGGCACGTGCGCGGCGCCTACACGGGAGCGGCCGAGGCGCGCGGCGGCATGCTGCGCAAGGCGGACGAGGGCGTGCTGTTCCTCGACGAGATCGGCGAGCTGGGCGTCGACGAGCAGGCGATGCTCCTGCGCGCCGTCGAGGACAAGACGTTCTTCCCGGTCGGCGCCGACCGCGAGGTGCACAGCGACTTCCAGCTGATCGCCGGCACCAACCGCGACCTCGCGGCGCGCGTCGCGGGCGGGCGTTTCCGCGAGGATCTGCTGGCGCGCATCAACCTGTGGACGTTCGCGCTGCCGGGGCTGCGCGAGCGGCCCGAGGACATCGAGCCGAACCTGACGTTCGAGCTGGAGCGGGTGGGTGACGATCTGAAGCAGCGCCTCACGATCAGCCGCGAGGCGCGCGAGCGCTACCTGCGCTTCGCGCGCTCGGGCGAGGCGCTCTGGAGCGGCAACTTCCGCGACTTCGGCGCCTCGCTGCGGCGGATGGCGACACTGTGCGACGGCGGCCGCATCGCCGTCGCCGACGTCGACGGCGAGATCGACGAGCTGCGCGCCCACTGGCGCGGCGCGGGCGCGGCGGGGCACGACGAAGGGCCAGAATCGGCCGGCGTGCTCGACCGCTTGCTCGAGGGCGCGCGCCAGCCCGCGCTCGATCGCTTCGATCGCGTCCAGCTCGAGGAGGTGGTGCGGGTCTGCCGGAGCGCGCGCTCGCTGTCCGAGGCGGGGCGGAGCCTGTTCGCCGCCTCGCGCGCCGCGCGCGCCACCACCAACGACGCCGACCGCCTGCGCAAGTACCTGGCGCGCTTCGGCCTGACGCTGCAGGCGATCCAGGCCGCCTGACGCCGCCGCGCCCGGCGGTGGCCCGCCGCTTGCTTTGGGTCGGGCGCGTGCTGCTGTTACCATCGTCTCGGGAGGCTGAGCCCAGGCTTCCTTCTCATCCTGAAATAGCCTGGGCGATTCCCTCCCACTATTTATTCGCGCGAGGCTGCCATGGGGCGTGACGAGCAAGCGACCGTTCGAAGCCTGCTCCTCACCCGCCGCGGGCTGGTCTTCGCGCCGGAGCTCGACGCCGAGGTGCCGGGCGCGCTCGTGCGCGGCGTCGAGCTGGAGCTGGCGGAGCTCGGCTTCGTTGCGTCGCGCCGGCTGCGCGCGCGCCTCGCGCGGCAGACGCCGGCGGCGCTGGCGGCGCTGCGCGAGCGGCTGGTCGCCAGCCTGGCCGCCGCGCTGGGCGCCGATCAGCGGCACGCGCCGTTGTTTCGCAGTTTCCCCCACGGCGTCCCGTCGGACACGACGGCGCTGTGGTGGCAGAAGGTGCTGTCGCACTTCCTGCAGGCGCCGGACCAACCCTGCCTGTTCTGCGACCGCGTCGGCACGACGCACGTGCTGGCGCCGTGCGAGCACGTCGTCTGCGACCGGTGCTTCGACGGATCGAGCTACGACGGCTGCCCTGTCTGCGAGCACCGCGTCGATCGCGCGTCGCCGTTCTTCCAGGCGTCGCCGGTGCGCGCGGCCCCGGTCGAGCGCGTCACGTTCCGCCTGCTCGATCTGGGCGAGGACGAGACGGCGGAGACGCGGGCGTTCTTCGTCAGCCTGTGCGAGCGCAAGCAGACGCTGTCGCCGGACGATCGCGAGGCGCTGATCGTCATCCTTCGGGAGCGCGGGCCGGAGGTGCTGTCCTGGCTGCCCGCGAAGATCCCGGTCCGCGAGAACGTCGCCGTCGTCTTCGGCACCTTGTTCCAGGCGTGCGCCGCAGACGTCGTGTTGCCGATCGCCCGCCGCTACATGACCACGGCGACGGACGTGCTGCGATTCATCGCGGTGATTTCGGGAACCGACGGGTCGCTGCAGGCGGAGGTCAGGCTCGCCACGGTCGATCTCGTCAGCGCCGGCCCTCGCTTCGTGGGACGGATCGAGGCCCTGAAGGGCGCGGTGCGCGGGCGGCGGCGGCGCGATGCGAAGGCGATGATCCCGATCGCCGTGAAGCGCTTCAAGGTGGCGCGCCTGCGCCGACCGCTGCGGCGCGCGCTGCTGACGCTGCTCGAGGAGATCGACGGCGAGCGGCTGATCGAGGACATGCTCCGGCACCGGTCATACTGGGTCTGGGTCGGGGAGTTCCTTCACCCGACCGAGCAGCGCAAGCGCTTGCCGCGCGTGGCGCGCGCGTTCGAGGTCGTGCGCAAGTACGCGCCCGACGGCCGCCGCGCCCCGAAGTTCGAAGGGTGGGGGAGCCGCGTCGAGGCCGCGATCGCACGGCGGGACATCCCGGCGATGCTCGCGACCCTGAGTGAGCGGCCCGGAGAGCTGGCCCGGCGCTTCGATCGTTCGCTGCGGGTGGCGGGCGGCGATCCGGCGGCGGCCGCCGCGGTGGTGGCGGCGTTCGAAGAGAAGATCGGCGTGCTGGCGACGCCGGTGCTGCTGACGCTGCGCAGTCACCTGCCGAGGCGGGCGGAGAGGGCGCCGGTGCGCGTCTACTGGCCGAAGGGTAGGGCCGCGCGGGGCGTGTCGAGTCCCGACGAGCGGGCGCCCCTGTCGTCGGTGGTCATCGCGCCGACCGTCGCTGCCATCGAGGGTGAGCTGCTCCGCCGGTTCTCCGCCAAGCCGGCGTTCGACGTCGGCGTCATCGACGCGGCGCTGGCAGCGGTCGCCGTGCCGTTCAACGAGCGGACGGCGAGCTCCTCGGCGGTTGCCGTGCCGCGCGGTTCGCGCCTCCCGGTCCCCGCGGGCAAGATCGCGCGCCTGTTCCTGCACTGGTGCGAACCCGAGAAGGGCGGCCAGACCACCGACATCGATCTGTCCGTCGCCTTCTACGACGAGCACTGGCGCTATGTCGGCGTCTGTTCGTACTACGCGCTGCAGGCGCGCGACAAGGGCGGCGCTGTCATCGCCACCAGCGCGGGCGATCTGCGGCAGGGACCGTGGCCCGACGGCGCCACCGAGCTGGTCGACCTCGACTGCGTGGTCGCCCGGGCCGCGGGCGTTCGCTATGCCGTCATGGTGGTGAACAATTATTGCGGGATGCCGTTCAGCCAGCTGGCGCGCGGGTTCGCGGGCCTCATGCTGCGCGACGACCCGGAGGGCCACCACTTCGATCCGCGTACCGTCGCGCTGAAATTCGCGCTGAGCGGCGAGAACGGCATCTTCATGCCGCTGGTCTTCGACGTGCGCGACAACGTGATCCACTGGCTGGACGTTCAAGCGGCCGGTGAGATCGCCTTCAACAACGTCGCGTCCTCGAACCACGACATCACCAACGTCTGTCCGGCGCTGATCAGCTACTTCGCGAGCGGTACGAGGCCGTCGATGTTCGAGCTGGCGCTCCTGCACGCGGCGGCGCGCTGCCGCACCGTCGTCGTCCGCGGCGCCACGACCACCACGACCACTCGATACACGCGTCGCGCGGACGAGGATGTCGTCACGTTTCACGCGCGGCTGGTTCGCGGCGGGGCGGACGAGGTCGGCGAGCCCGGGGCGCTCGGGACGGCCCCGGTGCTGGCCGCGCTGTTCAAGGGCGACGTCGAGCTGCCCAAGGACAGCGCCGTGTACGCCCTCTTCCGGGAGCAGGTCACGCCCTCGCTCGCCGCCGGCGATCTCCTCACCTGATGACCGCGCGCGAGCATGCCGAGGCGCTGGTCGCGGCGCTGCGCGCCTGCGTCGCGGAGGGGCCGAACGGGCGGGCGGCACAGGCGCGCTTCGAGGAGGCGGCCGGGCAGGTGGCGGCGCGCCTCTTGCCGGCGGTCGACCTCGCCCTGCGGGAGAAGCTCTCCTCATATCGGGAGAGCGAGTTTGCGAGCCGGGACCTGCCCGAGCTCGCGCGCTTCATGCACGCACCGGGCGGTTGGGCGGCGGCGGCGGTGGCGGCGTCGCACCGCGACGGCTACGTGCGTGAAGCGGCGGTCTGGGCCCTGGCCGCCGCCCGCGACGGCCGCGCGGTTCCGTACGTTCTCCTTCGCCTCAACGATTGGGTGAAGCAGATCCGCGACGCCGCGCGCGCCGTCATCGAGGTCTTCTTTCAGCCGCAGTTCGCGGCCGACGTGATCGCCGCGCTGCCGGTCGCCTGGGCGCTCGCGCGCCGGGGCCGCGACGATCACGAACGCTTCATCAGCCGCATGCTCGCCTTCCTCCGGTCGCCCGCCTGCGCGCCCGCGTTGCGCGCGGGCGGCGCCTCGCCGGATCGCGAGGTTCGGCGCAACTGCCTGGAGCTGCTCCTCCGGCGGGGCGGCGGCGCAGAGGACGAGGCGCCGCAGGTGCTCGGCGGCGCGCTCGCAGATCGCGATCCGATGATCCGCGTCTGGGCGGCGCGCCGCCTCGCTCGCGCCGTGCCCGCGCCGTGGGCCGAGGCGCTCGCGCGCCGCGCGCTGGGCGATCGAAGCGTCCAGGTTCGCCGGGCCGCGCTGGCCGCGCTCGCGCCCGTCCTGCCGGACGGCGACGCGCGGCCGCTGCTCGAGGCGGCGCTGCTGGACGCCAACACGACGGCGCGCTGGCAGGCGCGGGTGTTGATGCTCGCGCGCGGGCCCTTCGACCTGGCGGCGTACTACCGCCGCGTGCTGTCGACGGCGGCCGAGCGGGCGGCGATCCGCGGGGCGTTGCTCGGGCTCGGCGAGTCGGGCACGGTCGCCGACGTCGCGGTCGTCGTGCCCTTCCTGTCGGCCGATCGGGCGCGCGTGAGCGGCGCCGCCCTGCGTGCGCGCGCCGGGCTGGAGCCGTTCTCGGTGACGGAGCCCTACCTGCTCACCCTGCGATCGCCGGAGCGGAGCCTGTCGCGCGAGGCGCGGCGCGCGCTGGAGCCGCGTCTTTCGTTCGTGCCCATCGCGGCCCTTCGCGAGATCGTCGTCGATCTGGCCCTGCCGCCGCACGCGCGCCGCAACGCGCTCCTGCTGGCTGGCGGCAAGTCGAAGTGGGAGCGGTTGCCGGCGCTGCTGGACGCCTGCGCCGATCCCGACGAGGTGAACGCCAAGCTGGCGCTGCTGCTCGTCGACGGGTGGAACGCCGGCTACAACCGCAGCTTCGTCCCGCCCACGCGCGCGCAGATCGACGAGGCGGCGACCGCCTTCGCGCGCGTGTCGCGCCGCCTCGGCCCGCGCGCGTCCGTCGAGATCGCGCACGTCCTGCGGGCGCTCGCGCGCTAGCGCCGGTCACCTGCGAACGAACGACTGTCGGTACTGCCCCGGCGTCGCGCCCATCACCGCGCGGAACGCGCGTCCCAGGTGCGACTGGTCGGCGAAGCCGGTGTCGGCGGCGGCGTCGGCCAGCGATTCGCCGTGCTTCAGCGCGTCGCGGGCGCGCTCGACGCGCAGGTTGCGCTGGAACGCGAACGGCGTGACGCCGTAGCGCTGGCGGAACAGCCGGATCAGGTGGAACCGGCTCATGTCGGCGACCTGGGCCAGATCGTCGAGGCGGACGTTCTCGGCGACGCGCTCGGCCAGCAGGTCGCGCACCTGCTGCATCCGGCCGTTGCTCCGCCCCGGGTCGCGCGCCGTGCCGATCGGCTCGGCGTGACGCCGCACGAGCTGCTCCAGCGCCGCGCAGAACGCCACCTCGCCCTCGAGGCCGCTGTCCTCCAGCGCGCGATGCGCCGCGTGAAGCGCCGCCACCGTCGAGGGATCCGTCAAGCGCGGCTCGTGGAAGGCGACCGTCCCCTGGCGATGCCAGATCGCGGCGGCGGCCTCCTCCATGATCTTCTCGTCGATGTAGAACGTGCGCAGCGCGGTCTGCTCGTTGTCGACGGGGACGCTGCCGTGCGGCTCGCCCGACTGGATGATGACCGACGTCCGCGTGTCGCCGGCGAAGGCGCGCCCGGCGATGTTGAACCGGCGCGGCTCTCCCGCGTACAGCGTCAGCTGGTACTGGGCGTGCGCGTGCGTCGGCATCCGCGGCAGCGGTCCGAGATAGGTGCACGTCTCCAGTCCGAGACGTTCGTAACGCCGATATTTCGGCTCTCCCGGGGCGACCCTGCGCACGATCTCTATTCCCGGGAATATAGGAGCTGTGCGCGGCGCGCGATCAGATTTCGCAACGTCGTTCTATACGCGTGCCGGTTCGTACGTTACTGGACCGGCGACGTCCCAACGCTCCCCGTCATCACTGGAGGCCCCCCCGATGTCGATGTCGATGTGGATGAAGAACTGGATGCGTCTCATGGCGTTCGTCGTGGCGGCGGGATGCATGGCGGCGGCCGGCTGCGGCGCCGGCGATGAAGGCACGGGCGGCACCGCCGGCACCTCCGGAACCGCGGGCAGCGGCGGGGTGACGGGCGCCGGCGGCAGCGGCGGCACGACCGGCATCGGCGGCACCACGGGCAGCGGCGGCGCCGCGGGCACGACGGGCGGCTCGACCGCGAAGGGCGGCGCCGGCGGCAGCGGCGTCGGCGGCGCGGCTGGCGACGTCGGCACGGGCGGCAGCGGTGGCAGCGGCACCGGCGGCAGCGGCGTGGGCGGCAGCGGTCCGGGCGGTCGCGGCGGCGCCGGCGGCACGGCGACCGGCACCGGCGGCTCGGGTGGCAGCGGTGTTGGCGGCGGCGTCGGCGGCGGGTCGGGCGGGCGGGGAGGCGGCGGCGCGGGACGGGGTGGGGCCGGCGGCGCCGCCGCCGGCAGTATGGGGACCGGCGGCGCGGCGGGCGGCAGCGGCGGCAGCGGCACCGGCGGCAGCGGGACGTTCGATCCCTGCCCGCCCGCCGGCACCGCGTGCAAGGTGCTCCCGCTCGGCGATTCGATCACCTTCGGCATCAACTACGAGGGCTCGTATCGCGTCGAGCTGTTCACCAAGGCGGTCAACGCGGGCAAGAAGATCACCTACGTCGGCAGCACCTCGAACGGTCCGACCATGGCCGCCGGCATGACCTTCCCGCGCAACCACGAGGGCCACAGCGGCTTCACGATCGATCAGATGCGCCCGTTCGTCATGACGACGGACGTGCCGTACATGCCGAACATGATCCTGCTCCACATCGGCACCAACGACACGTACATGAGCAGCCCGTCGGGCGCGCCGATGCGGTTGCAGAGCCTCGTCGACCTGATCCTGTCGACCTACCCGAACGCGCTGCTGGTCGTCGCCAAGATCATTCCCTACCCGTCGCAGATGGCGAACGTGAACCTGATCAACAACAGCATCCCCGATCTCGTCAGCTCGCGCGCCGCGATGGGCAAGCACATCCTGATGGTCGACCTGAACAGCGGGTTCAACGTGCAGACGATGCTCAGCAACGACACCATCCACCCGAACATGACGGGCTACAACTGGATGGGCGACCAGTGGTACACGGTCGTCGGCAGCTACTTCCATTAGCCGCTCCGCGCCGCAGGCGCGGTGTAACTGAGCCGCCGCCGACGGTCTACTCGCCGGCGCCCGGTGCCTCCGCCCGGGCGCGCAGGTGCGCGGCGGTCTCCGCCAGGGCGGGATCGCGCAGCGGGCTCGGCAGCCGGGCCAGCGCGCGCCGCGCCTCGGCGCGATCGCCGTCGGCCAGCGCCAGGCGGGCGAGGTCGAGCAGCGCCGCCTCGCCGAGCGCCCCGCGCGGGTCGCGCGCCGCGATGATCTCCAGCGCGCGGCGCGCCTCGGCCAGCGAGCGCTCGCGCATCGCGCTCTCCGCCTTCGCGTAGAGCGCATCGAGATCGACGTCCGGCGTCGCGCGGACAGGCGGGGGGCGTGCGGGTTCGGGACGGTCAGCGGCCTTGCCGCGCGCCGGCCCGCTGCCCGCCGGCGGCGTCCAGACCGCCAGGTGCTCGGCCAGCGCCGCGGCCAGCTCGTCGGCGATCGGCGCCAAGCGGCCGTCCGCGCTGGTCCAGCTGCGCCCGGCCGCGATCTCGGCGGCGGCGCCGCCCGCCGAGGCCTGCGCCTCGACCCGCCCGCGCGCCACGGCGACGCGGCTGCCGGCGCCCGTCACCTCGACCGCGAACAGCGTGCCGACCACGGTGGTGAGCGCGCCCGGTGAGCGCACGCGCAGCGTGCCGCCCGCGTGACCGTGATAGTCGACCAGCAGCCGGCCCGCGTCGAGGGCGAGCTCGATGTCGCCGTCGCGCGCGGCGGCCAGGACCGAGACGCGCCCCGCGCCGACCAGCGTCAGCCGGACGCGCGTCCCGATCGTGGCGCGGGCTCGCTCGCCCGCCAGCGCCACCAGGCTGGTGGAGGGCGGGCGTGAATCCGCCGGCGCGCGATAGGGGTGGAGGAGCGCGGGCGTCCGATCGATCGACGGCGACGGCGCGGGCGCGAGCGCCGCGGCGGGCGCGGGGACTGGCCCCGGCGCGCGCGCCGCCTGATGTCGCAAGCCGAGCGCGAGCGCGAGCGTCGCGGCCGCGGCCGCGGCGGCCACCGCGGCCGCCACGAGGCGCGCGCGGCGGCGCGGGCGCGGGTCTCGCGCCGCCCCGTCACGCCGCGCGGCGCGCGCGGCGTCCTCGCGGTCCAGCGCCGCGTCGATCGCGCCCACCAGCCGCGCGCGGTGCAGCTCGTCGACGGCCGGCTCCGCGTCCCGCAACGGCGCCGCGATCTCGGCCTCGACGCGCGCGTCTCGATCGGCGGCGCTCATCTCGGCTCCTTCTTCGTGGCGCGCTCGAGCGCGATCGCCAGCCCGCGCCGCGCCTCGGACACGCGCTGCTTCACGGCCGTCGGCGTCGCGTTCAGCAGCGCCGCCGCCTCGTCGAGCGGCAAGCACTCGACCGCGACGAGCACGAACGCCGCGCGCAGCTTGGGCGACAGCCGGTCCAGCCGCGCAAACAGCCGGCGCAGCTCCTCGCGCTCGCGCGCCCGCTGCTCCGGCGACACGCCCGGTGCGATCAGCGTCTCGAGCTGGCGCGCGTCGAGCGGTTCGTGGCGCCCCGGCCCGCGCCGCCGTCGCTCCAGATGCTCGTAGGCGACGTTCAGGACGATCCGGTGCAGGAACGTCGTGAAGGTCGCGTCGCCCCGGAAGCGTCCGAGCGCGCGGTAGACGTCCAGGAAGATCTGCTGCACCAGATCGTCGCGCTCGGGCACCGGCCCGATCAGGCGCGTCAGGCGGGCGTACACCGGGTCGAGGTGGCGGCGATAGAGGCTGTCGAACGCGCCGCGATCGCCGGCCTCGGCGGCCGCGACCAGCCGGGCGTCCTCGGCGGCCTCGTCGGCCCGGGACGAACGGCGGATCGGCGACATGGGCAGGGCCGACGACCGCGTCACGACGCCCAATCCCAGGCCAGCCCGGCGCCGATCGTCAGCTCCCGCGCGGGCGTCGTGTAGGAGCGGCCGTCCAGCCACCACACACGCACGCGGTTGCTGTAAGCGTGAAGGCGCGTCGTGACGATCAGGCGCGCGCGCGGCGACAGCGGTAACGCCAGACGCGCCAGCGCTTCGCCGCCGAACAGGACGCCCGTGTGCGCGGTCGCGCCGCCGATGTTGTACGGCGCGAGGAACGGACCGCCGGCGAGGTCGACCAGCCCCAAGCGGACACCCGCGAGCAGACGACCGAGGCCACCGACGTACCAGAGCTCCTCGACGGTCCCGCCGTGGCGCGTCGGCATCAGCACGAGGCCGGCGGACGGTGCCAGCAACAGGCCACTGTCGCCCAGCGGAACGACGACGTCCGCGTCCAGGGTGCCGGTCGGCGTCGGCTCGGCGCCCAGCTCCTTCGCGAACCCCGCGGTGACGCACAGGCGGGGGGCGCGCGCCGGAGCAGACGGTCCGGGCTGCCGCGCCGCCGTGCGCAGCGCGGCCGCGGCCGCGGGCGGGGCGGGGGCCTCGCGCGCCGCGCTCGTCTCCGGGGCGGCGTTCACGACCGGGCCCGGGCTCGGGTCGCTGGTCATCAGCTCGGCGATCACCAGGGCGACGACCCGCGCGGCTGCCGGCCCGGAGCGCCCGCCAAGCTCGACGAGGCGGCTCCGCTCGCCGACCTCCACCGTCACGGCCCCGTCGGCGGCGGCGGAGATCCGGACGCCGGGCGCACCCTCCTCGGTCGGAATCAACCGCGCGAGCAGCGCCTGCGTCAGGTCGTCCGACGAGAACGGCGCCGTCGCCGGATCGACCAGCGTGATCGGCGCTGTCGCATCGGCCTCGGCGTCCGCGGCCTGCCCGCGGGCGGGCGCGGGAGCAGTCGCCGCGACGAGCGCCAGGCCCGCCCAGGCGCAGCGCACCAGCGTCGTCCATCGGATCCGTCGGGTGCCCGCGTACACCACGATCCGATTAGTCTCTCCCACCCCGCGTTCGGTCAGATCTTTCTTTTTCGCGGCCGCCCCGACCAATATGGGAAAGGAGCCCTCGAATGTGGAAGAGCTGGACTAGAATGCAGCGCCTCATGCGCGGCCACCGCGTGCTTTTCGCGAGCGCCACCGCGCTGTTGGCGCTTCCGGCCTGCGGCACGCAGGAGGTCGGCTTCGCGCCCGACGAGGTCATGTTCATCTCGCCCCGTACCGAGGCGGACCAGGGCGCGCTGATGATCTGGTTCGAGCCCACCGCCGACACCTTCGCGCAAGAGCAGGCCGGGACGGCCAACTTGACGCCCTACCGCGTGTCAATCGACGGCAAGCTGCTGCTGTACGGGGATTCCGCCAGCGCCCAGCCGCAGCCCGAGCCGGTCAGCATCCTCGAGGGTGGCGGGTTCGCCGCCGGCTACTTCGCCTCCGGCGCGCACCACATCGCGCTCACCAGGGCGGGCGGCGGCCCGACCATCTTCGCGGGCGACGGCGAGATCCCTTGGAATTCGTTCACGACCCTCTACCTCTACGGCCACCGCGACGCCCTCCAGGGCGTCTGGGTGTCGGCGCCGATCACCCCCGCGCCGGACACGCTCCACGTCACCGTGACCAACATGGTGCGCGTCGGCCCGCGGATAGAGGTCGTGCGCTGCGCGCCGGGCGGCGACTGCACGCCCGTGTCGGCGCCGCTCGCGCTCGCCGAGACCTTCGACGGCGACTACGCGGGGGCCGAGCTCCGGACGGGCGTCGAGCTCGGGATGCGGCAGGTCGCGAGCGCCGCGCTCCCCGCGCCGCCGGTGATACCGCTTTCGCCGCGCCTCGACCAGGGGCTCCAGGACGGCACGCTGAAGTTGCCCACCAGCGTCGTCGTGGCGCCGGTCTACGGGACGGAGGAGGGCTACCTGCCCGAGCTGTCCGGCGGCTTCTACCCCTGAGGGCCCCGGCGCTCGCCGCGCTCAGCGCGCGACGACGACGACGTGCGCCTGCATCTTGCCGTCGACGACACCGGCGCCGAACCGCGCGGCGAGGGCCGCCACGGCCGCGTCGGTCGCCTCGCCCAGGCGCGCCGCATCGCGGGCCTCGATCTCGCTTCGCAGCGGCGTCCCCTGACAGTACGCGATGGCGACGACTCGCGCGGAGGCCGCCCGGCTGCGGCCCGCGACGGTCGCGATCTGCGGCGCGGCGGTGAACCCGCCGCGCGCGACGTCCTCGGCGACCAGCCGGGTGTCGTGGTAGCCGTGCGGCGTCCGCGCCATGAAGCGGGGCGGGTCGGCCGGGAAGACCGACGCCAGCGCCGCCGTGACGACGTCGGCGAACTCGTTCTCCTCGATGCGGTCCCAGACGTTGAAGATGAAGGCGCCGCCCGGCGCGAGCACCCGCCGCGCCTCCGAGAACGCCCTCGCCTTGTCGGGAAAGAACATCGCGCCGAACTGGCAGACGACGGCGTCGAACGCCCCGTCCGGAAACGGTAGCTGCGTCGCGTCCGCCTGGCGCCAGGTGACCGCGCGCGCCGTGCCGACGGCGGCTGCCCGATCGAGCATCGCCTGGTTCAGATCGGTCGCGACGATCGACGTCTCGGGCGGTAGTCCCGACGCCATCGCGCGCGTCACCGCGCCGGTGCCCGCCGCGATCTCCAGGATTCGCGAGGCGCGCCGGCCGCGCAGCCGGGCCGTCAGATCCGCCGCGTAGTGCTCGAAGAGCAGCGGCACGAAGTAGGTGTCGTAGATCTCCGGGATCGAGCCCGCGAACTTGTCGTCGAGGGAAGAGCTCACGCGGTCGCGCAGAGCAATATCATCGAGAGGCAGTGAAATCTGTCGTCCGATGTCTGAGCCACGACGGTCCGGACGATCTCCACCTTGGGGTTCGCTTCGATCCAGGCCATCACGCGCTGGCCCAGCTCCTCGCGATCGCGCGCCTTCGTCACCGAGAAGACCTTGACCAGGTTGATCTGATTCTCCATCAAAGGGCCCTCTTCGATACCAGTGTGAATCCGCGGTCCTCTACCGATTTCCAGGCATGATTTGCGAAAACCCGGCAGACCGGTCCCCGCCGGCGGCGGACGACCGGTTGCGCAACGCAGCGTGCGTTTCCCGTCGGTGAGAGGTCACAAATTGGTGGCGGCGGCGGCGCCGGTTGACGGCGGCCCCGTCCTCGACGACTCTGGTGCGGAATCTCGGACTCACGGAGGGGGACCGCTTGTCAGAGATCACCGGACATCAGGGTACGACCGCCTGCGCGATGGCCAGGACGGCGATGTTTCCTTTTCCGTCGAAGGACGGAAAAGGTGGGGTCACCGTCGGCATCGTCGAGGACTGCCCGCCCACGGACGGGTCGTTCTTCGCTTTCGAAGGGCCGGTCTTGACCGTGCACCTGGGACGGCCGCTGTCGATTCGCCAGCGGCGCGAGGACGTCTCGCACGAGTGGACGTTCACGCGCGGCGATCTCAGCCTGATCCCCGCCGGCTGGCGGACCACGTCCTGGACCAAGAAGACCACTGATTTCATGCAGGTCGAGCTGGGCCTGGACCTCCTCCAGCGCGCGGCCGGCGGCGCGACGAACGACGTCGACCTGCCGTGTCTGTTCTCGTTCCAGGATCCCGTCTGCCGCGAGCTGTCGCTGTCGATGCTGGCGGAAGCCCAGGCGCACGGGGCGGCCGCGCGCATGTACGTCGACTCGGCCGCGGTCGTGCTGGCGCAGCGGCTCCTGCACCTGAACCAGCGGCGGGTTCCGCCGGCGGTGAGGCCGGGCCTGCCGCCGGCCGTTCTCCGCCGCGCCAAGGAGTTCCTGCACGAGGAGATGAACCGCAACCCCGGCGTCACGGAGCTGTCCGCGGCGGTCGGGATGAACGTTCATCATTTCTCGCGCCTGTTCAAGCGATCGACGGGGCTCGCGCCCCACCAGTATCTCGGCAACATCCGCCTCGAGCGCGCCAAGCGGCTGCTCGCCGAGGGACGCGCGCCGATCATCGAGATCGCTTACGACATCGGCTACGCGAACCCGAGTCAGTTCTCCGAATTCTTCCGGAAGCGGATCGGGGTGTCCCCGACGGAGTTCCGGCGGAGCGCGCAGACCGCGTCGGCGCCGGTATCGGTATCCGTATCGGCTTCGGCTTCCGTCCGGCGCTGAGGGCTTCCGGGCCGCGACGCCCGGACCCATATGTTGGATATGCGTAGGGGCGGGTGGTTTCCGGGGGTATTGCTGATCGCCGTCGGTTGTTCGAGTGGCGGCGGCGGCGCCAGCGACGGCGGTGTCACGGGGCTCGCCGGCGCGGGAGGCGGCAAGACCGGCGTCGGCGGCGCGCCTTCGCAGGCGACGGACACCTCGCCGTCGAACCCGCACGTGTCGACGACGGTCCCTGTCTCCCCGAACGGCCCGACGACGATGGTGGCGCCGGGCGGACCTGGCGCAGGCGGTGCGACCGGCGCCGCCGGCGCGGGGGCGGCGGGCAACTCCGGTGGCGCGGGCGCGCCCGGGGTCGCGGGGGCGCCGGGGGCCGCGGGCGCGCCGGGCACCACCGGCGCGGGCGGCGCGACAGGGAACGCCGGCGCGGCGACGGGCGCCGCGGGTGCGAACGCCGCCGGAGGCGCGACCGGAGCGACGGGCGCCGCGGGCGCGACGGGCGCGGCCGGAGCTGGCGGCGCCCCGGCCGTGCAGCGCAACTGGCCGACGGTGGACTGCGTGGGAGGCCCGTGCGCGGCGCCCGGTGTCTGCGTCAACCTCGACTTCCTGTTCGTCGCCTGCGCGCCGTGCGGCGGGAACGATCAGGTCTGCTGTCCGCCGTTCGCGGCCGCGGATCCGTTCCTCGGCACCTGCGATCCGGGCCTGGTCTGCGCCGCGAACCCGAACTTCCAGTCGACGCCGCCGGCGGACCTGGTCCGCGACGTCTGTCAGGTCCCGGGCGCGCCGCCGCCCGCCGACGGCCGGCTGAACCACGAGCGGCTCATGCTGTTTCCGTGATCGCGACGGGGGCGTCGGCGGCCTCGGCGCGCTGCCGCGCCGGCCAGAGCGGGCGCGCCAGCATGCCGAGGTAGCTGGGCGGCAGCGGCTCGTCGGCGCCGAGCGGCCAGGTCTCGGGTCCGCGCGGGTGGTGGTAGGTACCGAACAGGAGGTCGGTCCACGGCGCCAGGTTGGCGAAGTTCTGGGCGCGCACGCGGCGCAGGTGGTGCCAGTGGTGCAGCTCGGGCGCGCCGAGCAGCACGCGCAGCGGGCCGAGCGGCAGGCGGACGTTCGAGTGGACGAAGATCGACCACATCCCGCGCAGCGCGATCAGCCAGGCGATCTGATTGAGCGAGAAGCCGAGGACGATCGCCGGCAGATTGACCGCGAGCTGGGTCAGCAAGCCGTCGACGGGGTGCTCGCGGTGGGCGGCCAGCCAGTCGAGGTGCTCGGCGCTGTGGTGGACGGCGTGAAAGCGCCAGAGCAGCGGGACGGCGTGGCAGGCGCGGTGGAACCAGTAGACCGACAGGTCGCCGAGCATCACCGCCACCACCGCCTGCAGCGGCAGCGGCCAGGCGGCGAACCCGGCGCGCAGGCCGCGCGGGATGAGCGGCTCGAGGCGCGCGTCGAACGCGCGGATCGCCAGCGCGGCGAGGCCGATCCAGACCAGGTACTGGCCCGCGAAGAAGGCGAGATCGGTCAACCAGCCGGGGCGGAACAGGCGCTGGCCGCGGCGCGCGGGGAACAGGACCTCGAGCGGCCAGATGACGACGGCGAGCGCGACCAGGCTGACGCCGGCCGCCCAGGCGGACGCGGCGAGGTTGGAGAAGAAGGTCGTCAGCGTATCGATCACCAGCCACCTTGCTGCTGTGGCGCCGGTCGTTGCTGTGGCGCCGCCTGCTGTGGCGCCGCCTGCTGCGGCGGCGCCTGCTGCGGTGGCGCGGCCTGTCGGGGCGCCGAGCTCGCCGCGGGCGCGAACGGCCCGTCGGGGTCGACGACCCGCATGGACTTGGTCGCCGGCGCGAGCAGCGGCCGCGGCTGGGCGACCGGCGCCGCCTTGGTCGGCGCCGAGTACATCGGCGGCGGCACCGGCCGTGGTGCGGGCGCCGGCGCGGCTGCGGCCGCCGGTTCGCTGCGCACGACGGGCGCCGCCTTGGTCGCCGGCGCGTACGTCGCGCACGCGTTCACCATGACGATGGTCAGAAAGGCGATCGCGCTGCAGATGGCGAGCGCCTTGAGCACGAGCCGACCCAGACCCTGCGGCGTCCGCCCGTCCTCCATCGCGAGGGCCAGTTTAGCACCGGACCCCTCTCCCTAACCCTCTCCCCGCTTCGCGGGGCGAGGGGATCTGATCCTTGTCCTTCTCCCTCTCCTCAGCGCCCGTGAGCCACCGCGACGGGCGTGCCGACACCCATCGGCATGGACCGGACGAAGGCCCTCGAGCCTGCTGATGCCGCGGCGCGCGTGGGCGCGGCGGCGCTGGGAGTCATGTTGCTGGCGGCGGCGCTGGTCGCGGTGCTGGCCGCGTCTTGCGCAAACGTTGTCGCGCCGAGCGTCGGCCAGCCGGGCGCGGGCGGCGCGTCGGGCACCGGCGCCGGGACCGCCGGCGCGTCGGGCGGCGGCGCAACCGGGCTCGGCGGCTTCAACATCCCGGACGCCGGCCCGCGCGCCGAGACGGGGCCGACGGAGGACGCGAACTGCGGCCTCCAGAACTACGCGCTCGATCGCCGGCCCGCCATCGTCGTCCTGCTGCAGGACCGGTCGACGTCGATGCGCAACACGCTCTCCGGCGGCCTGACCCGCTGGGCGACGCTCGTGCAGGCGGTCGAGCCGGTGCTGCAGCAGACCGAGGCGGGGATCTCCTGGGGCTTCAAGCTGTTCCCCGACACCAAGATCTGCGGCGTCACGACCGGCGTGCAGATCGCGCCCGCGCTCGACAACGCGGCGACGATCACCGCCGCGCTCGACGGCATCAAGGTGACGCAGAACTCGTCGGACAACCTCGGCCTGTGGGACGGAACGCCGGTCGCGCCCGCGCTGCGCCAGACCGCGCAGTACCTGGCGTCGCTGCCCAGCGACAAGCAGAAGTACATCCTGCTCGCCACCGACGGGCAGCCGACCTGCGCGGGCGGCGACCCGCTGCTGGGCGGCGGCGATCCCGACACCGACGACTTCCCGAGCGGCCCCGCCGCCGTCGCCGAGGTCGCCGCGATGGGCATCAAGGTGCCGGTCGTCGGCATCGCCTTCTCGAAGACCTGGGATCCGACGAAGCTGAAGGACAACGAGGTCGCGCTGAACGACATGGCGAAGGCGGGCGGGATGCCGCGTCCGATGGATCCCGCGTACTACGCGGCGACGTCGTCGGCCGAGCTGGCGGCGGCGTTCGCGCAGATCACGGGCATCGTCATCAGCTGCACGTTCGATCTCAAGGGGATGAAGCCGCCGTCGCCGGACGACGTCGCCGTGAAGATCGACGGCGTCAAGGTGCCGCGCGACAAGACCCACGGCGAGGGCTGGGACTACGACGCCGACATGGCCAACGTCCTCGTCTACGGCCAGGCGTGCGAGCAGCTGAAGGGTGCCGGGGCGACCAGCAACGTCCAGATCATCTTCGGCTGCCCCGGCATCATCATCGAGTAGCGCGCGGCCCGCGCGCCGCGCTCAGTACGCGACACCGAAGCGCCGGGCGACGTGCTTCGACTGCTCGAGCTCGTCGACGAGCGCGACGGCGTAGTCCTCGAACGTGATGAAGCTCTTGCCGCTCGCGTCCGCGAGGACGGCGTCGTCCGTGGTGCGGTAGCGCCCGGTTCGCCGGCCCGGTCCGATCTCGACGGCCGGGCTGATGAACGTCCAGTCGAGGCCGGCGCCCTCCGCGCGAAAGACGGCGAGCGCGTCGCGCCCTTCGATCGCTTCGCCCTTGTAGGCGTCCGGAAACCCGGGCTGATCGAGGAGCGCCTTGCCGGGCGCGACCTCCAGGCTGCCCGCGCCGCCGACCACGATCAGCCGCTTCGTCCCGGCCTCGCGGCAACCGGCGAGCAGCGCGCGCGCCGCGCCCGCCAGCGACGGCGCCGGCAGCCCGCGCGCGTTGGGACGCGGCGAGATCGCGCTGACCACGGTGTCCATGCCGCGCGCGAGCGCCGCCACGCTGCGCGGGTCGGTGGCGTCTCCGCGTCGCAAGGAAACGCGCGCGTCGGGAACGTCGACGGCTTCGGGATCGCGCACGACGCCGACCACCTGGTGGCCGCGGCGCACGGCTTCATCGATGATGCGGCGGCCGATGTTTCCGGTTGCGCCGAAGAGCAGGATCTTCATGGTCGTGACCTCCGTGGGGGGCGGTTTGGCGCGCGGTTGGATGCCCGCACCTCGACGCGGGACACCCAAAATCTTCTGAGCCGGTTTTTGGCGATGGTGGCGTCTATGCGCATGTCCACCTACATCGCTCCGGCCCGCGCGCGCTGCGCCACGTTTCGCAAGCGCGTCGCAGGCCTCCACGCGGGAGTCAACATGAAGTCGATCAAGCTTGCCCAGTTCGCAATGACCGGATTCAGCCTCGCGCTCGTGCTCGGCGGGTGCGGCTCGTCGGGTGGCGGTGGCAATCCCGGCACCGGCGGCACGTCGAACCCCGGCACCGGCGGCACGAACACCGGCGCGGGCGGCTCCGGCACGGGCGGCACGACCGGCTCGGGCGGCACGGGCACGGGCACGGGCGGTTCGGGCGGCTCCTCGGGCGGCGCGG
>DATBHU010000741.1:0-5541 GCA_036557265.1 Polyangia bacterium
ATACACGCGTGGTCGCGCGACGCGCGCCACCCGCTGAATCGATCGTCAGACTTCCAGGACCAGATCCTGCGGAATCGCGGTCGTCTTCGCGCCCGCCGTGGTGAGCCACCACTGCCCCGGCACCAGCTTGCGCCCGACGGCGGCCTCGGCCTCGGCGACCGTTGCTTCCTGGATCTCGCGCCGCGTGAGTCGATGCGCGGCCAGCGCGCCGGCGGAAGGCGTCGTCAACCGGACGACGTTGCCATGCGTCTCCGCCAATCCCCCCGACGGCAGGTAGATGATTCTGATGTCCATCGTTCGCTCCCCGAACGCCATCGAAACACGCCCGACGCGGAACGCAATTTTCTTACTCTGCGTTTTTCCAGGGGAACCTGGACAATCGATCAGGTCAGCGCGCGCGGCGGGCGCGGACGGCGTCGGCGAGCTCGCGCAGCGTGGGCACGGTGTCGGGCCAGGCGAGGCAGGCGTCGGTGATGCTCTGGCCGCGCGTCAGCGTCTTCCCCGGCGTCGCGTCCTGCCGCCCGCCGACGAGGTGACTCTCGATCATGACGCCCGCGATCGTGCGGCCCCCGGCGCGGATCTGTCCGGCGATGTCGCTCGCCACCGCCGGCTGCCGCGTCGGATCCTTGCGGCTGTTGCCGTGGCTGCAGTCGATCATCAAGCGCGCCGGCAGCTTCGCCTTCTCCAGCACGGCGACCGCGCGGCCGACCGACGCGGCCTCGTAGTTCGGCTCGCCGCTGCCGCCCCGCAGGATCAGGTGGCAATCGGGGTTGCCGCGCGTCGCGACGATCGCCGACAGCCCCTGCTTGGTCACGGACAGGAAGTGGTGCGGGTGACCGGCCGCCTGGATCGCGTCGATCGCGATCTGGATGTTGCCGTCGGTCCCGTTCTTGAAACCGACCGGAACCGACAGCCCCGACGCCAGCTCGCGGTGCACCTGGCTCTCGGTGGTGCGCGCGCCGATCGCGCCCCAGCTGACCAGGTCGGCGATGTACTGGGGCGTGATAGTGTCCAGGAACTCGCAGCCCGACGGCATGCCCATCTCGGCCAGGTCCAGCAGCAGGCTGCGCGCCAGGTTCAGCCCCTCGTTGACCCGGAAGGTTCCGTCCAGCCGCGGATCGTTGATGAGGCCCTTCCAGCCGACCGTGGTGCGCGGCTTCTCGAAGTAGACCCGCATCACCACCACCAGCGCGTCAGCCAGCTCGTCGGCCAGCGCGCGCAGCCCGCGCGCGTATTCGCGGGCCGCGTCGACGTCGTGGATCGAGCACGGGCCGACGACGACCACCAGGCGGTCGTCCTGCTGGCGCAGCACGCGGGCGACCGCCTCGCGGCCCTCGGCCACCGTCGTCGAGGCGCGCTCCGACAGCGGCAGGTTCTCCATCAGGATCGCGGGCGGGATCAGCGGCCGGATCTGCTCGATCCGAAGGTCGTCCGTGGGGCGGAACATGCCGCCCCAATCTAGCAGGACGCGTCCGGGCGACAAATCGGTGAAAAATTTGACGGCGCGGCGCGGCCGTCTAGCGTGGACAGGCGGGAGGGCTCGAATGAGCTACGCCGAGACGCGTGAGTTGGTTCGACTTCGCCACGAGCTGCGCCGCCTGCTGGCCGAACGCCCGCCAGGCGCCGACGACGACGCCCGCAAGCTGATCGCCCGCCTCGAGCAGCTGGTCGCCGCCGACGTCGAGGAGAAGGCGGTCGTGGTGCCCGAGCTGGCCCGCTGGGCCATCAGCCTGGCCGTCTCATCCTGATCATCCCCCTCTCCCGCCCGGCGGGAGGGGTCAGGGTGAGGGCCCCCTCAGCGGGTGTGCTGGGTCCTGAACGGCCGCGCCGGTCGACGCTGGCCGCCAGCCGTCTTGCCGGCTGACCCCGGCGGATCGCGCAGCGGGATCAGCTTGCTCGGGCCGTTGCCGATCAGATCGGCGGCCCATGCGCCGCAGGGCCTGACGCAGCAGCGGCCAGTTGGCGGGGTCGTGGTAGCGCAGGAAGGCCTTGTGCAGCCGGCGCGTGGTGGGCGCCTTGGGGACGAACACCGTCTCGCCGCCCTGGCGCCGCACCTTGCGCAGCGGGTTCCGCCCCGAGTGATACATCGCCGTCGCGGTCGCCATCGGCGACGGCAGGAAGTTCTGCACCTGGTCGGCGCGGAAGCCGTTCCGCTTCAGCCACAGCGCCAGGTTCAGCATGTCCTTGTCCGTCGTCCCCGGGTGCGACGCGATGAAGTACGGGATCAGGTACTGCTTCTTTCCGGCCTTCTCCGACGCATCGTTAAACAACTGCTTGAACTTCTCGTAGCTGCCGATGCCGGGCTTCATCATCTTCGACAGCGGCCCCTCTTCGGTGTGCTCGGGCGCGATCTTCAGGTAGCCGCCCACGTGGTGCGTGGCCAGCTCGCGCACGTACTCCTTCGAGGTGGCGGCCAGGTCGTAGCGAACGCCCGACGCGACGAGCACCTTCTTGATCCCCGGCAGCGCGCGCGCCTTGCGGTAGAGCTGGATCAGCGACGCGTGATCGGTGCGCAGGTTGGGGCAGATCCCAGGGTAGACGCAGGACGGCAGCCGGCAGGCCGCCTCGATGGCCGGGTCGCGGCAGGCGAGCCGGTACATGTTGGCGGTCGGGCCCCCGATGTCGGAGATGACGCCCGTGAAGCCGGGGACGTTGTCGCGCACGGTCTCGATCTCGCGCAGGATCGACCCCTCGGACCGGTTCTGGATCACGCGCCCTTCGTGCTCGGTGATCGAGCAGAAGCTGCAGCCGCCGAAGCAGCCCCGCATGATCGTGACCGAGAAGCGGATCATCTCGTAGGCCGGGATCTTCGCGTCGCCGTACCCGGGGTGGGGCTTGCGCGTGTAGGGCAGCTCGTAGACGCGGTCCATCTCCGGCGTCGAGAGCGGCAGCGGCGGCGGGTTCAGCCAGACGTCGCGGGCGCCGTGGCGCTGCACCAGGGCGCGCGCGTTGCCCGGGTTCGCCTCGACGTGCAGGATGCGCGACGCGTGCGCGTACAGCACCGGGTCGTCGGCGACCGCGTCGAAGTCGGGCATGCGCACCACGGTCCGGGCCCGGTCGCGGCGCGGCCGCAGGCTGGCGCGCGGGACGAAGCCCGGCGGGGACGGCGGCGACGCCGACGGCGCGGCCGGGGCGCAGGCGGCCCCCTCGCCTCCCGCAGCGCCGGATTCGGACATCGCGTACGGGTCGACGGGCGGCGCCGGCGGCCCGGGCGTGTCGATCGTCGTCGAGTCGACCTCGGTCCAGCCGCCCTCCGCCCCGGGCGGCGGCGCGGGATGGGCCCCCGCCGGCAGCGTGAAGGCGGTGCCGCGCAGATCGGTGATGTGCTCGAGCGGCTCGCCCGCCGCCAGGCGATGCGCGATCTCGACGACGGCGCGCTCGCCGGTGCCGTACACGAGCAGGTCGGCGCGCGAATCGATCAGCACGGACCGGCGCACCTTGTTCGACCAGTAGTCGTAGTGGGCGATGCGGCGCAGGCTCCCCTCGATGCCGCCGATGACGACGGGCACGTCGGCGAACGCCTCCCGGCAGCGCTGCGCGTAGATCACCAGCGCGCGATCGGGGCGCCGCCCGCCCGCGCCGCCGGGCGAGTACGCGTCGTCGTGGCGCAGCCGGCGATCCGACGTGTAGCGGTTGACCATCGAGTCCATGTTCCCGGCGGTCACCCCCCACATCACCGTCGGCCGGCCCAGCACGCGGAACGCCTCGACGTCGCGCCAGTCGGGCTGCGCGATGATCCCGACGCGGAACCCTTGCGCCTCGAGCAGGCGCCCGACCAGCGCCATGCCGAAGCTCGGGTGGTCGACGTAGGCGTCGCCCGTCACCAGCACGACGTCGCAGGAGTCCCAGCCAAGCTCATCCATCTCGGCGCGCGTCGTGGGAAGCACAGGCGCGACGCCGAAGCGTTCAGCCCAGAACTTCCGCCGCGTGAACAGCGTGCGCGGCACGAGCTCCGGCGAAACCGGCACGAAGCCAGCCGCCGAGCCCCCGCGGCCGTCAGGTGCCACAGTCATGACGCGAGCCCATTGATAGCACGGGCAAACCGCATCGGCTGTTTTGTGGCATTCTGTTGGGCGTCATGGCGGAGGCTGACAAGCGGCAATTTCCGCGCATCGGGCTCGGGCTTCCGGTGACGCTCCAGCTGCTGGGCCGCGGCCAGGTGAGCGCCGAGCTGCAGGACATCTCGCGGGGCGGCTGCTTCTTCAAGTCGTCCGAAACCGTGCCGATCAACCGGCGCATCTCGGTCGTGCTGTCGGCCAGCAGCGGGCGCACCTGCCAGGCGTCCGGGCGCGTCGTACGAACCGTGGCCTACAAGGGCTTCGCGGTGCTGTTCGACCAGGACGACGGCGGCGCCGTCGAGGACTTCATCCGCGAGCTGACGCCGCTGCCGCAGGAGAGCCGGGCCGCCCTGCTCTCCTCGGTCCTGAAGCCCGAGATCGAGATCTACTGAACGCCGGCTTAGTCGGTCGTGCCCGCGTCAGCCACGCGGGTGAGCGTGCCGGTGCCCGCGGCCGTGCAGATGGACACCGTGCCGGCGAAGTCCGACGTCACCGTGTCCATCCCCGTGCTCGTCAGCGTCCACTTCGTGATCATGACCGTCTGCATGCCGAGGGTGGCTCCGAGGTCGAACACGCACGTCTGCTTCGCCTGCGCGGTGGCCGTGAAGCCGTCGACGTCGAACATGACCGTGCACACCGTCCCGAGCTGAACGGTGATGTGCGACGCATCGGATGCGGTGATCGTCGTGCTGTAGCCGGTCAGGTCGAGGGGCGTCTGGGCCGACCCGGCGCAGTTCGGGTTGATCATGCCCGCGTAGGTCCAGGTGCCGACGAACTTGTCGGAGCCGGTCTTGGCGTTGCTGCCGCACCCCGCGACGCCCGCGGCCACGGCCGCCAGCCCGGCGATCAACCTCAAAGCGCTCAATCCTGAAGTCATGGCGGCATGCTACCCGATCCCGGGACCGGGCGGCATTTCGGCGCGGAAGGCATTTCGGTTATCCTCGCAGGCCATGAAAACACGCAAGTTGCTCTTGCCCCTGCTGCTGGCTGCCGGCGCCGCCGCCACGACCTCGGGATGCGCCATCTTCGTCAGCCTGCCGGTCACCCCCGGCCTGGCCAATCTGAGCGAGGAGCAGGTGTTCTCGATGGCGCCGCCGCCCGAGTGGCCCGCGCCGCAGATCGACAACCCGCAGACGGCTTCGGTCAACGTCTCGTGCGGCGTCGGCCCGCGCCTGTCGACCGGCCAGCTCTACGCCGCGGTCAGCGTCAAGGGGCGCCCGGCCACGACGGCGCTGCCGCCGCTCAACATCTCGCTGGTGCTGGACCGGTCGGGCTCCATGCACGGCGAACCGTTCCGCAACATGCTGATCGCCGCCGAGACGTTCGTCGGCCAGCTGCGCGACGGCGACCGCGTGTCGGTGCTGGCGTTCTCCGACGGCGTCTACCTGAACGCGCCGCCCGTCATCATCGATCCCAACACGCGCAACCTGGTGATCGCCAGCATCCGCTCGCTGGTCGACGGCGGCGGCACCTATCTGTCGGG
>DATBHU010000742.1:0-1902 GCA_036557265.1 Polyangia bacterium
TGCCGCCCTGCTTGGGGAGGGGAGGACGCCGCCGCCGATCTGGCGCGCGGAGCGCTGCCGCGCCTGCTCGCTTCTTGAGCTGTGCCGTCCCAAAGCCATGGCCAAGTCGGCGCTCGGCTTCCGCAACCGGGCGCTCGCGGCGGCCCTCGATGCCGGCGAGGCCCGCGGGTGAAGAAGCTCCTCAACACGCTCTATGTCACCACCGAAGGTATGGGCCTGCGCAAGGACGGCGAGAATCTCGTCGCCGAGATCGATGGCGCGGAGCGTGCGCGGGTACCCTTCCATATGCTGGGAAGCGTGGTCGTGTTCGGCGGCACATTCGTCTCGCCGCCGCTGATCGGGCCGCTGGCGCGCGGCGGCGTCACGCTGGTGCTGCTCGACCGGCAGGGCCGGTTCGAGGCGCGGGTCGAGGGGCCGGTCAGCGGCAACGTGTTGCTGCGGCGCGCGCAGTACCGGGCCGCCGAACGGCCCGACGACATCGTGCGCGGGATCGTCTCCGCCAAGGTCGCCAACCAGCGGGCGGTGCTGATGCGCTCGCTGCGCGACTACGGCGAGGAGTTCGCGCCAGAGCGCCGCGCCGCGATCGAGACGGCGACGGGACGGCTGGAGCGCATCCTGCGCCGCGTCGCGTTCGCCAACGAGGGCGCCGAGGTGCTGCGCGGCGCGGAGGGCGAGGCTGCGAACATCTATTTCTCCGTGTTCGACGACCTGGTCCGCTCGCCCGACCCGGAGATTCGGTTCCGCGGCCGCAGCCGCCGTCCGCCGCTCGACCCGGTGAACGCGCTGCTGTCGTTTCTCTACACTCTGCTCACCCATGATTGCCGCAGCGCCGCTGAGGGCGTCGGGCTCGACCCGGCCGTGGGCTTCCTGCACCGGGAGCGTCCGGGCCGGCCGAGCCTCGCGCTCGACTTGATGGAGGAGCTGCGGCCGGTGCTGGCCGACCGGCTCGCGCTGTCGCTGCTCAACCGCCGGCAGTTGCGCAGGCGAGACTTTGAGACCCGCGACGGAGGCGCCGTGCTGCTGTCCGAGGACGGCCGCAAGACCGTGCTGACCGCCTGGCAGGAGCGCAAGAAGGAGGAGCGCAAGCATCCGTTCCTCGACGAGACCGCGCCGCTCGGCCTCGTCCCGCATCTGCAGGCGCAACTCCTGGCACGCCATCTGCGCGGCGACCTCGACGCCTATCCGCCGTGGTTCTGGAAATAGGCGCAGACCGTGCTGGTGCTCGTGACCTACGATGTCAGTCTGGTGAAGCCAAGCGGCGCCAAGCGGCTCCGTCGGATCGCCAAGGCCTGTCAGGACTACGGTCAGAGGGTGCAGCTCTCGGTGTTCGAGATCGAGGTCGATCCGGGCCAATGGGCGACGCTGAAGGCGCGGCTGGAGGGGTTGATCGACCCGGCGCAGGACAGCCTGCGCTACTATTACCTCGGAACGAACTGGCGGCGGCGGGTCGAGCATGTCGGCGCCAAGCCGGCCACCGATCTCGGCGGGACGCTGATCGTGTAGGATCGGTTCTCACGACGGCGTGAGGTTGTCGCGGGCCACGCGAACCGCAAGCATGGGACCGATTCTCGTGCGGTTCGCACCGGCCCAGGCTGTTTGAAATCGTGAAGAATTCCGGTCGCCGCCGGCTTCGCCGCGCCACCGGTCGGTGGCTCGGCGCCTGGCTTCGCGCCCCGGCGGCCCTTTTTCATGACCGAAGGATAGGTTATCGGTAGAGCGTCGCGCCCTTCGCGGGCGCGTGGATCGAAACATAAGCGTTATCGCCGCGCTCAATCTGTCCGCCGGTCGCGCCCTTCGCGGGCGCGTGGATCGAAACCCGGCGGGGATCCCGATCGGGGTACAAATATCTCTACGAGTCGCGCCCTTCGCGGGCGCGTGGATCGAAGCTAGCGCCGCGCTGGC
>DATBHU010000743.1:0-7318 GCA_036557265.1 Polyangia bacterium
TACGAGTGCCTGTCGTACGGCGCGGACGGCAGCATGCGCCGCGAGCGGCGGAAGGCCGTGCTGCACGGCACCGCCTTCGCGTACCGCAAGCAGGGCGCCGACACGTTCCTGCTGACCAACGATCACGTGGCGGCCTGGCCGGCGGTGACCGACGCGCAGCACCCCGTGGAGGGCATCCCGGCCGGCTGCAAGAAGGTGTCCGAAGCGCTGGCGCTGGTCGACGACGAGTACGACAACTACGCGCGCGACGACGTCCCCGTGACGCGGGTGGTGACCGATCCTCAGCTGGACGTCGCCATCCTGAAGACGCAGGCGTCGCTGCACGTGATGCCGTGGAAGGTCGGGAAGAGCGCGGCGCTGCGCGAGCGCAACGTCGTCGAGGTGCGCGGGTTTCCGCTGGGGGCGTTCCGCGCCACCAACGTCGGCAAGGTGATCTCCGCGCTCGACCACGACGACTTCGGCGACTGGGACCACGACGACTTCGTCGTCGACGCGCTGCTGTCGTCGGGCAACTCCGGGTCGCCCGTGCTGGCCGTGTCGTGCGCGACCGGTGAGTACGAGCTGGTCGGCGTCTTCCACGCCGGCTACAGCGCGGGCAGCGCCCTGAACGTGGTGGTCGGCATCGATCAGGTGCGGGAGATGATGACCACGCTCAAGCGCACGCCGCGCAGCCACCGGGACGACGCGCTGGTGCTCGACGGGACGGCGCGCGCGGCGGTCCAGGGCGCGCTGGGCGCCGCCGGGGAGATGTTCTTCCCGTTCGGCGCGTCGGTCGCGCTGGTGCGCGCCGCGCCGGAGGGCGGGCTGCTGTTCGCCGTGTTCGCGAAGGACTTCCCGCTCGACGCCGAGCCGATCTTCGTCGCGGAGGACGTCGCGGGCGGGGCGGCGGCCTTCGGCGAGCTGGGACGGATCTGGTTCGGGTCGCCCCGGGGGCTGAAGGCGTACGACCGGTCGTCGCTCGACGCGGACGCGCAGCAGCAGGCGGCGCGGGCGCTCGATGCGCTGCGCGGCGACGCCTTCAACACCGCGGCCTACCGGGGCGCGAGCGCGCCGGATCTGGGCTCGCGCCAGGCCTCCGATCGCGTCCGCCGCATGGGCAACGCGATCACGCGCACCGGCGCCACCCGCGGCGAGCTGCTGGCGGGCATCGCCGACCTGGCCGACAAGCTCGCGCCGCCGCCCGGGGAGCGGGGCACGTCGTTCGGTGCCCTGCTGGTGAAGCCCCCCGTCGTCACCGCCCGCTGATCCCCCTCTCCCGCAAGCGGGAGAGGGGGAGCAGATCAGATCCCCACCCCGGCCCTCTCCCGCAAGCGGGAGAGGGGGGGCAGATCAGATCCCCTCGCCCCGCGAAGCGGGGAGAGGGGCCTCCTCTAGATCACCCGCCAGGTGGTGCCGCTGGGACCGTCCATCAGCTCGATCCCCTGCTCGCGCAGCGCCTTCCGGATTTCGTCGGCGCGCGCGAAGTCCTTGGCCGCGCGCGCCGCGGCGCGCTCCTGGATCCTCGCCTCGACCGCGCCGGCGTCGATCCCTCTGCGAGCACATTGCCTGTCCCGGCGAGCGAGCAGGAACACGGCCGGATCGCGCTGGAAAATTCCAAGCGTTTCACCGCACTTGAGCAGGTCGCCGCGCAGGCGCGCCAGCGTCCGCCGGCGTACGTCCTTGGCCGCCGCCTTCGGATCGTCGAGCAATTTGTTCGCGAGCACGAAGGCTTCGTAGAGCTGTCCGATGGCCGCCGCGGTGTTGAAGTCGTCGTCCATCGCTTCCTGGAACAGCGAGGTCGTCTTCTCGGCTTCGGGCAGCACCGTGCCCTTGTCGTCGCCGGCGGGCGCCTCGGCCAGCCGGGCGAGCGTCCGGTAGAAGTACTCGAGCCGCGCCTCGGCCTCCTCGAGCTCCGGGTAGCCGACGACCTTCTGGTTCTCGTCCAGGGTCACCGTGAAGCTGACCGCGCTCCGGTAGTGGACGCCCAGGTACCACAGGCGCAGCGCCTCCAGGTCGTGTCCCTCGGCGACCTTCCGGATGGTGATGATGTTGCCGACCGACTTGGCCATCTTCACGTCGCCCAGGGTCAGCAAGCCGGAGTGCATCCAGTGGCGGGCGAAGTTTCCCGGCCCGAACGCGCCCTCCGACTGGGCCAGCTCGTTCTCGTGGTGCGGAAAGATCAGGTCGGCGCCGCCGCCGTGGATGTCGAACGGCTCGCCCAGGTAGCGGTGCGCCATCGCCGAGCACTCGATGTGCCAGCCGGGCCGCCCCGGACCCCACGGGCTGTCCCACGACGGCTCGCCCGGCTTGGCCGCCTTCCACATGGCGAAGTCGAGCGGGCTCTGCTTCTGCTCGCCGACCTCGATGCGCGCGCCCGACTCGAGGCCTTCGATGCTCTGGCCGGACAGCTGGCCGTAGCCGGGAAAGCGCGGCACCGAATAATAGACGTCGCCGCCGGCGGCGTAGGCCAGACCCTTCTCCTCCAGCCGCTGGATGATCTCGATCATCTCCGCGATGTGCTCGGTCGCTCGGGGCTCGAGATCGGGCGCCGCCAGGCCGAGCGCCTGGAAGTCGACGTGCATCTCCGCGGTGTACTTGCGCGCCACCTCGTCGGCGGTGGTCCCTTCCTCGCGCGCGCGGTTGATGATCTTGTCGTCGACGTCGGTGATGTTGCGGACGAACCTCAGCTCGAAACCGCTGGCGCGGAGGTGGCGGGTGATGACGTCCCAGGCGATCTCCTTGCGCGCGTGGCCGATGTGGCAGAGGCCGTAGACGGTCGTGCCGCAGACATACAGGCTGACCTTGCCGGGCTGGAGCGGCTCGAACGGCACTTTCTTGCCCGTCCGCGTGTCGTGAATCCGCAGCGTCATCGTGGCGGGCTATCGATTGCGAGCCAGGGCGACGATGTTGAAGACGCCGAATATGAACAGCACCAGCGCGATCACGACGCTGGCGACGTGACCGCGCGGCCGATCGCCCTCGATCACCATCAGCGCGCCGTCGGGGATCACCACCGGCGCGATGGTGTGCACGGTGGCGACGTCGCCCACCGCCAGCCGCCGTTCGGGCGTGCCCGGAGCGCGCACCACCAGCGTCGCTCCGCCTGCGGCGCCGCCGGTGTCGGCGCTGAGATCGGCGATGTGCGCCGCGACGGTCTCGCGCGCGTCGCGGATCTCGACCGTGCGATCGATGTCGCCCAGCTCGTCGAGGGCGGCCTGCCGGCGCGCCGCCGGGAAGCGCACCACGAACGTCCAGCGCGCGGGGGGGGCGGGCGCGCTGGCGAGCAGGTTCGCCGCGCCCGCGCTGGGGGGCGGCGGCGCTTGCACGAGGCCGCGGGCGGTGACCACCTCGCCGCCGCGCGATTCGATGGCGGCGCGGGCGGCGTCCTCGGTCGCGAAGCGCGCCTTGGGCAGCCCCAGCTGGACCTCCTCGGGCTTGACCACGTCGATCGCCAGCGTCTCGTCGGAGCCGAGCGTCACCCGATCGCCCCCGCGGTCCACGATCGAGAGCGGCGCGGCCTGGCCGGGGGCGCGGCCGGCCAGCGCCTTGGCGGCGGCGTCCGCGCTGAAGTAGTGCGTCGCGGTGACGTGGCGGGCGAAGTAGGCGCGGATCGCGTCGGCGTAGGGCAGCTCATCGACGCGGATCAGCCGCCCCTGGAACACGTCCGCCTCGGCGAGCGCCGCGGGCAGCGGGTCGCCCAGGCGATGCACGAACAGGCGATCGCCCGTGCCGAGGATGCGGAACAGCTGGCTGAAGACCCACGATCCCTTGGTGTCCAGCTCGAGCGCGCTCTCGCGGTCCGGGACGCCGGCGACGCGGACGTAGCGGTTGACCATCTCGGCGGCCGCCGCCGTCCCCTGGCCGCCCGCGAACAGGGCGGACGCGGACCCGAGGTCGGCCGGCTCGCTCGACGACAGCGCGTAGCGGACGTCGCGCCAGCTGTAGAAGATCAGGAAGAAGGCGAGCAACGCCCCGCCGATCGTGATGGCCGGGTGGCGCGCGCGCCGCCGCCGGATGTGCGCGAACTCGTCGACGACGCGCGGGGAGTCGTTTGGTGCGACGCCCGCGGCGCCGGCGGGGGGCTTGGGCTCGGCCGGATCGGTCATGTCTTCGCGGCGCGCGGAGCCTAGCAGGTTGCCGAAAAAACGCCGATGGCGTTTTTTTTTCGGCACTCCCTGCGGCAGAAAGGCCTGCAACGCACCCCCGCGCTGACGCGCGGGAGCGCTGGCACAGACTTGCTCTGGCCCGGTCTTTCCGCTATGTGCGGGAGATGCGGCCGGGCCCCCGCGCGCTCCTATCTGTCGCGATCGTCGCGCTGGCGTGCTCGACCGCGGGCTGCCGTAACAAGGCCAAGACGCCGGCCGAGGCGTACAAGCGGCTGACGGCGGCCGTCAACGCCGGTGATGGGGGCGCCCTGTTCGACGCGCTGGATCAGGACACGCGCTGGAACTGGATGTCGATCCAGAAGTTCCACCGCGAGGCGTACGACATCGTGCTGTCGAACTACCCGGAGGGGGAGATCCGCCAGCGCGAGACGCGCCGCTTCGAGCGGGCCGCCACGGCGTCCTCGGCGCGGGAGCTGTTCAGCGCCGACGCGGCGCCCGGGCTGCTGCCGATGCTGCGGCCGCTGGTGCTGCCGGGCGCCTCGATCGAGGCGGGTCCGACGCCCGACGAGGCGGCCGCGGTGCTGGCGTCGGGCGCGCGCGTCCCGCTGCGGCGGGGCAAGGACGGCGGCTGGGGCTTCGCGGGCCTCGACAAGCGCGCCGAGGAGGAAAAGAACCGCGCGTACCACGATCTGGAGCTGGTCCGGTCCAGCGCGGCCGACTTCGAGCGCGCCGCGGCGCGCGCCGGAAAATGAGCCGCAAGCCCGCCGAGCGCCCCGACCAGGAGCAGCTGTCGCTGCTGACCAACCGGAAACCGGAGCCGCCGGGCAAGGCGGCCAAGGAAGCAGAGAAAAGGGCGGCTCCGGAAGGCGCCGGGGCGCCGCCGTCCCCGGCTGCGCCCCAAGAACAAGAAAAAGATGACGCGCCGCCGGCGCCGCCCGCGCCGCCGCAGCCGCGCGTCTACGTCGTCAGCGAGCTGCTCAAGGCCGTCCGGCTGACGCTGGAGAGCCGCTTCACGGACGTGCGGGTGGAGGGCGAGGTGTCCGGGCTCAAGCGGTCGGGCAACGGGCACGTCTACTTCGCGCTCAAGGACGCGGACGCGGCGCTGGACTGCGTGCTGTTCTCGCGCGAGGCGGGGCGGCTGAAGTTCACGCTCGAGGAGGGGATGGCGGTCCGCTGTCGCGGGCGGCTGACGCTGTACGAGGCGCGCGGCAAGTTCCAGATGACGGTCGACAAGGTCGAGCCGACCGGCGCGGGCGCGCTGGCGCTGGCCTTCGAGCAGCTGAAGCAGCGGCTGGGCGCCGAGGGGCTGTTCGATCCGGCCCGCAAGCGGCGCTTGCCGTTCCTGCCCCGCCGCATCGGCGTGGTGACGTCGCCGTCGGGGGCCGTCATCCGCGACATCGTCAACATTGCGCGTCGCCGCTATCCAATTCCGATCCTGCTCGCGCCGACGCCGGTCCAGGGCGACGGCGCGGCGCTCGGCATCGCGGCCGGCATCCGCCGCCTGGAGGCGGTCGCCGACGTCGACGTCATCATCGTCGCGCGCGGGGGCGGCTCGCTGGAGGACCTGTGGGCGTTCAACGAGGAGCCGGTGGCGCGGGCCATCCACGCCTGCCGCGTCCCGGTGATCTCGGCCGTCGGCCACGAGACCGATTTCACCATCGCCGACTTCGTCGCCGACGTGCGCGCGCCGACGCCGTCGGCCGCGGCGGAGCTGGCCGTGCCGGTGCGCGAGAGCCTGGTCGAGGAGCTCGCCCTGCTGCGCCGCCGCGCCAGCCGCGCGCTGGTCGAGAGCACGCGCCGGGCCCGCCACGAGCTGGAGCGCGCGCGCGGGCGGCTCGGCGATCCGCGCCGGCTGCTCGACGAGCGGCGGCAGCGCCTCGACGAACAGGTCGAGCGCGGCCGCCGCGTGCTGGCGCGGCGTCTGACCGCCGCGCGCGCCGAGCTGCGCGGCGTCGAGGTGCGGCTGCAGCGCGCCCACCCCCATCGCCGCATCGCCGAGCAGCGCCACGCCCTGGCGGCGATGCGCCACCGCTTGGAGGTGGCGATGCGGCCGGCGCTGCAGCGGCGGCGGCACGCGATCGAGGCGGCGTGCGGCAAGCTCGAGGCGCTGTCGCCGATGCGCGTGCTCGAGCGCGGGTTCAGCCTGACCCAGCGCGCCGACGGCCACGTCGTCACCAGCGCCGCCGACGTGCGCGCGGGCGAGCGCATCACGGTGCGCGTGCACGACGGCGGCATCGACGCCACCGTCGACGGGACGCGCGACAAATGATCCGCGCCGCCGTGCTGGGCACCGACGTCAGCAAGAGCCGCTCGCCGGCCATCCACAACGCCGCCTTCCGCGCGCTGGGGGTCGAGGGCGACTACGGCGCGATCTCCGTCGCGCCCGAAGGGTTCGACGCGCGGGTCGCCGACCTGCGGGCGCAGGGCTACCGCTACGTCAACGTCACCATCCCGCACAAGGCGGCGGCCTTCGCGCTGGCGGGCCGGCACGGCCCCGAGGCGCGCGTCTCGGGCGCGGTGAACACGCTCCTGTTCGAGGCGGACGGCGGGGTGCGCGGCGAGAACACGGACGGCGCCGGCCTGCTCGCCGCGCTCGCCGATCTCGGCGTCGCCGTCGGACCCGGCCGCGTCGTTGTGATGGCGGGCGCGGGCGGCGCGGCGGCCGGCGCGGTCGAGGCGCTGACCCGCGCGGGCGCGGAGGTCCGGCTGATCGCGCGCCGGCCCGACGTGGCGTCCGCGCTGCGCGCGCGCCTGCTCGATGAACAGCGCGCCCGCGTCACCGTGGCGCCCTGGGAAGGCGGCGGCCTCGCGCGCGCGCTGGCCGGCGCCGCCGTGCTGGTGTCCGCGGTGCCCGCGGCCGCGTGGTCCGACGCCGCCACGGCCGCCGGCCTCGACGCGCTCGCGGGCGCGGCGGTGCTGGAGATGGCCTACGGCGCGGAGACGCCGCTGGCGGTCGCCGCGCGCGGCAAGGCCGGCCGCTACGCCGACGGGCTCGGCATGCTGGTCCACCAGGCGGCGCACGCCATCGCGCTGGCGCTCGGCAAGTCGCCGCCGCTGGCGCCGCTGTTCGCGGCGGTCCAGCGCGCCGTGTGAAGAGAGGAGCCTGACGTGACGAGCGAGATCACCAGCCCACCGAGCGCGCCGACCCCCGCGCCCGCGCGGCCGGGCCTGCACCTGTTCCATCTATTCCTGGCGAGCTTCTCGATCCTGTTCCTCGAGCTGGTGCTGATCCG
>DATBHU010000744.1:0-4496 GCA_036557265.1 Polyangia bacterium
CATTGCGACGGCCTACGCCGACGTCGTCAGCGCCGTGCAGGCGTTGAAGCTGGGCGCCTTCGACTACCTGTCGAAGCCGCTGCAGCTGCCCGACCTGGTCGTCACGATGCGCAAGGCGCTGGAGGCCAAGCGGCTGCGCGCGCAGGTGCGCCAGCTCGCCGGGCGGGCCCAGGCGGCGATGGGCGACTTCGTGGCCGGGCCGTCGGCGGCGATGCAGAAGGTGATCGACATGGTCGACAAGGTCGCCGAGGCGACCGACACGACCGTCCTCATCCAGGGAGAATCGGGGACCGGCAAGGAGCTGATCGCCGACCTGATCGCGCGCCGCACGCCGCGCCGGCGCGAGGGCGCGTTCGTCGAGATCAACTGCGCGACGGTCCCGGAGAGCCTGCTCGAGAGCGAGCTGTTCGGTCACGAGCGCGGCGCGTTCACCGACGCGAAGACGCAGAAGCGCGGTCTGTTCGAGGAGGCGGACGGGGGCACGCTGTTCCTCGACGAGGTGGGCGAGATGCCGATGCCGACGCAGGCGAAGCTGCTGCGCGTGCTGGAGGAGATGACGTTCCGGCGCCTGGGCGGCACGCGCGATCTGTCGGTCGACGTGCGCGTCGTCGCCGCCACCAACAAGGAGCTGGCCGACGAGGTGGAGCGCGGGCGCTTCCGCCTCGACCTCTATCACCGGCTGGACGTGTTCCACATCCGCGTGCCGCCGCTGCGCGATCGACGCGAGGACATCCTGCCGCTGGCGCGGCACTTCCTGGAGCGCTTCGCGGCCCGCATGCGCAAGCCGGTCTCGCGCTTCCTGCCCGAGACCGAGCGGATGCTGACCGCCTACGACTACCCGGGCAACGTGCGCGAGCTGCGCAACGTCATCGAACGCGCCGTGATCCTGTCGACCGGCGACGCGATCGATCCCGGGTGCATCGTGCTGTCGGGGCCGACGCGCGCGCTGCCGGCGGGCGGGCACTTCTTCGCCGCCGACCTGGACGCCGCCGGGCGCCCCCCCGATCTGGAGGCGCTGGAGCGCGCCTACATCGGCCGCCTGCTGGAGTTCGCGGGCGGCAACCGCACGCAGGTGGCGCGCCTGCTCGGCGTGTCGTACCCGACCATCGCTAAGAAGATCACCGACTACGGCCTCGGCTGATCGCCGCCGTTCGGGTTATCATCGCGCGAGATGCGCGCGGGCGGGTCAGCGGGTCGGGGGCGAATCGAGACCTGCACGCGATGGTCGCCGGGCGTGCTGGCGATCGCGGCGAGCGCCGTCCTGTCGGCGTGCGCGACGGAGGGCCTGCCGACGTGGGCGATGCACGTCCGCCCGGCGCCCGTCGACGCCGAGATGGAGACGCGCGCCGTGACGGCGCGGGTGGCGCGCGAGCTGGACCAGCCGCAGCTGCACCAGGGGCATGTCCCGCCCGAGCAGATCGCGCTGATCGCGGTGCAGGAGCTCCGGGGCAGGCGGCTCGCGGACGCGGGCCTGTTGCTGGCGATCGCGAGCTATCGCTATCACGAGGAGGCGGAGCTGGCCGCGGTGGCCGGCGAGGCGGGCCTGGCCAACCTGTCGCCGTACGTGCGGCGGGACGCCTACGTGAAGCTGGTGGTCGACGAGATCCGGCGCTTCGCCAGCCTCGAGTTCGTCGACGAGCTGGACGTCATCGGCGCGCGGCTGCGCGGGCGCGACGAGGTCGAGGGCGCCTTGCAGGAGCAGCTGATCGGCCTCGGCAAGACCAGCCCGGTCGATCACGAATCGCTGCGCGACGTGCTCGCCGAGCTGCGGCCGGACGCGGGCGGCGCCGACGAGATCACCCACTACCCGGAGCTGGTCGACGCGTTCCGGCGGCGGCTGCTCGACGATTTTCACCGCCGCCGCGACGATCGCTGGCCGGCCTACTTCCTGGCGCGCACGCCGATCGCGGCGCTCCAGCGGGACGCGGTGCTGGCGACCGTCAGCTCCTTCGAGCCGGCGGCGTGCAGCGCCGTCGCGCTGGCGTTCCCGGCCCAGCGCGGCGCCATGGTGGCCGCGCTCGACCACAAGCGTCCCGAGGTGCGCGCCAACGCGGCGGCGACGCTCGGCCTGGCGCCGTCCGACGAGACGCGGCCGCTGCTGGAGGCGCGCCTCGCCGCCGAGCCCGACGCGCGCGTCAAGCTGGCGCTGGCGTTCGCGCTGGTCCGCCACGGCGCGCCCGAGCACCTGACGACGCTGACGGCGGCCGTCGCTTCGTGCGGGCCCAAGAGCTGCGGCCTGCCGGCGGCGCTGATCCAGTGGCTGCCCCCGGTGATGCGGCAGGATCTGAACCAGGCTCCGTTCGCCCGCATCCTCTCCGACACCAGCATGGAGTATCGGGCGCGCCGCTTCGCCGCCGCCGTGCTGCACGACATCGGCCACGAGAAGCCGCTCGACCCGGCCAGCGTCGAGGCGCTGATCGTGGCGGGCCGGCAGAAAGACGACGAGTCCCGCCTGCCCGAGATGGCCAACGAGGCGGTGGAGGAGGCGTCCGGCCTGTCGCGCGCGACGGTGGTCGCGCGCCTGGACCGCCCCGGGAAGGAGGCGCGGCACCAGGACGTGATGTTTCCGGCGCCGCTGCTGGCGCGCCTGGCCAAGGTGTCGCTCGCCGACGATCTGCCGCTGCTCCGGACCATGATGATGCGCTTCGGGGATCGCGGCGGGGCCGAGGCGCACTACCTCGTCGAGGCGGCGCTGAACATCCCGGGCCAGCCTGCGGCCGACGTCCTCGGCAACTGGTACGTCCGCTACCCGCCGCTGCGCCCCCACATCGCCGTCGGGCTGGCGCGGCGGGAGGGATTCCCGCGCGCGCGCCTGGAACGGCTGGCGGAGTCCGGCGACGCGCGCACCCAGCTCACCGTGAAGATGGTGCTGCACGACGCGGACGCGCGCGGCACGCTGCTGCGCTACCTGGTGAACGGCAACGTCGAGGAGAAGTTCGCGGCCGCGTCGCTGGCGGCGTTGATCGGGCCGGCCGGGCTCGACGAGCCGCTGCGCAACCTGCTGACCTTCCACGACGGGCGCTACTACCCGAACGACGCGCTGCTGCGGCACGCGGCGATGGCGTCGCTGGTGCGGCTCGCGCTCATCGCTTCGCGGCCAGCCCCGGCCACGCCTCCGCCAGCGCCCGCCGGATCAGCGCCTCATTCCCCGTGAGGCCGAGGACCGCGTTGGCCCGGCAGGTGGCGAACAGCTCGTTGACGCGGGCGGCGCGCAAGCCGGCCACGTCGCGCGCCGCCGCCGCGTCGGGGAGGGCGGGCGGCTCGCGCACCCACGTGCGCGCCAGCTGATAGGCGAGGGCGTGCCCGCTGCCGTGGCGGAGGGCGAGGCCCCCCGCGTAGCGCCAGCGCGCGACGTTCAGCTCGCCCGCGTCGAACCCTTCGCGTGACCAGCGCTGCCAGTTGCTGCGCAGCGCCGACAGCGCGTGCGCCAGCGCGTCCGGGCCGACATAGGCGGACGCGACGAGGAACGTGGTGCCGCCCCGCAGGCCGTCGAACGCGACGTTGGCGCCGTAGCTGTCGCCGTCCTCGATGCGCAGGGCCGCGTCCAGGCGCGCCTCCATCGCCTCGGTCAGCAGCTCGTAGTGGTCGCGGTCGCCCGCGGCCATCGCCGGCAGCAGGCAGCCGAGGCGGATCTCCGTCAGCGTCCCGGGGCGCGCGCTGACGACGGCGAGCGGCGGCGTGGACGGGGCGGCGGCCGCCGGCCGCACCGGCGGCGGCGGCGGCTCGACCGGATCGGCGATCCAGGCCGGCGTCTTCAGGTGGCGCTCCAGCACCGCGGCCGCGCGCTCGACCGCGCCGGGGTCGACGTCGCCGACCACGATCAGCGCCGCGTTCCGCACCGTGTGCGTGCGCCCGAGCCACGCCTCGACGTCGGAGCGCGTGAGCTTGTCCGCGTCCTCGGCGCTGACGATGCGCGCGTGCGGGTGATCGCCGAACAGCGCCCGCCAGAAGTCGCGATCCGCGCGGCGCGACGCCGCGTCCTCGGCGGCCAGCGCGGGCGCCAGCAGGCGGGCCATGCCCTCCTTGGACGGCCACTCCTTGACCGGCGCGGTCGCCTTGGCGAACAGCAGCGTCAACGCCTCGTTCAGCTGGTCGGGCAGGAACTCGACGGTGTCGAACGTCATGTCGCGCGTCCCGCCGCGGTTGACGAGCATGTGCAGCCGCGTCGCCATCTGCGCGTCCGGCCGCACGCGCATCGCCAGCTCGACGAGCAGCGGCGGATCCGCGTTCGAGCTGCCGCCCCGGAACACCAGCCAGGCGACCGCCGCGGTCCCGGCGCGCTTCACGGTGGCGACGGTCAGCCCGCCGGGCAGCTTCCTGGTCGCGACCTTCTCACCGGGCGGCAGCAGCGCGCCGAGCTCGCGCGTGTCCCAGCGCGCGGCGCCCGGGATCAGCTCGCGCGCGGCGGCGTCGCGCGCCGGGGGCCGCGCGCTCATGCTGGCGCGCTGGGCGCCGGCCGACGGGCCGGCGGGCGTGAACATCACGGCGCGGGCGCG
>DATBHU010000745.1:0-6709 GCA_036557265.1 Polyangia bacterium
ACGCCTCGGCGAGCGTGATCGCCTCGCCGACCCGCCCCACCCGCGCGAGCCGCCGCGCCAGCGCCGCGCGCAGCGGGCGATCGCCCGGCCAGCGCGCCAGGCCCTCGCGCAGCAGCGCCTCGGCCCGCTCGTGATCGGCGGTCGCTGCCGCGGCCTCGACGGTGATCTCGGCGCGCGCGTCGGGCGCCCGCGCCGCCCGCGTCAGCCACTCCGTCGCCTCGCGATCGCCCAGCTTCTGAAGGGCGCGGCCGTAGTCGAGGGCGACGCCGCGATCGTCGTCGCCCGGCCCCGCCAGGTCCAGCGCCTTGCGCAGCGCGCGCGCCGCCGCCGTCCATTGACCGGCCTGGGCGTGGACGCGGCCGAGCGCCACGTTGACGCGCGCCACGAACCACGGCTCGAGCCCGAGCGTCAGCGCGCGCCGGAGGGCGTCGCGCGCCGGCTCGGTGCGCCCGAGCCGCGCCAGCGCGTCACCCAGCTCGAACCACGGCTCGGCGCGCGCGCCGTCGAGATCGACCGCTCGCCCGAGCGCCGTGACCGCCTCCTCCAGCTTCCCGCGCTGCGCAGCGAGCTGCCCGAGCGCGACGTACCCGGGCGCGTAACGCGCGAACCGCTCGGTCACCGCCCGCAGCGCGGCGGCGGCGCCGTCCGCGTCGCCCGCCTCCGCCATCGCCTGCGCGCGCATCACCTCCGCCGCGGCGCCCGCGTCCGTGTCGCCGGTCAGCTCGTCGAGCGTGCCGGCGATTCGATCGAGGATCCCCATGGGCTTCGGCTCCTAAGGATAGGATGCGAGCGACGCGGCCTTCAACCGTCGGAAGCGGAACCAAAGAAAGGCGCAACGGGAGAGGCCGCCAGCATCGCTTCGATCAGCTCCACGGCGCGAGGGAGGTCGCAGCGGGTGGCTCTTCGCTCCACCGCGTAGCCGACACGGCGCGCGGCATCGTCGCCCACGAGGTAGAGGCCGCCCTCCAGCGGCCACACGATCGGCATTCGGTCGTCGGCCCACGGGTAGTGCGAGCTGGCGGAGAAACAGAGGCTGCTCAGGCTCGAGTACGTGTAGAACTTCGTTGCCAGCGGGCTGGTCGCCAGCGCCTCGATCAGCGGGCGCAGCGGCGCGAGGACGTCGTGTGGATTTGCGATCCGATCGCGAACATGCAACCAGTGCCAGCGCGCCGGATCGATCTCCAGCACCTCCGCGTGCCGTTCCAGCTCCACGCCGGGCACGCGCGCGGCGAGCGCGCCCACCGGCACCTTGTCGACGAGCCAGGCGTCGACGGCCGCGGAGACGTCGTCGACCGCCGCTGCGCGCGCGATCTGGGCCTGGCCGATCAGGAAGGCGCACGAGCTCGCGCCGCCGTCTTCCGGCCGCAGCGTGCACGAACGGTCGTCGCCCTTGACCCACACCTCGTAGCCCGGGTCGCGGCCGGTCACGACGCGGAGGGCGGGATTGATCCGCGCCGCGAGCGCGCGCATCGCGCGTCCCTTGCGGTCGATGAACGGGACCTCGCGCGCGAGCGATTCGAGATCGGCGCCCGCCAGCCACGCGCGCGCGCCCGCGACGGCCTCGGCCACATCG
This sequence comes from Polyangia bacterium, assembly GCA_036557265.1. Lineage (GTDB taxonomy): Bacteria > Myxococcota_A > Polyangia > Fen-1088 > Fen-1088 > JADGRB01. Next base: position 1,574 of record DATBHU010000745.1, read on the forward strand.
CGCGTCCGCCCGTCGACGACGTCCCCGCCCCGATCGCGCAGGATCGCGTAGTACTCCGGGCCTTCGTAAGGCGCGCGCGCCGGGCGAAGGTGGCTGCGCGCGTTGGACGGGTTCATGCCCAGCATCAGCCCCGAGATCGCGCGGTCGTACCAGAAGCAGTGGACGATCATGGTGCGCGTCCCGACCGGCCCGACGTCCACCTGCCAGTGGACGCCGGCGCCGGCGGCGCGGCCCGGAACACCGAGCCGCGACAAGCGCGCGGCCAGGTCCTCCGCGGTGCGCCGTTCATCGGCGCCGATCGTCACGTCTCCGCCGCCGCCCAGACGCGCTGGCGGATCTCCGCGATCCGCTCCTCGATGGCGCGCAGGTTCGAGATCGACGCGTCGATCTGCTTCACGTCCGCCTTCGCCGCGTGCGTCTCGTCGGCGGCCTTGCGTTCGCGCAGCGCCTGGTCCAGCACGTCGGCGATCCCGCGCGCCAGCGCGTCGCCGGCCTGCGACACGAACTCGAGCAGGCGCGCGCCGAAGCCGTCGATGATCTCGTCGAGCTTGGGCCCGATCAGCGCCGACACGCGGTCGATCGCCAGCGGCCCCTGCTCCTTCGCCTCCGCCTTCACCTCCGTCGCGACGCGCCCGCGCAGCACCAGCGCCAGCACCGGCGCCGCCAGCGCCAGCACGCCCCCCACCAGCGAGTTGACGAACAGGAAGACCGTCGTCCCGAGCGCGCCCAGCGCGAACACCGACGCGTCGTACTTCAGCGTGTCGACCTTGATGTCGACCTTGGTCTGCGACGGCCCGAGATCGCTCACCACCCCGCCCGTCACCTCGCGGATGTTCTCGTTGGCGACCTGGATGACCTGCTCGGCCAGCCGCTCCAGCTCGGCGGCGATCCGCTCGCCCTCCGCCTCGGTCCACGCCTTCCAGGTGTCCTGCACGAAGAACGACAGGTACTTCTGGATGTCGCCCGCGTCGACGGCGTCGATGTCGCCCGCCAGCGCGCCGCGCAGCTCGGCGGTGAAGTCGGCCAGGTCCTGGCGCACGCGCGCCTTCAGCGCGGCGGTCTCGGCGCGCACGGTCTCCGCCGCGCTCTCCAGCACCTTCTTCCCGGACTGCAGCCGCTCCTGCGCGCGCGCGATGCGATCCTGCAGCTCGCCGACCGGCAGCTCCAGCGAGCGCCGGTGGATCGCCAGGCTCTGGCGGATGAACGCCGACAGCCGGGTCGCGTCCGCCAGCGCGTTGTCGAGCAGCAGCCGCCGCCGTTCGTGCGCCACCGTCGCGCCCAGCGCCGTGACGAACGGATCCAGCCCCGATCCCGCCCGATCGCCGGCCAGCGCCTTCTTCGCCGACACCGGGAAGATGGCCGGCTCGGGCACGATCGCCGCCAGGTGCTGGCGCGCGAAGCGCAGCGTCTCGGCCAGCTCGGCCTCGTCGAGCAGATCGGCCTTCGCCACCACGAAGATCAGCCGATCGCGCGTCGAGCGCAGGATGCGCTCCTCCAGGAACTGCCGCTCGGACGCGGTCAGGATCTGCGTCGCGTCCAGCAGGAACACCGCCGCGTCGGCGCGCGGCAGGTAGCCGTAGGTGATGTCGGCGCGCTGCTCGTTGATGTCGTTGACGCCGGGCGTGTCGACGATCGTCAGCTGGTTGGCGAGCAACGGCGACGGGTGCGTGATCTCGACGTGGTGGATCGCGGCCGGCGGCTTCTTGCTCGTCTCCGCCTTGGCCTTGCCCTTGCCGCCGCCGTTCGTCTTCGCGTTGCCGGCCGTCGCCGCCCGGGCCAGCCCGTCGACGGTCAGGTGGTCGGCCAGCGCCGCCGCGTCGATGGGCGTGCGCTCCCCCGCGTCGTCGACCGCGATCGCGCCCGCGCGCGCCCCGTGCGTGACGTGCGCCAGCAGCGCCGTCGTCGGCGTGATCCCCGTCGGCAGCAGCGGCGAGCCCAGCAGCGCGTTGATGAACGTCGACTTGCCGTGGTTGAACTCGCCCAGCACCACCACCGAGAAGCGCTCGTCGTCGAGCTTCGGCAGCCGCGTGTCGCGTACGTCGCGCGCGACCCAGGGCAGCCCGGCGGCCTCGGCCGCCCCTGCCAGATCGGCCAGCACCGCCCGGATGGCGGCCTTCTTTTCGTCCAGGGACGCCATCGCCTCGGCCGCCATCACAGCACCGAGATCAGTTCCGCGACGCGCGCGTCGCACTCGTCCTTCGAGGTCCCGGCCGGCATCGCGTCGACCGGCGTGTCCGCGCCGCGCCCGGTGCCGACCAGGCTGCGGAAGTACGCCGTGTCGGCGAACAGCCGCAGCGCCGCCACCCGCTTCGGCAGATAAGGATGCGTGCGCATCAGCTCGTCGAAGCGCCCCAGCCCCGCCTGCGCCTCGGTCAGCTGCTGCAGGTACTCGGGGATGCTCACCTCTTTGTAGAGCTTCTGGGATCCGATGGCCAGCTTGACCAGGCAGCCGATCGACACGTCGATGTCGCGCGTGCAGATCATGCCGGCGCGGTCGCAGGTGATCTCCGCGCGCCGCGCCCAGCCGTTCAGCGCCAGCACCGCCGGCTTCACGCTCCAGCGCAGGAACATGTTCGCCGCGTGCTTCAGGAAGTGCAGCGTCGTCATGTAGACGACGTGGCTGTTCTGGATGTGGCCGCATTCGTGGCCGATGACGTCCAGCAGCTCGGGCTCGGACAGGTGATCGATCAGGGCGGCGTTGATGACGATGTACGGATCGTCGGCGGTCCCGAAGGTGTGCGCGTTCAGCGAGCCGATGTTGGGCGACACGTAGACGGTCGGCACCGGGATGCGCAGCGTCTCGGCGCACGTCTCGGCCAGCTTGGAGATGCGCGGGAACTGCCTGCTGGTCACCTTGACGGCCGTCCCCAGCATTCGGGCCTTCTCGACCGACTGCCACAGCCGGACCGACGCCTCGACCGCGAGCGTGACCGGGCGAATGCGGTCCAGCGCGGCGCGCACCTTGATGTCGCCGGCATAGGCGTAGGCCGCCCCCTCGCGGGTGCGGGCCGCCACTTCCCCTTTGCGCGCCGCTACATAGCGCGCGAACGACAGATCGATCTCGGGCTTGGGCACGAATGCTCTCCGGTGGTGGTGTTAGATGATACGGTAATTTAAGGTAGACCTCGCCTATGACCACAGTCGCAGCCCCACTGTCGATCCCCGAGGGCCAGGGTCCGGTCGGGGAGCGCGAGCTCGCGTTCATGCGGCGCGCGCTGGCCGCCGCCGAGCTGGCGGGGGGCCGCGGCGAGGTGCCGGTCGGCGCGGTGGTCGTCGTCGGCGACCAGGTGGTCGCGGTCGCGCACAACGAGCGCGAGACGGGCGGCGATCCGACGGCGCACGCGGAGATCCTGGCGCTGCGGCGGGCGGCGGCGGCGCTCGGGCGCTGGCGGCTGCTCGACGCGGACCTGTTCGTGACCATGGAGCCGTGCCCGATGTGCGCGGGCGCGCTGGTCAACGCGCGCATCCGGCGGCTCTACTTCGGCTGCGACGATCCGAAGGCGGGCGCGGTGCGGACCCTCTACACGCTGGCGGAGGATCCGCGCCTGAATCACCGCGTCGAGGTGTTCCCGGGCGTGCTCGCGGCCGAGGGGTCCGCGCTGCTGCGCGGGTTCTTCTCGCGCCTGCGCCAGCCGGAGGGACGCGATCGATGAGGACGCCGACGACGATGCGCCCGCTGGGCTCGACGGTCCTCTCGCTCGCGCTCGTCCTGGCGGGCTGCGGCTCGATCACCGAGATGAAGGACGGCGGTGCGGGCGGCGGGACGAGCGGCTCTGGCCACGGCGGCACGACGGGCGCGGGCGGCGCCGCGGGCGCGGGGACCGGCGCCGGCGGCGCGGCTGGCTCCGGGGCTGGACGCGGCGGCAGCGACGAGGGCGGCCGCGGCGGCGGCGCCGGCGGGAGCGGTGGGCGCGGCGGTGCGAACGGCGGCCGCGGGGGCTCCGGTGGCGGCGGCGCGGGCGGGCGCGGCGGCGCCGCCGGCTCGGCCACGGGCGGCCGGGGCGGCGCTGCCGGCTCGGCGACGGGCGGCTCGAACGCGGGCGGACACGGCGGGGCGGCCGGCTCGGGGATGGGTGGATCGAACACCGGCGGCCGGGGCGGCGCCGCGGGATCCGGCATGGGCGGCGGCAGCGGTGGCGGCCGTGGTGGCGCCGGCGGCGGCTGCGCGTGCCCGACGATCTACGATCCGGTCTGCGGCGTCGACGGCAAGACCTACTCGAACAGCTGCGAGGCGATGTGCGTCGGCGTCGCGGTCGCCTACCAGGGCGCGTGCGCGAACAACACCTGCCAGAGCAACTCCGATTGCATCCAGTACGCCGATGGGGTCGGCGACTGCTGCGGCTATTGCTTGCCCAAGACCGCTCCCATGCCCCCCACGGTTCAGTGCCTTCAAGCGTGCGATAGGCCGACCGTCTGCCCTTGTATCCAAGGAAGATGCACCGCCGTTCCAAGTGACGGTGGTGCGGCCGCGCGCTAGTTGATCACGTCGATGGGGTCGGAACTGGGTGGGAGGACTGGGCGGGATCATTTTGGAGTGACTGTCTCTTGCGCCGCGTTCGTGGCGCTCGTGACCGGTGCATCATGCTACGGAACGTTTAGAGGCCACCGGGACGCGAGCGGCGACGCCAATGCGACCGATTCTTCTGGGAGTGAGGAATCCATTTCGATGGACTCGGCCGATTCCGTCACGACACCGAGAGAAAACGGCGAGAGCTGCTCGGCAATGACTGATTGCGCATCGGGGATTTGTACCGATGGAGTCTGCTGCGACAAGAGCTGTTCTGGTGTCTGTCAGGCGTGCAACCTGCCTGTCACGAAAGGCAAGTGTTCGCCCGTTATTTCTCAGGAAGAGAGCGACTGCGACGGTCTCCAGAGCTGCGACGCGACCGGGGTCGTGTCCCCGTTCGTGTGGAAATTGAAGATGGCGCATTCTCCCGGGTGTTCAGCAACCCCGGCACCACGCCGGATCGCACCGGAGGAATGCGCTCATGGAGAAACGTACCAGGAATCTGCGCCTCGTAGGACGTGACGAGGTCTCGCTCGGCGAGCTGATCCACCAGACGGTCCGCAGGACCATTGAGCAGGCGGTCGAGGAGGAACTGCGCGCGACGCTGGGAGCGGCGCCGTACGAGCGGC
>DATBHU010000746.1:0-3376 GCA_036557265.1 Polyangia bacterium
CGCGCCCGCGCAGCATGGCGAGCGGCGCCTCGGCGGGGCCGCGCACCGTGACCGCAGCGGCGGCGCCCGCGCCCGCGCCCGCCTGCCGGGCCGCCTCGGCGGCGACGTGCGCGGCGGCCTTGGCCTTGGCGCCGTCGCGCGCGTCGATGCGCAGCGCGATCATGCGCGAGAACGGCGGGTAGCCGGTCTCCTCGCGCGCGGCCAGCTCGGCGCGCGCGAAGCCCTCGTAGTCGTGGGTGGCCGCCGCGACGATCGACGGGTGCTCCGGATCGTAGGTCTGGATGACGACGCGGCCCGGCCGGTCGCCGCGCCCGGCGCGCCCGGCCACCTGCTCGATCAGCTGGAAGGTCCGCTCCGCCGCCCGGAAGTCGGGCAGGTTCATGGTCTGGTCGGGGCGCAGCACGCCCACCAGCGTGACGCCGGGAAAGTCGTGCCCCTTGGTCACCATCTGCGTCCCGACCAGCACGTCGATCTCGCCCGCGTGCATGCGCGCCAGGATGGCCTGCAAGCCACCGCTGCCACCGCCGGCGCCCGGGCCCCCGCCGGCGGTGTCGCGATCCAAGCGGGCGACGCGCGCGTCGGGGAAGCGCTCGCGCACGATCGCCTCGACGCGCTCCGTCCCGATGCCCATGCGCTCGAGGCGCGTCGACCGGCAGGACGGACACTGCTGCGGCACGTGCTGCAAGCGGCCGCAGTAGTGACAGACCAGGCGGGAGCGCCCGCGGTGGTAGGTCATCGACACCGCGCAGCTGGGGCAGCGGACGACGTGCCCGCAGGCGTGGCAGAGCAGCAGCGTCGAGAAGCCGCGCCGGTTCAGGAACAGGATGCTCTGCTCGCCCGCCGCCAGGGCGGCGCCCAGCGCCTCCGCCAGCGGCGCCGACAGCAGGCCGTCCGGCCCGGGCGGATGCCGGCGCAGATCGACGACCGCCACCTCCGGCAGCGGCCGCGGCGTCGCGCGCTCGGGCAGCAGCAGGCGCGCGAACCGCCCCCGCGCCACGTTGTAGGCGCTCTCCAGCGACGGCGTCGCCGAGCCGAGGATGACGATCGCGCCCGCGCGCTGCGCGCGCACCACCGCCAGATCGCGGCCGTGATAGCGCACGCCCTCCTCCTGCTTGAACGACGGGTCGTGCTCCTCGTCGACGACCACCACGCCGAGCGCGTGCACGGGCGCGAACACCGCCGAGCGCGCGCCCAGCGCGATCCCGACCTCGCCCGCCCGCAGGCGGCGCCAGGCGGCCAGCCGCTCGCGCGGCGGCAGCGCGCTGTGCAGCACCGCCACGTCCTCGCCGAAGCGGGCGCGAAAGCGCGCGGCCAGCTGGGGCGTCAGCGCGATCTCCGGCACCAGCACCAGCGCGCCGCGCCCGGCCGCCCGCGCCGCGGCGATGACGCGCAGATAGACCTCCGTCTTGCCCGAGCCGGTGATCCCCTGCAGCAGGGTGCTCGCGAAGCCGCCCGCCAGCGCCGCCGTCAGCGCCTCGACCGCCTGCGCCTGCGCGGGCGTCAGCGTGATCCCCTGCGGCACCACCGCCGCCCGCCCCTCGGCGGCGCGCACGATCGGCCGATGCTCGATGCGCGCCAGCCCCGCTGTCACCAGCGCGCGCAGCGCCGTCCGCTCGGACGCCGACAGCGACGCCACCACCACGCCGTCGGCGGCCGCGGCCAGCCTGTCCGCCAGCGCGCGCTTCGCGAACGCGCGCTTCGCCAGCGCCGTCGCGGCCGCGCCGGTCGCGCGCGCGTACGCCACCGTCGGAGGCGGCCGCCGGTCCTGCACCTCGTCGCCCACCTCGATCAGCCCGGCCTCGACCAGCCGGGCCAGCCGCCCGCCCGCGCCCGACACCGCGTGCTCGAGCCGCCGCACCGGCAGCTCGCCGCCCGCGGCCGCCAGCGCCACCAGCACCGGATCCCCCGTCGGCGCGGCGCCCGGGATCAGCGCCGGCTGGCGTTCCAGCGCCTGTCGGCCGAGGGTCGTCAACCGCACCGCGCGCGTCGCGCTCGCCTGCTCGCCCTGCGGCAGCGCCGCCCGCAGCACCTCGCCGAGCGGCGCCTGGTAGTAGTCGGCGACCCAGCGGCAGAACCCGATCATCGCCTCGTCGAAGGCCGGCTCGCCCGCCACCACCTGCTCGATGTCACGCGTCTCCACGCCGCCCGCCGGCGGCGCCGCCGCCGCCGCGCGCGCGACGACGAAGCCGGTCACCGTGCGCGAGCCGAACGGCACCACCACCTGCGCGCCGATCGGCGCCGCCACGCCCGGGCGCGGATCGCGGTAGGTGAACGTGCCCTGCACGGGCAGCGCGACCGCGACCTCGAGGAAGTTGCCGCCCGCTTCCTCCAATGCGTTCACGATGGGGACCCTCAAAGGGTCCCCATGCCCCCCCGCGAAGGACTCCACGCGGCAAAGCCGCGTTCCGTCCACGCGATCATCACTTGTTCGCGGCGGTCTCCGCCAGCAGGCGCGTCAGCCCGGCGCGCACCTCGTCGGCGATGTCGGCGCGCTTGAGCGCGTAGTGCGCCATCGCGACGACGTAGCCGGCGCGATCGCCGACGTCGTCGCGCCGCCCTTCCACCTCCAGCCCCGCCAGCCCGTGCCGCTCGCACAGCGTCGCCAGACCGTCGGTCAGCTGGATCTCGCCGCCCTTGCCCGGCTTGGTGTCGGCGAGGATCGGGAAGATCTCGGGCGGCAGCACGTAGCGGCCGATGATCGCCATCCGCGACGGCGCCGTCCCGGGCGCCGGCTTCTCGATCAGCTTGCGGACGGTCATCTGCCGCGGCCCCGCCGGCTCGCCGTCGACGATGCCGTACATGTGCTCCTGCCCGGCCGGCACCTGCTTGAGCGCGATCACCCCGGTGCCGGTCTTCTCGTAGACGTCGACCAGCTGCCGCACCCCCGGCACCGCCGCGTCCAGCAGATCGTCGCCCAGCACGACCGCGAACGGCTCGTCGCCGACGGCGTCGCGCGCGCACAGCACGGCGTGTCCCAGGCCGCGCGCCTCCGCCTGGCGCACCGAAACGTAGCGCGCCATCTCCGTCGGCCGGCGCACCCGCGCGAGATCGTCGGCTTTGCCCCGCCGTTCCAGCAGGCTCTCCAGCTCGCCGGCGCGATCGAAGTGGTCCTCGATCGCCGACTTGCCGCGCGCCGTGACGAAGATGATCTCCTCGATGCCGGCGGCGACGCACTCCTCGACGATGAGCTGGATGCTGGGCGTGTCGACCAGCGGCAACATCTCCTTCGGGATCGCCTTGGTCGCGGGGAGAAATCGCGTTCCCAGACCCGCCACCGGCAGCACCGCTTTGCGGACTCGCTTCTTCGTCATGAGGTCCGTCATTTTATGCGCGCTTCCACCCCACGCCAGCCTGTATCGGCGGCGCGGCGGTCGTC
>DATBHU010000747.1:0-3346 GCA_036557265.1 Polyangia bacterium
TCGAGGATGCTGCCGCCGACCTTCTCGGCGAAGGCGGCGTACATCGGCACCAGCATCGCCTCGGCGAACGTCACCATGAAGCTGATCTTCAGCAGCAGGCGCGCCCGGGGCGTCAGCGAGAACATGGCAGGGCGCAAGCTATCACCGACGCGCGGACAGGCGTAGGATCGATGCCGCGGAGGTGTCGATGACCCGACTGGTTCTGCTCGTGCTGCCGGGCGCCGTCGCCGCGGCGGGCCTCGCGTGCGGATCGAACGGAGGCGCGCCAGCGGGCGCGGGCGGCAGCTCGGCCGGCGGCGCGGGCGCGGCGGGCTCCTCGGGTGTCGCGGGCGCCGGGGGCGCGGCGGGCGCGTCCGGTTCGTCCGGCGCGGCGGGCGGGGCGGGCGCGGGCGGCCTCGCCCCGCTGCCCGAGGGAAATAGCGGCATCGCCAGCCACCACCCGGGCGACGTCGGCATCGCCGCCGATCCGGACGTCATCTTCGCCGACGACTTCGAGGGCTACGCGGCCGGCGCCGATCTGAACAACCGCTGGGACGCCGTCTATCAGAACCAGTACGTCGACATCACCACCGACACCGCCAACGTCTATCGCGGCGCGAAGGCGCTGCAGCTCACGCTGCCGCAGCAGACGGCCGAGCTGTCCGACGGCACCGACAAGCTGGTCAACCCGGAGCAGGACGTGCTGTTCCTCCGCTATTACTCGAAGTTCATGCCGCCTTACGACGTCGTCGGATCCAGCCACAACGGCTCGAGCATCTCGGCGCACTACTTCATCGGCAACACGGCGACGCCCGGCGTCCCCGCCGACGGCACGAACAAGTTCCTCGCCAACCTCGAGAACTGGCGCGGCGACGCGGCGACGCCCTCGCCCGGCGATCTCAACATCTACCTCTACCACCCCGAACAGCGCAGCCAGTACGGCGACCACTTCTTCCCGAACGGCGACGTCTCGCCCAACACCAGCATCAAGGTCGACTACGGCCCTGGCTTCGTCAGCCGCCCGAACATCATCCCCGCGCTCGATCGCTGGTACTGCTACGAGTACATGCTCAAGGCAAACACGCCGGGCCAGCGCGACGGGCGCATCGCGATCTGGCTGGACGGCGCGCTGGTCGCCGATTTCCCCGGCCTGCGCCTGCGCGACGTCGCCACGTTGAAGATCGACCGCTTCGGGCTCTCGTTCCACATCGGCTCGAACCCGAACGGCCAGGCCCGCAAGTGGTACGACAACGTTGTCGCCGCGAAGTCGTACATCGGGCCCGTTCAATCGGGACCCTGAGAGGGTCCCGACCCCCGCGACTCGCGATCGCGTCCCGACCTGTCATGGCCGCACGCGCACGCGTGCCGTTCATCGAAAAAAGGTCAGGCAGCGGGTGGCGGTTTCGTGACGCGCGACTCGGGTGACAGGACCCGGGCAAGGCATATACTGCGGGCGCGGAAAATGCTCGGACTGAGTGGGGAAGCGGGCGCCGTGGAGGCGGTCGGAAAGTACCGGATCGTCCTGCAACTTGGACAGGGCGGTACGGCCGACGTCTACCTGGCGGCCGTGGACGGCCCGAGCGGCTTCACGAAGCTGGTCGTCGTCAAGGTGCTCCGCAAGAACCTTGCCAGCGACAACGAGTTCCGCCTGATGTTCCTGAGCGAGGCGCGGCTGGCGGCGCGGCTGCATCACCCGAACGTCGTGCAGACCAACGAGGTCATGGAGGTCGACGGCGCGCCGGTGCTGGTGATGGAGTACCTCGACGGGCAGCCGCTGTCGCAGGTGATCATGCGCGGCAAGCAGGAGGGCTTCACGCTGGCGATGCAGCTGCGCGTGCTGGCAGACGCGCTGGCCGGGCTGCACGCCGCGCACGAGCTGGCCGACTTCGACGGCACGCCGCTGGGGGTCGTCCACCGCGACGTCTCGCCGCACAACCTGTTCGTGACGCTGGAGGGGCACGCCAAGGTGCTCGACTTCGGGATCGCCAAGCTGGAGCGCTCGCTGGTCGAGACCGAGGTCGGGATGGTGAAGGGCAAGCTGCGCTACATGGCGCCTGAACATATCGCCGGCGACAAGCTGGACCGGCGCGCCGACATCTACGCGGCGGGCGTGATCCTGTGGGAGGCGCTGACCGGCGAGCGGATGTGGAAGGCGTCGTCGGAGCACGAGATCCGCCAGCGCGTGCTGGCCGGCGATCTGCCGATGCCGGAGACGGTGCGCGCGACCGTGCCGGCCCCGCTGGCGCGCATCTGCCGGCGGGCGCTGTCGCGCGCGCCCGGCGAGCGTCACGCGACGGCGCGGCAGCTGGCGGACGAGCTGGAGGCCGCGATGGACGAGCTCGGCATGACGCCGAGCCACCGCGAGATCGGGGCGACCGTGGCGCGCCTGTTCGCGGACGTGCGCGCGGAGACGAAGCGCGCGATCGAGAACAAGCTCGGGCGCGCGTCATTGGCGGTCGGGCTCCCGGCGGCGACCGACACCGGCGAGACGCGCGTGGCGCGCGCGGCCGGCGCGCGGCCCGGGCGCCGGAGGCTGGCGCTGGCGGCGGGGGCGGGGCTGGCGGCGCTGGCGCTGGTCGCGATCGCGGCCTGGCGAAGCGGCTCCGCCCCGGCGGACGCCGAGGCGAGCGCGCGGGCCGCGAAGGGCGCGGCAACCGCGCCGGCACCGGCGGCGGCGATCGCGCCGGCGCCCAAACCGCAGACGAACCTGACCGCGACGTCGCCCGACGCGAAGGCGACGCCCGACGAGACGGCGGCCTCCGCGGCGGCGGCCGGGCCGAAGCCGGCGCGCGCCGTCGCGGCCGGCGGCGCCCGGAGCGGTCCGAAGCGCCTTCAGACCGGTGGGGGCGCCACCGCGCCGGCCGCGGCGCCCGCGCCCGCGGCGTCCCATCCGGCGGGCGCGCCGCCCGCGGGCGGCGGCGCGCCGCTGCCCGCGCCGGACTGCGCGCATCCGTTCTTCGTCGACTCCGACGGCATCAAGCGATTCAGGCCCGAATGCATGTGACGGACCGTCGCGCACGCGTCCATGACGGCGCCCGCGCGCTGTTCGCCGCCGCCCTCACCTTCACCGCCGCATCCGCGCCCGCGCGCGCGGCCAGCGCCGAGCCAGAGGCCGCGCCCGCGGCGGCCGAACAGGCGCCCGCCCCGCCGCCCGAGAGCGCCGACGCCGCCAAGGCGGAGTGCCTGGCGAACTACGAGGCGGCGCAGCTGGCGCGTCGCGAGCGCCGCCTGCTCGATTCGCGCGCGGCGCTGCGCGTCTGCTCCGGCGCCGCTTGCCCGGCGGCGGTCCGCGCCGACTGCGTCGACTGGCTGGACCAGGTCGCGCGCAGCCTGCCGTCGGTGGTCGTGACCGCCCGCGCGCGCGGCG
>DATBHU010000748.1:0-10739 GCA_036557265.1 Polyangia bacterium
GCCGCAGCCGCAGCCGCAGCCGCAGGCGCATCCACAGCCGCCGTCGTCGACCACCGCGCTGGTCATCACCGATCCGACGCGCCAGCAGGGCGGCTATCACGCGAACCCCGAAGGGGTTCCGCAGTCGATCGGCGCGCAGCCGTCGGATCCGTTCCGGCTGGCGACCTTCGGGCACGGCGAGGCCGAGCGCCTGCAGCGGCCGGCGCGGCGATCGGGGGCGTTCACGCCGCCCAGGCCGGCGGCGCGCGTGCCCGTCGCTTCGCGTGTCATGTTCGCCATCGGCCTCGTGGCGCTAGCCGCCGCGGTGATCTTCTGGGTGCAGTCCGGCTCGGATTCGTCCGCGGGGCCGACGCCGGCGCCGCCCGTCGCGCCGGCGCCTCCCTGGCCTCCACGCGCCGCGCCGCCGCCCGTCCCGGCGCCGCCGGCTCCGCTCGCGCCGCCGGCTGCGCCGCCGGTCGCTGCGCTACCCGACTGGCCGCCACCGCCACCGCCCCCGCCGCTGCCCCCGGGCCCGCCCCCGCCGCCGCCTCGTCCCGCCATGGCCGCGCCGCCGCGACCGCCCCCGTCCGGATTGCCGGAGCCCGAGCCGCCGCCGCAGCCGGCGGCGACGCCGAACAACGCCAGGGAGATTGCAACCGCGAAACGAGCTTGGGGCATCGACGTCCTCTCCATCCGCAAGACGATGCAGGTCCCGGCAAGTCGCGCGCAAGCGTTGGCGATAGCGTCTTCGCGACGGCTGCCGGTGCTCGAGCTACCGGCAGCTGTCCTTGCAGTGCCACTCGTCGGACTGGCAGCGCCCGCGGCAGCCGGCCTCGTTGCCGCAGTTGCTCTGGCAGATCGAGAGGGTCATCGAGCACTGCCGGCGACAGCTGTTGCTGTCCCGGCGATCCTGCTCGCGCTGCCGGTCGCGCTCCCGCTGCTCCTCGCGTCGCTGCGCCTGCTCCGCCTCGTACTTGCGGTGGAACTCCTCCGACTCCCGCGCCTGCTGCTCCTCGTTCTCCTTGATCCGCTGGTTGCGCTCGGCCAGCGCCTTGGCGGTGATCGGCTTCGAATAGACGACCGTCTTGAAGCCGCCGCTCCCCAGGTCGTGAACGTGGCTCTTGTCCCGCGCCGAGCCCCAGTCGGCGATCACGTCGACGTGCGCCGTCAGCGCGTCGTTGGGACAGCCAAGGTCCACGACCCCGCCCGGGCCGAACGCGGTGGCGGACGTCAGATCCAGCTGCCCCTCGCGCTTGACCCGGAAGCTGATGCCGCGCTTCGCGTGCTCCGAGAACTCCACCCCTTCGTCGAGGATCAGCGCGAGCTTGTAGCAGAGCCCGCGCTTGACCGGCACGTCGATCGCCTCGAACGGATCGAGCTTCCCCTGGCTCTCACCCTTCTTGTCGTAGCCGGTGGTCGCCTGCGCGACCTGCTCCTCCAGCTCGGCGCGCGTGTGCTTCAGGTTCGGGGCGACGTACGGCGCGCGGGGCGGCGGCGGCGCCGCCTGGCGTGCCTGGGTGGCGGCGGGCGCCCCCTTGTTCGGGACGATGAACGCACAGCCGCCGAGCCCCGCTCCCCAGACACAGGCCAGGGCGACGACGGTGGGCGTGACCAGCGCAAGCTCTGCACGCTTCATGGCGCTCCTCACTTCTCCACCGTGAAGGACCAGCGCTTCATGATGCTGTCGTCCTCGACCTTGATGGTGGGCGCCTTGCGAAACGCCAGCAGCGTGTGGCTGAAGTCCTTCACCTTCTTCGGCTCGCCGTACGTCTTCTTCAAGAGCGCGAGCACGTCCTCTTTCTGCTGCGGCGACGGCTCGAACTCGACGCCGAACGTGTAGCGATTGACTTTGCCCTTGTCGAAGTAGAGGTGCACCTTCGTGTCGTAGGCGCCGTACTCGGTCGGGGGATAGACCAGATCGATGCTCGCCTGGCTCGCGCCGAGGTTGGCGTGCGTGCCGGCGAACTTCTGAGCCGCCGCGAGCGTCGCCGCGTTCTTCTCGGCGCTCGTCTCCAGCACGTTCGCCGCGTAGTGCTTGCGCACGTCGTCGGCGGTCATGCCGATGAGCGGGTGCGCTTTCTGGAACGCCGGGCCGGCCTTGTCGCTGCCGAGCAGCTCCGTGGCCGGGATGTACGACTGCAGGGTGACGCCGGAGTACTCCGTCGCTTCCTTCTTCGCGCGGACCTTGGCCTCGGGGTTGAACCAGACGTTCACGTCGCGGCCCGTCTCCTTGATGACGGTCGGCTTTCCCCAGGCCGTCGTCGCGAGGGCCAGCGCGTCTTTCCCCGCCGAGAAGCTCATCGTCAGGATGCGCTTGTCGTCGTTCGCGAACAGGCTCGCGCGCGTGTCGTAGTCGGGCAGCTCCAGGCGCAGATCCTTGTCCAGCCCGGGGATCTTCTTCTGCGCTTCCTCGACCGTCATGCCGGGCGTCACGCCGTTGAAGAAGGCGGGGAACGTCGGGGCCTTCGCCGAGAAGAGCTCCGCCAGCGGCTTCTTCGGCTTGCTCGGCGCCGGTGCCGCCGCCGGATCGACCGCGAGCGGATCGTGACGCTCGGGTTGCTTGCACGCGGAGGCAGAGAGCGACAGCAGCAGCACGGCGAAGTATCGACGACGCATGATTGGCTCCTTCATGATTGGCTCCTTCAATAAAAACCCACGAACCGGCGATCACCCCCCGCCGGACCGCGGCACTTGGAGACTGGACGTAGGCCAACGTCAAAAGTCGCGTCGGGCGGGCTCTGAGGACGTCAGGAGAACGACGATCTGAGCTTTTCCTGATCACTCGCAGCGGCAGCTGGCGTCCGGACTGACGATGTATTCCCCCGCGGTCTGCGTCAGGTGCAGCGAGAGCTGCGCGCTGATCGAGACGCTGCCGAGCTGCCGCACTGAGCGTTGACGAATCCGAGGACCTGAACCAGTCGCGGCGCTTGCGGTGCCAGCGTGCGGTGGGAAAGTTCAGAGTGGGGGTGGGTCATGGACCATGAAAGCTTGCTCGTGGTCACCACGAGGGGAGAGTCCATCGGCAAGGTCATCCACTACGACGGCGACGAGACGTTCCTGGTCGAGCGCGGGACCGTGTTCCCCAATGACTTCGAGTTCCACTACGAAAGCACCACGGGCGTCAGCGAGGATGGGGCGCTCGTCTACACGTTGACGGAGTATTCCGAGGAGGAGGAGGCCGCGATCGAAGGGTCCGCCGCCCGGACCGAGTCCTGATCGCCGCCGCTCGCGATCACTCCGCCAGCGAATCGCGGAGGTGGTCCAGGCGGTCGTTCTCGTCTCGATCGCCGGCCCCGCGCGCGAGCGCCTTCTCCACCGCGGGCAGGGCCTCGGCCCCGTAGATGTCGCGGATGGCCCGCGCGGCGTTGCGGCCGGCGGAGCGGTGCACGGCCGCCTTCAGCAGGTCCTCGAGCATCTGCGGATCGCCGCGGCAGGTCGGATCGGCGCGGTAGGCGCGCTGGTACCGGTCCACGGAATCGCTCACCCAGTCGAGCTGCGAATAGGCGTGGGCGATCAGCAGCCACGGGCGTGGATCGCTCGGATTCTGGCGGGCGAAGGCGTACGCCGGGCCGAGCGCCCCCTCGTTCAGGCGGACCCCGCGTTGCAGCTTGTCGCGGATCGGCTTGAGCGCCTCGGGCACGGCTTCCTGCCAGGGATCGCGGGCGCGTTGTCCCGTTGCCCCGGCGCTCGCGGGCTTGGTCTGCGCTTGCGTCGCGGCCGCCGTGGCCGGCGGCGGCTGCTGCGCCGGCGGCGTCGGCTTCGCTTGCGGATCGGGCGCGGGCGCAGCGACAGTCTGGGCGCTCTCGCCGAGCGGGCCGCGGTGACGACGCAGAAACGTCACCCCGGTGGCGGCCGCGGCGGCCAGCACGACCAGCACGATCGCGGTCCGCCCGGGGCGCGCGCGCGGCTCGGGGGCGCGCCGCGCGCTCCGCACGGGGGGAAGGTTCTTCAGCGTCGGCGCCTCGAGGACAGGGCGCGCGCTGCGCACGGGCGGAAGATCATCCAGCGTCGGCGGCTCGGGGGCGGGGCGCGCGCGCCGCACAGGCGGAAGATCCTTCAGCGTCGGCATCGGCGCGAGCTCTGCGCTCGTGCCCGCGACGCGCGACGGCTCGCCGCACGCTTCCAGCGCCGACAGCATCCACAGCGCCTGCGGGTATCGCCCCGCCGGCTTCTTGGCCATCGCCCGGTTGATCACCGGCTGCACCAGCCGCGCCAGCGCGAGGTCGGGCCGCACGTCGGCCAGCGAAGGAACCGGCGCGGAGACATGCGCCTCCATGACGCCCTCCGCGGTGTCGGCCACGAACGGCAGCCGTCCCGCCAGCAGCTCGAACAGGATCACACCCGCCGCGTAGATGTCCGCCCTGGTGTCCACGCGTTCCGCCCTGGCCTGCTCGGGGGACATGTACGCGGGCGTTCCGAAGACGGTCCCGGCGCGCGACAGGTTCTCGGCCAGGCTCGGCGAGCCCACGCCCTCGAGGAACTTCGCCACCCCGAAGTCGAGCAGCCGGACGTGGTCGGCGTGATCGGGCAGCTCCTGCAAGAAGATGTTGGCGGGCTTCAGGTCGCGGTGAACGATCCCCTGGCGGTGCGCGAAGGCCAGCGCGCGCAGCGTCTGGCCGACGATGTCGAGCGCGCGCGCCGGCGACACGGGCCCTTCGCCGATCAGCTCCGCCAGCGTCTTCCCCTGCAGCAGCTCCATCACCAGGTAGGGGACGTCGCCGTCGATCCCGAAGTCGGCGACGGTGACGATGTTGGGGTGTGACAGCGCGGAGAGCGCCCGCGCCTCGCGCTCGAAACGGCGACGCCACTCGGGCGACGCGGCCGCGCTCTGCTGCAGCACCTTGATCGCCACCAGCCGATCCAGCTGCACCTGCCGGGCCTGGTAGACCATGCCGACGCCGCCGACGCCCAGCCGCGCCAGCACGTCATAGCGTCCGCCCAGCGTTCGACCGACGAACGGATCAGGTACGGACGCCGATGGGAACAGGTCTACGCCCACAAACTATCACTATATATCCCGGATTCGCCGGGGCGGAATCCGTCGGCCACCTACGGTCCGCGGCGCCCGCGCGGCGCGACACGGCGCGCGCGGGCGCGTCGGAGTGATAGTGTCTTCACGCGCGATGCGGTCCGCGGCGACGCTGTTCCTGGTGGTGGCGATGGGAGGCCTCGGTTGCCACGGCCCTCTGATCAACGAGGCGGACGCGGGCCGCGGCGGGACGGCGGGCGGCGGCACGGCGGGCGGCGGCAGCACGGGCGGGAGCGCGGCTGGCGGCGGTGGCGCCGGCGGCAGCGCTGGCACGGGTGGCAGCGGCGCGGTCGGGCGAGGCGGTGCTGGCGGGAACGCGGCGGGGAGCGGTGGTGGTGGTAGCGGCGGTGGCGGCGGCAGCGGTGGCGGCGGCAGCGGTGGCGGCGGCAGCAGCGGTGGTGGCGGCGGCGGTGGCGGTGGCAGCGGGGGCAGCGACGCGTTGCCGCGGACGCTGATCGTCGTCCCGGGGACCGGATCGCGGGGTCTCTCTTACCTTGGCATGAGCGCGCTGGAAGGCGGCACCGCCTATTCCGTCGTGCTCGACGTCTTCGCTGCCAGCACGCTGGTGCCGGCGACCGTCGTCCAGGCGATCCAGCTCTCGAACGGCGCCGCCACCACGCTTTCGACGAGTGACGAGTTCCTGTCGTCGGGCGACGACGGCAAGTCGCCCGTGGCGATCGACGCCACCTACGTCTACTGGTTCTCGCGCAACCGAGCCGATTCGACGTTGCTTCGACTCCGGCGCGCGCCGAAGCTGGGCGGCGCACGCCAGGACGTCACCTCGTTCGACCCGACGGTCGCGACGGCGCCCGCCAAGCCGCTGGTCACGGCCACCGGCGGCGGTTACGTCTACTGGGCCTCCAACGGCAACGGCATCTTCCGTTGCCTCGCCGCGGTCGGTTGTGGAACGGGCCCGGAAAGTGTCGTTCCGACGACGGACCGGATCGTGTCCATGGTCGTGCACGCCAACTGGCTCTACTGGGCCAGCGTCAGCACGGGCAAGATCTGGCGCCACGGCCTGACCACGTCCGGCGATCAGATGCTCGACGGGGGCCCGACGAACGGGCCGGCGATGGCCTGCGGGATCGCGGTCTCCGCCGACGACACCGAGCTCTGGTCGATCCAGTGCCTCTATCCGTACGAGCTCCGCCGCGTCAACGTCACCGGCATGACGGGCACGACGATCGCGACCGCGTACAGCGAGACGATCAACAACAACGCGCTCGGCTCATTGGCGCTCGGCACGGACACGGTCTACTTCATCGGATCCGACCACGTCTTCTCGGTGCCGCGCGCCAACACGGCCGCCACGGCGCAGGCGCTCGCGAACCTGCGGACGCCGTCGGGCGTCCTCGCCGACGGCATCATCGGCCTCGACGATCAGACCCTGTACCTCGAAGGCAGCGCCGACGCCGCGAGCACCGGCAGCACGGCCCAGGCCGGCTTCGTGCTGCGCATGGCCCGCTGAGCTTCGATACACCGCGCCCGTCAGGAGACGGTGTCTCCGCGGTGGCGCGGCTTCGGGCGTCGCGATCGTCGCGCCAGCAACAGCGCGACGCCGAACAACCAGGCCCCCGTGCTCGGCGCGCCGCTCGATATGCCGCAGCCGCAGCCGCTGCTGGCGGCGTCCGTCCTCGAGCCGTCGCCACCGCCGTCGCGCGCGGCGGCCGCGTCCGCTCCACCGTCGCGCCCGCCGGCGCCGGTGGTCCCACCGCCGCCCGCCGCGCCGCCCGTTCCACCGGCGCCCGCGCCCGCGCCTCCGCCGATGCCCGCAGCGCCCGTCGTTCCTGCCGCGCCGCCACCACCGGCGGTTCCTCCGCTCCCCGCGGCGCCACCGATGCTACCTCCCGATCCACCTCGACCACCGCCACCAGCGCCAGCGGAACCATCCGTGCCCGCCGCGCCGCCCGCGCCCGCGCCTCCGCCCGTGCCCGCCGCGCCGCCCGCGCCTCCGGTCCCGCCCGCGCCGCCGCGTCCGCCCGCTCCCGTGGCCGCGTCAGGCCCGCCGTCGCCGGCGCCACCGTCGGGCCGCACGCACGCTCCGTTCTGGCAGGTGCCGCCGCCGGCGCAGGGGATGTTGTTGGCGGCGGGCGGATTGCTGCAGAGCCCGGTCGCCACGTCGCAGCTGCCCGCGACGTGGCACTCGTCCAGCGCGGCGCAGACCTTGGCCGTTCCGCTGCAGACGCCCGCCTGACAGGCGTCGCCCTGCGTGCACAGGTTGCCGTCGCTGCAGGCCATGCCGTTCGCGGCCGGCGGATTGCTGCACAGGCCGGTCGCCGGCTCGCACACGCCCGCCACGTGGCACTGATCGAGCGCGCTGCAGGTGACGCTGCCCCCCGCCGTGCACGTCCCGGACTGGCAGGTGGAGGCGCAGCCCGCGCCGCACGGCGTTCCGTCCGCCTTGTTCGGCGTCGAGCACGCGCCGGTCGCGGGGACGCAGACCGCGTCGTGGCAGGCGTCCGCGCCGCCGCAGCTGATCGGGTTCGTCCCCACGCACGCCCCGGCCTGGCAGGTGTCCGTCTGCGTGCAGGCGTTGCCGTCGTTGCACGCCGTGCCCGTCAGCGGCGTGACGGTGCAGCTCGCCGTGCCGTTGCACGCGCGCGTGTTGCACGCGTCGCTGGTGCAAGTGACGGTCGCGCCGCCCGCGCACGTCCCCGCGCTGCAGGTCTCGCCGGTGGTGCAGGCGTTGCCGTCATCGCACGCGCGGCCCGAGAGCGGCGTGCAGGTTCCGTCCGCGCTCGCGCCCGCTGCCGCGCTGCACGCCGAGCAGTCGTTGGCGACGTTGCCGCCGCAGGCGCTGTCGCAGCAGACGCCGTCCACGCAGAAGCCGCTGCCGCAGGTTGCCGCGCTGGTGCACGACGTCCCGTTCCCGTCGGACGTCGCCCCGAACGTGTAGACGCGCGCGCTGCCGGCGCTCTGACCATAGATGGTGTCCGTCCCCCACGCGCCGACCAGACCGCGGCTGCCGTCCCCCGCGATCGCGACGGACGCGCCGACGTAGTCCAGCGCCACGCCGCTGGGCGGGTCGAGCTCGGCCGCCTCGGTCCAGGTCGTGCCGCTGCGGACGAACAGGCGGGCGCTGCCGGTGTCGACGCCGGCGGGCGTGTCGTCCATGCGCGCGCCGATGAGCGCCCGGGTGCCGTCCGCGGAGAGCGAGAGGGCGATGCCGAACTGGTCGCCCGACGCGCCGGCCGCCGGGAGGAGGGTCGCCTCCTCGGTCCAGGTCGTGCCGGACCGCGAGAAGACGCGCACGCTTCCGCTGTCGCCGGCCGGGAAGGTGACGTCGCCGGGCGCGCCCACGAGCGCCACGCTGCCGTCCGCCGACAGCGCCACCGCCGTGCCGAACCTGTCGTTCATCGCCCCGGCGGCGGCGAGCAGCACGGTCTCCTCGGTCCAGGTCGCGCCGGTGCGCAGGAAGACATGCGCGCTGCCGGCGTCGGTGCCGCCGGCGGTGTCGTCACCGGCCGCGCCGACGAGGGCGCGGCTGCCGTCGGCCGCGAGCGCCACCGAGATGCCGATCTGGTCGCCCGTCGCGGCGGCGGAGGCGGGGAGGGTCGTCTCCCGCGTCCAGGTGGTGTCGGTGCGCAGGAAGACCTCCGCCCGGCCGGTGATGGTGCTGCCGCTCGACGGTCCGGGCGCGCCGACGATCGCGCGGCCGCCGTCGCCGGTGACCGCGACCGAGGCGCCGAACTGGTCCGTCGACGAGATCGGATTGCCGAACAGCGTCGTCTCCAGCGCCCACGACGAGTCGGTGCGCAGGTAGACGCGCGCGCTGCCCGCGGTGTTGACCGTCGTGCTGTAGGCGCCGACCACCGCCCGGCTGGCGTCGGATGTCAGAGCGCCCGCAGCGCCGAACGCGCTGGAAGTTCCGGTGGGGCAGATCAGCACCGCCTCCTCGGCCCAGGTCGAGCCGGTGCGCAGGAAGACGCGCGCCAGGCCGCCCGCCGCGCTGGCGGCGCCCATCGAGCCGACCAGCGCCCGGCTGGCGTCCGCCGACAGCGCCACCCCCGAGCCGAAGTTGTCGCTGACCGAGCCGCCCGACGCGAGCAGCGTCGCCTCCGCAGCCCAGGATGTCCCGGTGCGGACGAAGGTGTGCGCGCTGCCCATGTTCGTCTCCGTGTAGACGTCGTCGGTGTAGGCACCCGCGACGGCGCGGCTGCCGTCCGCCGACAGGGCGACCGCCCATCCGAAGGCGTCGTCCGCCGACGCGGCGGCGTCGAGTAGCGTGGCCTCCTCGGTCCAGGTCGCGCCCGTGCGCAGGAAGACGCGCGCGCTGCCCGCGTTGGCGCCGGCGGCCGTGTCGTCGCTGGAGGCGCCGATCAGCGCGCGACTGCCGTCCGCCGAGACGACCAGCGCGGCGCCGAAGCCGTCGCCCTGCGCGCCGTCGGAGGCCATCAGCGTGGCCTCCTCGCTCCACGCCGTGCCCGTGCGCAGGAAGACGCGCACGCTGCCGATGTCCGTGACGGCCGGGGACGGGTTGTCGTCCAGGTACGCACCGGCGAACACGCGGGTGCCGTCCGCGGACAGCGCCACCGATCGGCCCAGGTTGTCGTTCGCGGCCGCGTCCGACGCGAACAGCGCGATCTCCGGCGCCCAGGTGGTGCCGGTGCGCAGGAAGACGCGGGCCGTGCCGGCGTTGCCGGCGGCCGCGACGTCGTCGCCCGGCGCGCCGGCGACCGCGCGGGTGCCGTCGGCCGACAGCGCGACCGACCAGCCGAGGTTGTCCCCCGGCGCGCCGTCGGCGGCGAGCAGCGCCGTCTCCTCGGTCCATGTCGTGCCGGTGCGGACGAACACGCGCGCGCTGCCGACCTGGTTGGCGGTGGCGGTGTCGTCGTTCGGCGCGCCGACCAGCGCACGGCTGCCGTCGGCCGACAGCGCGACCGCGTAGCCGAAGCTGTCGCTCGCGGCGCCGCCGGCGGCGAGCAGCGTCGCCTCCTCGGTCCAGGTGCTGCCGGTCCGCGCGAAGACGTGCGCGCTGCCCGCGTCGACGCCGCCCGTGGTGTCGTCGTCGGGCGCGCCGATCAGCGCGCGGCTGCCGTCGGCGGACAGCGCGACCGACCAGCCGGCGTGATCGTTGCGGGCGGCGCCGGCGGGGGCGAGCAACGCCTCCTCGCTCCACGCCGTGCCGGTCCACAGGAAGACGCGGGCGTTGCCGCTGGCGGCGAAGCCGTTGGGGTCCGGGCCGTCAAAGGGCGCGCCGACGATCAGGCGCGTCCCGTCGCCCGACATCGCGACCGCGTAGCCGAACTCGTCGTTCAGTCCGCCGCCCGAGGGGACCAGGTGCGCCTCCTCGCCGGCGACGAGCGCCTGCTCGAGCGCGCTGCGCTTCGCCCCCTTCGCCGGCCCGCCGGTCGGACGGCAGGCGAGCGCGCTCACGACCAAGAACAGGAACGGGAACAGGCCAAGCTCGACCGAGCGTCCTCGCATGCGTGGTCGCCGCGGCTGCGGATCCGAAGACCACAGGGCGCGACGGCCGACCGTATCACAGGTTTTCATCCAGCCATTCAGACGTTCGGAAATCGGCAAGTCGCGTCTCAAAACCAGCTGAAGATGAAGCGGACGCCACCCCCCAAGCTCGAAGAACGGCATCATAACCCGCGCCCGGTTCTTACAGGACTGACCGGTCGACCTGGCGGACCACCAGGGTCGAGTTGTGGCCGCCAAATCCGAGCGAGTTCGAGAGCGCGCATTCGATGGGCCTGCGCCGCGCCCGGTTCGGGACGTAGTCGAG
>DATBHU010000749.1:0-1671 GCA_036557265.1 Polyangia bacterium
ATGGCGTTTTCGTTACGATTCATTTCAGAGATGCAGCTGACCGAGGTGGCGGCCGCGTGCCGCGTCTCGCTCGCCACGGTCAAGCGACGGCTCGCGCGTGCCGAGAAGCGGTTCGTGGAAGCCGCGAAAGATCACCCCGCATTGCGCGAACGGCTCACGCACGGCGGCCGCTGGAGCGACCTGAGCGTGACCGTCGAGGTGGACGGAGAAGGCGGCGAGTCATGAGCAACGAGAATCTGGAATCGCTGATGCGCGACGTGGCGCGCACGGTCCAGGGCGACGCGCGCCGGCGCCAGCTGCTGCCGGAGATCCAGGCGCGGCTCGCCAAGCTGGACGAGCAGAGCCGGCAGTCGCAGCGCGCGCACGGGACCTGGCGGCTGTCGCTGCTGGGCGCCGCGGCGTGCGCGGCGGGCGTGGCGATCTTCGTCATGCGGCCGATACCGATCTCTTACGCGGTGGACGGCGCGGGGGCGGGGCGCGCGGGCGCGATCGGTGAGCATCTGGCCGGCTCCGAGGCCGCGCCGGTGGCGCTGCGCTTCTCGGACGGCTCGCAGGTGACGCTGCCGGCGCAGGCGCAGGCGCACGTCGACGCGCTGGACGCGCACGGCGCGACGGTCGCGCTGGAGGGCGGCACCGTCGATGTCTCCGTCGTTCACCGCGCCAAGACGCGCTGGTCGGTGCGGGCGGGGCGCTACACCATCCGCGTCACCGGGACGAAGTTCTCGGCCGGCTGGGATCGCAACAGCGACACGCTGACGGTGACGATGCGCGAGGGTTCGGTCGAGGTGACCGGGCCGGGCATGAAGGCGCCGGCGCGCGTGGTGGGCGGGCAGCGCCTGCGCGCGAACGACGTCACCGTCGATCATCCGGGCGACGAGCCCGAGGTGGTGGTCGAGGACGTGTCGGTGGCGGTCAAGGCGCCCGCGGAGCCGGCGGAGCCGCCGGCCGCCCAGGAGGAAGAAGCGCCCGCGCCGGCGGTCACCGCGATGGTCGACTCGGAGGCAGACGCCCCGAAGGCCGTCGCGCCGTCGCGGCGTGAGCTCGATCGCAAGGCGCCGCGCGGGAAGCACGGCGCCGCCCCCGTGCTGGTCGCCAGCAACGACGGCGGGTGGCGGGCGCTCTACAAGCGCGGCAAGTATCCGCAGGGCCTGGCCGCGGCCGAGGAGGAGGGATTCGAGGAGATCTGCGCGCAGGGCGCCGCCGGCGACGTGATCAGCCTCGGTGAGCTCGCGCGCCTCGCGCACGACTACAATCGCGCGCAGCAGGCCTACCAGGCCGCGAACCGGCGGTTCAATTCGCCGGCGGAGGCGGTGATGGGGCTCGGCCGCATCGAGCTCGACCAGCACAACAACCCCGGGGCGGCTGCCAAGTGGTTCGACGCCTACGTCAAACGTTTCCCGCACGGCCCGCTCGCGCAGGAGGCGGCCGGTCTTCTTCTGGAGTCGCGCCTGAAAGCAGGCGACAATGCGGGCGCACGCGACGCCGCCGCCGCTTACCTACGCTCGTTCTCCGACGGGCCGCGCGCCAAGCAGGCACGCGACATCGTCAGTCACTGATCTATCTTTCGCTCGCCCTCGTCGCGCTGCTGGGCGGGATCGCGTTTCGGCCGGCCAACGCGCACGCGCAGGCTGACGGGCCGGGCGGCGCCGGCGCGCGACCCGCGGTGCATCC
>DATBHU010000750.1:0-5375 GCA_036557265.1 Polyangia bacterium
GCGGCGTCAACGTCGGCGCCGGGCTCGCCCTCCGGCTGGAGAAGAACGCCGCCGACGGCGCCGGCGCGTCCGTCGGGGTCAGCTTCCTTTACGCGTCGAACGATCTGTTACAAAAAGCTGACAACGTCGCCGTCAACTGGACGGCGCTCGCCGCCACCGCCTGTCCGGGGTGGAGTGTAGGTCGGACGGTGACAGTGCAGCCGTGCGCGCAGGCGATCGGCGGCTGGCTGGCGGCCACCGGGCGCGGCATCTCCAACCCGGATTCCGTCGGGAGAACGTGGTGGAGCGTCGGCGCGATGCTGCGCGGCGCCGCCCGTCTGGGCGCCGGTTTTTCCCTCGAGCTGGAGGCGGGCGCGTCGGTCCCGCTCGTGCGGCGCAGCTTCTTCATCAGCACGCCGGAGGGCACAGTGGGTCAAAGCCCTACCGTCGCGCCGATCGTCGCACTCGGACTCTCGCGCTCACTTTGAGTTAATGTATGGGGATCCCCGGCCCTCCCGGTGATCACTCGGCCCCCATGCGGGAATTGAAAAGCAAGAACGTGATGCCTCAACTTGCGGTGCGCGACGACGCGCACGGAGCGCAGCACCCGCACCCCGCGATCGTGGGCGGCGCGGTTGCGACCTATGCCGCTCCCGATCCGGCGGTCGCCGCGCGCGAGCGCGACGCGCGCCTGCGCGCGATGGTCGATCGCTATGTCGACTTTGTCGCGCGCGTGCTGAGGAACGCGGGGACGCCCGACGCCGAGATCGACGACGAGGTCCAGCGCACGTTCATCACGGCGGCGCGGCGTCTGGACGACGTCCGCCCGGGCGCCGAGAAGGGCTTCCTGTTCAAGATCGCCCTGAACCTCGCCGCGCACGCGCGGCGCACGCTGGCCCGGCGGCGCGAGGTGCTGGCCGAAGAGGCGCCCGAGCGCAACGAGACCTTCCCGACCCCCGAGCAGCTGACCGATCAGAAGCGGATGCGGCAACTACTGGATCGTGTCCTCGATCGGATGGAAGAGAGCCTGCGGGTGGTGTTCGTGCTTTACGAGTTCGAAGAGATGAACATGTCCGAGATCGCGGACGTGCTCGAGATACCGCGCGGGACTGTCGCGTCCCGGCTGCGCCGTGCTCGATCGGAGTTTCGCGAGCGCGTGTCGGCGCTGGAAGGCCTCGCGCGGGGGGAAGAAGGTAGGAAGGACGAGAGGAAGCCATGACCAGGCCTGGGTCGCCAATGTCCGTCGACGAACCGAACCGGCTGCGCGAGGAGGGCGGAGGGTCCTCCCTCGAACGCGCGCTGCTGGGCGCGGGGACGTCTTACCGGAGCTCGCCGCACACGCGCGCGAAGGTGCTGGCGGGGTTGGGGCTGGCGGGGTCGGCGACGCTGACGGGCAGCACGGCGGCCGCCGCGTCGGTCGCGTCCGCCGCGAAGGTGACGTGGACCAAGCTGCTCCTCGGGGTGTCGCTGGTCGGGGCGACGGCCGTGCCTGTCGGCTACTACGCGCTCCGCCGCCAGTCGGCGGCGCCGTCCCCGCGATCGGTCGCGTCGGCGCCCGCGGGCTCCGAGTCCGCGCCCGCGCCCGCGACCGGGGCGCCGGGGGCGAACGCGCCGCAGGAGCCGGCGGCGGCCCGCCGCGCGGCCATGCTGACCGACGAGCTGGGCGCGCTCGACCACGCGCGGCTGGCGCTGTCGGGCGGCGACGCCCGCCAGGCGCTCGACGAGCTCGACGCCTACGACCACCGCTTCCCCGGCGGGCGCCTGCAGATCGAGGCCGAGGTGCTGCGCATCGACGCCTTCGCGAAGCTGGGGCGCAAGGACGTCGCCCGGCAGCGCGCCGAGGCGTTCCTGAAGCGGCACCCGAACAGCGTGCTCGCGACGCGCGTCCGCGCGCACCTCTGAGCGGGTCATGCGCGCTGGGTTGGTGGCGGCGTTTCTGGCGCTCGCGTCGTCGTGCACCAGCACCGTCGATTCGGTCGGCTACAACGGCGTCGGCGGCGTTCACCTCCGTCCGCTGAACAAGCTCCCGAGCTATCCGAATCCGTTCAAGGACCGCGGCAAGAGCGACGCCGACATCGCGACGAAGATCGACATGGCGTTCCAGTCGCTCTTCCACGGCGACCCGAGCATGCAGGCGATCTACTTCGAGCTCCCGCCCGACCAGGCCTACGTCCAGGACATCCTCCACAACTCGGAGGTGCGGACCGAAGGGATCGGCCTCCTGATGATGGTCTGTGTCGAGCTCGACAAGCGCATGGAGTTCGATCGGCTGTGGCGTTACGCGATGAACGTCCTCGAATACAAGGACGGCGCGCGCCGCGGCTACTTCCAGTCGACCTGCGACACGGTGATGGCGACGGAGGTCTGCGACGATCCGTACGGCGAGGCGCAGATGACGACCGCGCTGATCTTCGCGCACGACCGCTGGGGCAGCACCACCGGCATGATCAACTACGAAGCGGGCGCGGTGGCGCTGCTGGACGTGATGCGCCACAAGCAGGACCAGAACGGCGGCATCGTCAGCGGCGTCACCAACACCTTCGACGTGGCGAGCGCCCTGCCGTACGACCTCCCGATCTCGTGGCTGGCGGTCGACCGCGTCGGGCGCCCGTCGATCGTGATGCCCGGCCACTACGACCTCTGGCAGCAGGCGACCGGCGACGCGTTCTGGACGCGCGCCGCCGTGGCCTCGCGCGACTACTGGACGAAGACCGCCTATCCGACCACGGGGCTGATGCCCGTGCGGGCGACGTTCGACGGCGAGATGGTTCCAAACTGGAACGCGTACCAGCCGGAGGCGTATCGCGCCCAGATCAACATGGCGCTCGACCAGATCTGGTCCAAGGGGGGGCTCGGCCCGGGCTGGAATCGCACCGAGGCCAACCTCCTGCTCTCGTTCTTCACCAAGGCCGGGATCAACGCGTATGGCACGTCGTACACGCTGGACGGCACGCCGGTGAATCCCGCCCGCGAGAACGCCCTGGTCGCGGTCAACGGCGTCACGGCGATGCTCGCCGACACCCTCGATCGATCGGACTACGTCGACCAGGTCTGGGCGCTTCCGATCCCGACGCTGGTCCCGCGCTACTACCAGGGCATCCTCTACCTGACCTCGCTGCTGATCCTGAGCGGCCAGTACCAGATCTGGTAGCGCTGGCGCCGCGCCCGGGCCGACGGGCAGGTTTACGATTCCGAGTCTGATGTTTACGATTCGGATGAAGGGGTTTACGATTCGGTCATGCCGCCGGCCTCTGCCCGGGATCGGATCTTGCGCCTGTTCGTGGGCGGCCGCCCGCGTGCGGCTGGCGAGGTCGCGGCGGCGCTCCGCATCTCGCGGCAGGCGGCACACCGGCACCTGGCGGCGCTGGTCCTGGAGGGCCGTCTGGTGGCGGAAGGGAAGGGCCGTGCCGCTCATTACCGCGACGCCGGCCGGCTGCCCGTCTCGCGGCGGTATCCGCGCGCTGTCATCGCGGAGGACAAGGTCTGGGAGGAGCTCGCCTCCAGCTACCACGAGCTCGGTGCGCTGCCGCGCGAAGCGAGGTCCGTGTTTCAGTACGCGTTCACCGAGATGCTCAACAACGCGATCGAGCACTCGGGCTCGCGAGAGGTCGAGGTGTCGTTCGAAGCAATTCCACGCGGGCTCGCCTTCGAGATCGTGGACGAAGGGCGCGGCGTCTTTGCGAACCTGCGCGGAACGCTACACCTCACTTCCGATCTGGAAGCGCTCCAGGAGCTGAGCAAGGGGAAGTTGACGACACTGCCCGCCGGCCACACCGGCGAAGGCATCTTCTTCACCTCGAAAGTTGCCGACCGCTTCGAGCTGGAGAGCGGAAAGCTGTCGTGGCTGGTCGACAACGTGCGCGAGGACATCGGTGTCGGGCAGGTTCCGCCTCGTCGCGGAACCCGCGTCCGATTCGAAGCCCGCACGAGGCCGCGGCGAAAGCTCGCCGACGTGTTCGCCGAATACACCGAGGATTTCGAGTTCAACAAGACGCGGATCGTCGTCAAGCTGTTTGCGCTCGGGACGCGCTTCGTCTCGCGCTCGGAAGCGCGTCGCGTGCTGACCGGCCTGGACCGCTTCTCGGAGGCCGCCCTGGATTTTCGGGGCGTGGGCGAGATCGGTCAGGGGTTCGCGGACGAGGTGTTTCGCGTCTGGGCGCGCGCGCATATCTCGACGAAGTTGACGCCCGTCAACATGAACACCGCCGTGGCGTTCATGGTCACGCGCGCGCTCAGGGCGTGAGGGCCGTGAACTTGTCGTGGACGGCCTGCGCGTAGGCGCTGTTGGGCGTGGCCGAGGTGTACGCGCTGACCAGCGCCCACGGGTTGCCGCCCTGGCCGTTGGTCATGCCGGGCGTGCAGGCGCCCCAGGTGTCCCAGGTCCAGGCGAGGAACGACAGCCCCTTGCCGTTCATCCAGTCGATGAACGTGTTCACGAACGTCGCCTGGCAGTCGTTCTCGCCGAACTCGGTGGCGACGATCGGCACGGTCGCCGCCAGCGTCGCGGGCGCGCCGTTCCAGCAGCTGGCGGTGGCGCAGCCGTTGAAGTTGTAGACGTGCCAGGCGGCGGCCAGGTTGTTCATGGCGTCGGTCGGCTTGGACGCCGACCACATGGTCAGGCGGTTCGAGTACTGCACGCCGCCGAGGAGGATCAGCGCGGGCGACCCGGCGCCGCGGATGGCGTTCACCAGCGCCTGGAAGCCGGCCGCCTGGTAGGTGCCGCTGGTGCCGCTCGCCGTCTGCAGCGGCGCCGCGCAGCCGTCGCGCCAGCAGCTCCACGCCGCCGCGCTGTCGCGGTTCATGTCGGGGAACGGTTCGTTGTACGGCTCGAACACGACGTAGGGATCGGACGCGAAGGCGGCGGCGACGTCGGCCCAGAAGTCGACCGAGTGATCGGACGGCATCGGCTGCTGGCGCTGCGCGAGCGTCGTGCCGGGGCCGACCCAGTGCAGCTCGAGGATCGGCGCGAGGTTCGCCTGCTCGAGCAGCATCACGTAGTCGCGGATGGCGTTCCTGTAGTTGTCGCCCGCCTTCGCGGCGGTGGCGCCGTTGATCGCCAGCCAGCAGCTCTCGTTGAGCGGGATGCGCACGGCGTTCACGTTCCAGGACTTGATCACCTGGATCGACGCCGCGTCGGCGGCGCCGTCGAAGATCGTTGTGCCGGTCTGGACGCACTTGTATTCGGTGCCGGACCGATTCACGCCGCGCAGGCGCACCACCTGGCCGGCGCCGTTCTTGATCGTGTTGCCGTCGACGTGCAGGCCGGTCATCACCGGCGCCGGCCCCGCGCCGCCCGTCCCGGTCGAGCCGCCGACGCTGCCGCCCGCGCCGCCGGGGGCGCCCGCGCCGCCGCCGGCCCCGGGCATGTCGCTGCCGCCGCTGCCCGCGTCGCCCAT
>DATBHU010000751.1:0-2405 GCA_036557265.1 Polyangia bacterium
TTCCGCCTGCGCGCGCCGGAGGCGTCGCCATGAAGAACACTCGACGCGCCTTCCTGCGCGGCGCGGGTGGCGCCGCGATCGCCCTGCCGTGGCTCGATTCGCTCGCGCCGCGCCGCGCGCGCGCGCAGAACCAGCCGCCGCTGCGCTTCGTGGTGATGTTCTCGGCGAATGGGACGCTGGCGCCGCAGTGGACGCCGACGGGCGGCGAGACGGATTTCGTCCTCGGGCCGATCCTCGCGCCGCTCGAGGCGCATCGTCAGGACATCGTGGTCGTCCAGGGGCTGTTCCAGCAGGGCGGCGGCGGCGACGGCCACCAGAACGGCATCGGCGGGATGCTGACCGGGAACACGCTGACCCCCGGCCCCTTCGCGGGCGTCGGCGCCGAGCCGGCTGGCTGGGCGGCCGGCCCGTCGGTCGATCAGCGAATCGCCGAGGCGGTGGCAGGCATGACCCAGCTGCGCTCGCTCGAGCTCGGCGTGCAGGTGGGCACCGCCGACAACTGGGGGCGCATGTCGTATCGAGTCGCGAACCAGCCGTTGCCACCCCAGGATGATCCGGCGGCAGTCTACGACACCGTGTTCGCCGACCTGCACACCGACCCCGGCGTGCTGGCACGGCTGCGCCAGCGTCGGCAGTCGATCCTCGACACCGTGGGCGGTGAATACACGCGCTTGTCGTCGCGTCTGGGCGCCGCCGACCGCCAGCGCCTGGACGCCCACCTCGCGGCCGTGCGCGAGGTCGAGACGCGCCTGACGACCGACCTGACGATCGCGAACCCGGCCTGCCACGATCCGACGGTCACACCGGTCACCAAGGACGCCAACGACTCGTTCCCCGCCGTGGGTTCCTTGCAGATGGATCTGCTGGTGATGGCGCTCGCGTGCGACATCACGCGCGTGGCGTCTCTGCAGTGGTCGCGTTCAGTCTCGCAGACGCGGTTCACGTGGCTGCCCGTGCCCGTGCCGGAAGGGCACCACGATCTCTCCCACCGCGGCGACGACGACGCGGCGGCAGTCGACAAGCTGACGCGCATCAATAACTGGTACGCGCAGCAGTTCGCGTCGCTGCTGGACAGGCTGGCGGCGGTGCCCGATGCCAACGGCACCACCTTGCTCGACAACACGCTCGTGCTCTGGTGCAACGAGCTGGCGAAGGGGAACACGCACAGCCGCCAGGACGCGCCGTACGTGCTGGCGGGACGCGCGGGCGGCGCGCTGCGCACGGGGCGGTTCGTGAGCTACGAAGGCCAGGGCCTGCCCCACAACAACCTGCTGGTGTCGCTGCTCAACGCGATGGGGCTGCCGGACCAGACGTTCGGCAAACCCGACTGGTGCACCGGACCGCTCACCGGCCTGCTGTGATCCGCGACGAGGGAGGCCCGAGCATGACAACGCCGACAATGTTCGACAGGCGCGCCGTCGTCCTCGCCGCCGCCGCCCTGGCGGCGGCGCCCGGGTGCGGGAACAGCCATGGGCTCTTCCCCGCCGACGCCAGCGCGGCGCCCGACATGGGCGGCGCCGCCATGACGATGACGACGACGACGACGACGACGACGATCAACTGCGGAGATCCCAACCAGCCCATCGATCCGACGGCGTTGATCGACGACATGGAAGACGGCAACTTCCAGGCCGCGATGGTCGGCGGGCGCAGCGGGTCGTGGTGGGCGGGCGGGGACACGACCCCCGGCGCGTCGATGCAGCCGGACGGCAACGCCCCGCCCGAGCTGATCCCGGGCGGCCGGTGCGGCAGCCGCTATGCGATGCACGTGACCGGCACCGGGTTCAACGACTGGGGCGCGATGGTCACGGTGTCATTCGGCTTCGGCGCGAACGCCGCCGGGGTCCAGGGCCTGCTGCCGTACGACGCCCACACCCGCACGGGCATCACGTTCTGGGCCCGCATCGGCGACACGTCGACGAACCAGATCCGGTTCGCGGTCTCCGACGAGCACGCCCGCCCCGAGGCGGGTATCTGCGTGGTCAACGGAACCATCGGCCAGGAGTGCTACGACACGTTCGGCGTCGACTTCACCCAGCTGGCGACCGAGTGGCACCAGTACCGGATCCCGTTCGCGGGCCTCAGCCAGCGCAACTTCGGCGTCCAGGCGCCGACGGTGGACACGACGCAGCTCTACGACATCGAGTTCACGTTCTACGCCGGCCGCATCTTCGACTTCTGGGTCGACGACATTTACTTCTATTAAGTAGGGGGGACCGCCCGGCGGCTTGCACGGCGTGCTGCTTCGACAAGCGCTCGGAGCCGCCTCTGCGTCCCCCCTGGCCCCCGCTGCCGTCGCTTGGATCGCGGGTTCACAGGTTCTGGATCAGCGCGACCTGCTCGCCGGGACCGTGGACGCCCTGGATGAGGATGCCCTCGACGTCGGCGGTCTTCGACGGGCCGGT
>DATBHU010000752.1:0-6209 GCA_036557265.1 Polyangia bacterium
AGTAACGCTCTTGGTTGTCACCACGGCTTGCTACGGAACCCCCCGCGGTCACAAATCCGATGGCGACGGCGGTGACGGCGGCGAGGCGGCGACGAATGCCGACGGCGGTGACGGCGGCGAGGTAGCCAGCGACGACAGTGCCGCAATGTGCGCCAGCGATTTCAAACTCTGCCAGGGCCAGTGCATTCCCGCCGCGGCTTGCTGTGGACCGTGCAGTTGCGATGGGCTGCCGCGCACGTGCGGACCGAACCGGGATGAAGACTGCTGCGCGACCGTTCTGGTCACGGGAGGAACCTTCAACAGAGACAACAATCCTGCCTACCCCGCGACAGTCTCAGACTTTCACCTCGATCGCTTCGAAGTCACCGTCGGGCGGTTCAATCGGTTCGTCGCGGCCGGACAGGGATTGCAGTCGACCGCGCCGCAGGTCGGGTCCGGCAAGAATGTCGACGACCTAAACGATCCCGGTTGGGACGGAGCCTGGACCGCCTACCTGGCGACCACGTCGCAAGCGTTTGCCACCAACGTTCAGTGCATCAATGCCACGTATTTGTCGGGCGACGACCACCTGCCCATGAACTGCATCACCTGGTACGAGGCCTACGCCTTTTGCATCTGGGACGGTGGTCGTCTTCCCACGGAGGCAGAATGGACTTACGCTGCCGCTGGAGGCGGTTCGGCCGACGGCCAACGTGTCTATCCGTGGTCCGTGCCCCCCTCCTCCACGACGCTCGATGACTCCTATTCCGTCAATTCGATGCGTCTTGCGGACGTCGGATCCCGCTCGCCCAAAGGCGATGGAAAGTGGACTCAAGCGGATCTCGTTGGCAACGTCGGTGAGTGGATAGCGGACTACGTGGTCGCCTACCCTGTGCCTTGCTACGACTGCACGAACCGAGTAGTCGGAGAGCGCCGGGTGGCACGCGGCGGCGATTGGACGCTGCCTGCGCTCGAGAACGACGCATCGAGAGCGCAGATCGTCCCGGACACCCGTGAAGGCTCCTACGGCGTCCGTTGCGCCCGCCGTTAGGCCCAACGCTAGTAAATATGATCTCTACCGCGCAGCCGCCCGGCGATACCGGACGTTGTTCACGCTGACGCCGTCGTACACCTCGATCTTGGTCGCGCCGTCGAAGGTCCAGCCGGCGCGTTCGTACAGGTCGCGGGCGCGGCGGTTCTGTTCGACGACCCACAGGATCGACACGGCGAAGCGCGCGTCGAGCCACGCGCTCGCCGCGGCCAGCAGCGCCCGACCGGCGCCGCGGCCCCAGGCGGGCGGGTCGACGTTCAGGGCGTAGAGCTCGCCCAGGCCGAACTCGTCGTCGCCGCGGGCGTGGCCGGCGGCGGCGAGGCCGAGCAAGGTGCCGTCCGCCTCGGCCACCAGGATCGCGCGCTCGGCGGGCGCGCGCTCGGGCTCGGTCACGCTGCGCCGCCACATCGCCTCGCGATCCTCGACCCTGAGGCCGGCCAGGAACGCGTCGGGCAGCATGCCGGTGTAGGTCGCGCGCCAGGCGCGCACGTGCAAGGCCGCCATCGCCGTCGGATCGGCGGGGGTCGCGGCGCGCACGGTCACGGGCGGCGGGGTCCGGGGGGTCAAGCCGGCGCCCGTCCCGGCGCGGCCGCGATTCCGGTCTGCATGAGCGTGTCTACCTTATCCGGAAAGGGGTCGCGCATGGGGCCCGCGCTCATCCAGGACTACGGCATCATAGGCAACGGCCGGTCCGCGGCGCTCGTCAGCCGGTCGGGATCGATCGACTGGCTGTGCTGGCCGCGCTTCGACAGCCCGTCGTTGCTGGCCGCGCTGCTCGACCGGCGGCGCGGCGGCCACTTCCAGGTTGCGCCGACCGAGCCGTTCACGGCCCGGCGCGTCTACGCCGACGATTCGAACGTGCTGGTCACGACCTTCACCACCGCGGGCGGCGAGGCGCGCCTGACGGATCTGATGCCTGTGCTGTCCGAGGAGGACAAGACGACCACGCTGTTTCCCGAGCACGAGATTCTGCGCGTCTGCGAGGGCGTGCGCGGCGCCGTCGAGCTGCGGGTCGAGTTCCAGCCGCGCCCCGACTACGCGCGCCGGGTGGTCCCGATCCGCGCCACGCCCCACCTCGGCTTTCGCCTCGAGGACGCCCGCCGCCTCTACACGCTGCGCGCCGACCGGCCGCTGGCGCTGACCCCCGCCGCCGAAGGCGACAGCGTGAGCGGCCGCTTCACGCTCGGCGCCGGCGAGCGCGCCGCGATCTCGCTCAGCTTCGATCACGACGGGCCAGCGGTGCTGCCACCGCTCGGCGCCGAGGCGGCCCGCGCCGTCGCGCGCACCAACGCCTGGTGGCGGCAGTGGACGGCGCGCTGCAACTACGACGGCCCCTACCGCGGCCCGGTCGTGCGCAGCGCGCTGGCGCTGAAGCTGCTGAACTACGCGCCCTCGGGCGCCATCGTCGCGGCGCCCACCACGTCGCTGCCCGAACGGATCGGCGGCGACCTGAACTGGGACTACCGTTTTTGCTGGGTGCGCGACGCGGCGCTGACGGTGGCGACGCTGTCGGATCTCGGCTACGAGGACGAGGCCTCCGCGTTCTTCGACTGGCTGCTGCACAGCACCCGGCTGACGCGCCCGGCGCTGCGCGTGCTGTACGACGTCCACGGCGGCGTGCCGGAGGCCGAGGTGACGCTCGACCACCTGGCGGGCCACCAGGGCTCGCGCCCGGTGCGCGTCCGCAACGCCGCCGCGGGCCAGCTGCAGCTCGACGGATACGGCGAGCTGGTCGGCGCCGTCACCGAGATGTGCCGGCGCGGGCGGCGGCTGGCGCGCGAGACGCAGTCGATGATGCGCCAGCTCGGCGAGTACGTCTGCGCGAACTGGCGCCGGCCCGATCAGGGGATCTGGGAGCCGCGCGAGCCGCCGCGCCCTCACACCCACTCGCGGGCGATGTGCTGGGCCGCCCTCAATCGCCTGCTGCAGCTGCACCGCGCCGGCTTCGTGCGCCGGCTGCCCGCCGACCGCCTCGAGCGCGAGCGGGACGCCATCCGCGCCGAGGTCGAGGGCGAGGGGTGGAACGCGACGCTCGGCAGCTACACCGACGTGCTGCGCGGCAGCCAGGTCGACGCCAGCCTGCTGCTGCTGGATCGCTACGGCTACGCCGCGACCACCGACCCGCGCATGCGCGGGACCTACCGCTTGATCATGGACCGCCTGCGGGCCGGGCCGGGCCTCATCTACCGCAACGAGGCGAGCATCGAGCAGGCCGAGGGCGCGTTCTGCATCTGCAGCTCGTGGGTGGCCGAGCACCTGGCCGGCGGCGGCGGCGAGCTGACCGAGGCGGAGAACTGGTTCCGCCAGTACCTCGGCTACGCGAACGATCTCGGGCTCTACGCCGAGGAGGTCGATCCCCGGACCGGCGCGGCGCTCGGCAACTTCCCTCAGGCCTTCAGCCACGTCGGCCTGATCAGCGCCGCCCTGGCGATCGAGGCGCGGCGGCGCGTCGATCGGTGGAGCGGCCCACCCGGGGCGGTGCAACACCCGCCGGAAGCGAGCGTGCCGACATGAACTGGTTCAGCTGGCTGGTCTGGGGCTTCGCCGCCACGATGGTCCTGACGTCGCTGATGGCGGGCAGCGAGGGGCTCGGCATCACGCGCATGAACCTCCCGCACATGCTCGGGACGATGTTCACGCCCAACCGCGATCGCGCCAAGGTCTACGGCGCGGCGCTGCACTTCCTGAACGGCTGGGCATTCTCCATCGTCTACGTCGCCGCCTTCCACGCCGCGCACATCTTCACCTGGTGGTTCGGCATGCTGCTCTCGGTCGCCCATACCGCGTTCGTCATG
Source organism: Polyangia bacterium (assembly GCA_036557265.1). GTDB lineage: Bacteria > Myxococcota_A > Polyangia > Fen-1088 > Fen-1088 > JADGRB01. Next base: position 3,826 of record DATBHU010000752.1, read on the forward strand.
GCGGTGGTGCTGCCGACGTTGCCGGGGGTCCACCCGCGCATGGCGAGCGCGCTGCGCGGCCCGACCGTCGCGCGCCAGCTGGAGCCGCCCGGGTTCCTGGCCCTGAACTACGGCGCGCGCACGCCGATCTCGGTGCTGATCGCGCACCTCGCGTTCGGCGCGATCCTGGGCGGCTTCTACTCGCCGCTCGGCGGCAGCCCCGGCGACGACGGGCGGTGCAGCGTCAGCCTGCACTCGGCGCCGCCCGGGACAACCTCCTCGACGAGCGGGCACGAGCCGAACGCCTCGATCCGCGAGGTCAAGTCGTCTGGATCGACGGCCGACAGCGAAAACCCGATCCTGCATTCCGCGTCCGGATACGGAGCCTTCGCCGCCCCGAGATCGCCGGCAGGCGGGTTGGCGCAGGCCGCCCGCAGGTCGTCGGGCATGGTGAACGGAATCGTCGCGTCTCCACCCGCCGGGACATCCACCGACGGCTGCCCTTCGGCCTCGATGTTGTAGAGGCGGCTCCAGGTGTCGCTGCCGACGTACAGCCGCACATGCGACACCTTCAGCACACGCCGATCTCGATCGAAGTTGCGGACGACGAGCGCGTCCGGCGTCGCGCCGACGACAAACCGCTGCAGGCGGCGCGCGGACAGCAGGCGGGGCGCGGCGGCGGCGGCGGCGAACGCCAGACCGGCTCCGATCGCCAGCAGCACCAGCACGGCCCCACGCAGGAGCTGATCGGGCCGTTGCCGGTGAACGCCCCGATTCTCGGCCCGGCAGGCGCGAAGGCCGCCGATGGCGTCGCACAGGAACAGCGCCACGAAGGTTCCGAACCCGAGCTCGCCCGCGAGCTCGCCCCCCCCACGCACGCCGCTGCCCAGCGCCGCCACGTACATACAGACGATGGCACCGGCGAGCACGAGGCCCGTCCAGGGGCGCCGCGCGTAGAAATGACCACCGCCCGGAATGAGGAACGCCACGCCGGCCAGCCACGGACGGCGTGGCGCCGGGGTCGCGTCTCGGGGCTCGGCCTCCGCCCCCTGTCCCTCGGCGGCGCCCACGTACGCCAAGTCCGTGAGCAGCTCGCGGGCCCGCGCCTCCGATTCGACGGGAACGTCGACGCGGGTCTCGAAGATCTGCGGCCCCGCGCCGAGCAGCGAGGCCGAGACGCGATGGAAGCGCGCGTCGATCCCTTCGCCTTCCAGCATCCCGGCCAGCAGCTCGCCCTCGGCGAGGTCGGTGGTCCGAAAGACCGTCACGTATCCGTCGTCAGCCATCGTCGGCAGCCTCCGTGGTCAGCCTCCCCCGTGAATTCGCTGCAGCAGACCCGCCGCCGGCGCGTCCTCGTCCTCCGCCGGGGGTGTGCAGACGGCGTCCACTTCGATTGGATCGTCGTCCGTCACGCCGATCTTGCGCGCGACGAACCGGAACGCGAAATGGCAGTCGCCCAGAGCGTCCGTCCGGCCGGCGCCTTTCGTGTCCGACAGCATCCAGAGGGGAGCGCTCCGCCAGAACCGCTCCCCGCACCGCGCGGCGACGATGTACGGAACTTCGAGGATCAGGCTCTCATCCGAGCAGGCCAGACAACCCGTCTTCGGACGGACGCCGACTTCGTGCCGCATCTCCTCGGATGCGGACGAACCGACGATTTCGACCGTCGCGATCTCGATCGTGCGCGGCTGGCCCGTGTGGTTCTCGATGAAGATCCGCGCGCCCGTACAGCTGACCTTGAAGTTCACGAACAGCTTGTCGTACACGAGCGCGCCGAAGCCGCCCACGGCCGCGGCGATGACCAGCAGGCGCAGGCCCCCCGCGAGCTGGGCGCCGCGCGGCGCGGCCGAGCGCGCGATCTGCGCGCGGGCGGCGCGAACCCCGCCGATCGCGTCGCAGGCGACGGTCGCCATCAAGATCGCCACCGCCAGGTCGAACAGCCGCGCGCTCCGCGTGGCGTAGACGACCGCCAGGCAGCCGGCGACGCCCATCGCCAGCACCAGCGCCGTCCACGGCCGCCGCGCGTACAGATGCGCGCCGCCCGGGAGGATCAGCGCAAACCCCGCGGTGAGGGGCGGAAACCTCCGGGAGAGCAGCCGCTCCCCGTCCGCCGCGCCGGCATCACCCCGGGGGGCGTCTCCGTCTTCGTCTTGGTGGGCATTCCCTTGATCGCCCGTCTCCAGCGCCTCGGCCGCGCCGCTGTACTCGAGATCGGCGAGGAGCTCCTTCGCGCGCGCCGCCGAATCGGCCGGTACGTCGACCGTCATGCGGGCCAGCGCGGCCGGCAGTCCGATCAGGGGACCGCCGAATTTTTGAAAGAGCGCGTCGATCCCTTCGCGGCGCAGAAGCTCGGCCACCATCTCGCCGTGGGCGACGTCCGTGGTGCGGAGGACCGTCACGAAATC
>DATBHU010000753.1:0-2128 GCA_036557265.1 Polyangia bacterium
TCCGCGAGCGGCGCCGCCCAGGCCGGCACCGCGGCCGCGAACGCCGTCGACGTCACCAGCGCGCCCCCGTCGGTGTCCAGCCACAGCGCCAGCTTCGGGCGCCGACCGGCCGCGAACAGCGCGCCCCGATCCTTGAGCGAGAAGCTGTAGACCTCGGCGTCGGCGTGGGCGGCCATCAGCGCGTCGGCCAGCGTGTCGACTCGCAGCGCGGCCAGCGAGCTGCCCGGGCGATCGATCGCGCCCGCGCCGCCCGCCGGCACCAGCCGCGTGCTGGCGTCGCGCAGGATCGACGCCTTCTTTCCGCCATTTTTGCCGTCGGGGTCGAGCACGTCGTTGGCGACGATCCCGGTCGCGCGCGGCACCGCGCCCGTGTACAGCGCCGCGTGCCCCGGCGCCGTGTCGGTCACGGAGTGGGCGAAGTGCAGCTCGCGCACGTACAGGCCCTCGCGCAGCAGCCGCGCGAAGCCGCCGTCGGACGGCAGCGCAGGCCAGCGCTCGTCCGCCGTCCACGCCGCCAGCTGGTCGACGACGATCGTGACCAGCACCGGCGGCCGCGCGGGCTGCGGCGCCCCCGGCGTCGCGGGCGCCGCGGCCCGGGGACGGCAGCCCGCCAGCAGGACGATCGCCAGCCCCGACATCCACAATCGCCGCTTCATGGCGCCATTCTGACCCCGCCGCGTCGGCCCGGCGTTAAAGTCGCGCCATGGGCTGCCGCCAGACCGCCGCCTGGATCGCCGCCGCCGCCGGTCTCGGGCTCGCGCTCGGCTGCGAGCCGCCCCCGCTGGCCCCGGCGCATCCGCCCGACGACGGCGGCGTGGGCACGATCGACGGACCGGGCTCCGACGCGACCTCGGGCCTCGCGCTGGTCGGGGCGCCCCTGATCTTCGCGCCGACCGCGAGCGGCTTCGGGCTCAGCGTGGTCCTCCGTTCGGGTGATCCGTCCACGCTGCGCGCGCGCGTGCGCGACGAGGCGGCGAGCGCCTGGACCACCCTGCCCGCGCCGACGTCGCCGGCCGCCGACATCGCCCAGTGGTCGGTCACCGGGCTCTCGCCCGGCCGCCGCTACGCCTACCAGATCTGCGTCGGGGAGGGCGCCGCCGGCCGCATCGCCTGCGCGCCGCCGCTCTACTCGGGCAGCGCCGCCACCCCGCCCGCTCCCGGCACGGCGTTCACGTTCGGCGTGCTCGCCGACTCGCACATCGAGCCGCGCGCCACGCTGCCACCCGGCTCGACCGTCGTCGACGACAGCTACGGCTTCATGGAGAGCACGCTGCGCGCCGTCAGCGCCGACATCGCCGCGAGCGATCCGGACTTCGTCGTCGATCTGGGCGACCTCCTCGACTACCACCTGTTCGGCTTCAACACCCCGCCGCCCGACACCGCGTGGGCGCGGCTGGCGTACCTGAACTTCCGCCGCATGCTGGGCGACACGCTCGGGCGCGCCGCCCACTTCGGCGTGATCGGCAACTGGGACGGCGAGAGCGGCTGCAACACCGCCTCGGAGATCGATCGCTCGCTCAGCCAGCGCCTGCTCTACCTGCCGGGCCCGACGGCGACGACCTATGCGCAGGGCGGCAGCGCCAACCAGGACTACTACGCCTTCACCTGGGGCGACGCGCTGTTCGTGGTGCTGAACGTCATGACGTACACGACGTCCTGCCACCTGCTGGACTACGACCCCGGCCTCCCCGACGACTGGACGCTCGGCGCGGCGCAGCTCGCCTGGCTGGAGCAGACGCTGTCGGACGCCACCTCGAAGTGGCGCTTTCTCTTCATCCATCACACCGTCGGCGGCAACGCCGGCAACGACGTCGACTCGGCCTACGGCCGCGGGGGCGGGCGCGCCGCGCGCGTCGGCGAGCAGGCCATGGTGCATCAGCTGATGATGCAGCACGGCGTCCAGATCTTCTTCTACGCGCACGATCATGTCTTCACGGACATGGTCGTCGACGGCATCCACTACACGCTGCCGGGAAGCGCGGGCGCGCCGTGGAAGTTCGATGCCAGCGAGACCGGCTACACCACTTACTGGCCGGATTCCGGATTTGCGCGGGTTGCTGTCAGCGCGGGCGGCGTCAAGGTCGACTTCGTCTCCATGGGCGGAAACGTTCTCTCAAGCTACACGCTG
>DATBHU010000754.1:0-4967 GCA_036557265.1 Polyangia bacterium
GTTGCGTACACGAACTACACGGCGATCTCCGTCGGGTACGGGTGGACCAGCAGCGTCAACGCGATGGCCACCAACAAGATCAACAACAACAACGTCCACCACGCGGTCCAGATCCTGGCGGACGGCGCCGGGATCTACACGCTCTCCAACCAGCAGCCGAATTCGCAGATGCAGTACAACTACCTGCACGACTACCAGACGAGCATCTGGGCCGACTACGGAAGCCAGGGCATCTATCTGGACGAGCAGACCTCCGGCTACACCATCGCGCACAACGCGATGGTGAACGCGCCCGCGAACGTGGCGCAGAACCAGACCGGGCAGAACACCATCACCGACACGCCCGCCGCGAACGCGCAGTCGGTGAATTCGATGGCGGGGATCGAAGCCGCATACGCCGACATCAAGAACCTGACCGTCCCGATACCGACTTTCTGATCCCTCGCGTGTGACAAACATCGTTCGCCCCAGCCAATGAACGAATGATCGCATGCGCAGTCTGCGCCTCGTTCATTCCGACGAAGTCCCTCCCGTCGACGCTGCGATACAGGCGCTACTGAAACACGTCCGGATCATCGCACAGCTGTCGCCGGCGGTTCGTGCACGCGCGATCGCGCGCGCACGGGCGGCGGTCGCGGCTCCGATCGATCCGACGAGCGTGGATGCGCCCCTCCGGCCACGGCGCTGCTGACCGGCGCCCCTCGTTCACCTACCGAGGCTCTTGGCTGCGCGGCGGCCGCGCCGCCACACCCTCGCCGCCAGCAACAGTAGAAGTACGGGCGACGCGGGGCTCTGACCTGGGCTGCTCTGGCAGCTGCAGCCCGCCGCGCCGCCGCCGGTCCCGCCGGCCGCGTTGCCTGCGCCTCCCGACGTACCGGCGCCACCGGCCCCCGAAGCGCCGCCGGTCGAGCCTCCTCGGCCACCGACTGCTGCGCCCGCTGCTCCGCCGATACCTGCGTTGCTTCCGCCGATGCCCGACGCGCCGCCGCGTCCGCCCCCATCGCCGGCAGCGCCGCCTCCCGCACCGGCCATGCCGGCAGCGCCACCCAATCCGCCGCTGCTCCCACCGGCGCCGGGCCCGTTACCGCCCGCGCCGGCGCCACCGGCGCCCCCGCGCCCGCCGCCTCCCACACCGCCGCGTCCGGACGTTCCGCCCGCCCCGACAGCGCCGCCCGAGCCACCGGCACCGCCCGCGCCACCGGCGCTACCGTCCGGCGTTCCGCCGTCGAGCGCGTCGCGCGGCGTGAACTTCCACCAGTTGAAGTTGAACAGCGACGATCCGCTGCCACCGGTGAACTTCAGGAACAGATCGTGAAGGCCCGTCGCGCCGCTGACCGCGCAGGTCTTCGTCATCCACGTCTGCGCGCCGCCGGTGCCCGCGACAATGCACGTGCCGAGCAGAGTGCCGGTCTGGCTGTCCAGATGGATCTCGATGTTTCCGCCGCTCGCCGCCGACGCGACCCGCGCGTCGAACGAGACGGCGCCGGTCCCGAAGTCGACATTCTTCACCTTGATGTAGTCCCCGTTGCTGATCTGCGTGACATCCATCCCGCCTCCGGTATCGCTGGTCACCTCCGTCTGCACGCCGGACTCCCACGCGATGGTCTCCGCTTCGGTCTGCACGAACGGGTTCAGGTTGGCGATGGCCCGCGGACCGGCGGTCGTCGCTGGAATCGTCGGGAACGACCCGTCGGAGTTGTACTTGAACTCCTCGAGGCAAACCGAGCGGTGATAGCCGTCGCCGTTCGACGGGACCGACCCGCCCTTTTGCAAGCCACCGTTGTGATAGAAAAAATACGAGTGCCCGTTGAAGTCGATGATGCCGGTGTGATTCGTGAAGCTCGCACCCATCGCCTTCATGATGGTCCCTCCGTAGGTGAAGGGGCCCGTGGGCGCGGTGGCTCTGGAATAGGAGATGTCCTCCGGAATGTTGTTGGCCGCGTAGGCGAGGTAGTAGGTGGTGCCGTGCTTCATGATCCACGGACCCTCTTCGTACTGAGAGGGGAAGCCGCCCGCGGACGGCGCCGGCCCGAAGCTCTGCGTGTTGACGGCGGGGCATTGAATGCCCCCCGAATACGAGATCATGTCCGCGTTCAGCTTCACGTAGCCGGGGACGCTTCTTCCAAAATAGAGATACGCCTGCCCGTCATCGTCGATGAACACCGTGGGATCGATGTCGCCCGTCCCGCCTGAGCAACCGGCGGTGACCAGCGGCTTGCCGATGGCGTCCTGGTACGGACCGATCGGGCTGTTGGAGACGCCGACTCCGATGACCGTCGAGCCGGACGTGTTGTTGAGGGGAACGTAGAGGTAAAACTTGCCGTTGCGGGGGATCGCTTGTGGAGCCCACGCGGCGGTGCCCGCCCAGCTGAACGTTTTCCAGCTAGCCACCGCGCCGTGGTCGGTCCAGTTCACCATGTCCGCGGACGAGTACGCGAACCACGTGCACAGTGTGTAACCGGCCACGGCGGTGCACGGTTGCCCCGCCGCGTTCTCGTCGTGCGTCGTGATGAGGTAAATCCTCCCGTTCGAGACCATGGGCGCGGGATCGGACGTGTAGTTGGTCTGCACGAGCGGGTTGTCGGCGAATGAAACGGACGCCCCCGCCGTCACGGCGGCGAACGCCAGAACCGCGGACATACGCTTCGCTGAAGGCGCGCCGAATGCGGTCATCCAGGCTCATTGGCCGCGGAGCCGCCTCGTTGTTAACAAATCGGCTTCAGTGACCGAACGTGTGGGGATCCTGGAGCGCCTTCCAGAGCCGACCTGCTGCCATCGCGCCGTCGCATGTGGGCGCCACCCAGATGGAGCCATCTCCCTGCGCCAGCAAGGGCGGCCCCGTCGTCGAGTCGAACGCGGCCGAGGGATCGACGACGGCCCGCGAGACGGCGCTGGCGGTGACGAACGTCGGCACGCCAGCCGCCAGCACGCCGATCTGATCGGACGACATCGGGATCTGCAGCACGCTGGAGATCTTCGCCGCCATCCAGGTTCCAAACGGATTGGCGGGCAGCTTGGCGGCGTCGTTGCTCTTCACGTCGCCGGTCTGGTCGTAATACCCGTTGACCTGCACGTAGCGAAATCGCTGACCGACGATCCAGTCGGCCCAGGGGTCGAGCTCGCCGTTGGGCCAGCCCATGCCGTCGACGCCGTTGGACGCGCCGCCCAGCGACGAGACGACCACCACGCGCTCCGCGACGGTCGGATCGATGAGGTATGCGTCTGCGAGGTCCGTGAGGCGGCTGCCCGTGGCCACCACGACTGGCCGCCAAGGCAGGCTCAGTCGAGCGGACAGATCGATGATCAGCTTCGCCCCGTCGGATCGGTTCGGCGTCGTCGACTCGATCTTGCCGTCCGCGGGCCGGACCAGCGGATCCCCCGCGCTGCCGGTCGCGTCCGGAATGCCCCGCATGCCGCTCGCGCGCGCCGCCGCGATCATCTGGGTCCAGCCGCTGACGTTCGTCGCGAGATCCGGCCAGTACGGGCTCGGGTTGACGATGATGCCGATCAGCGGTGGCCCGCCGGAGTTGGCCAGCAGCATGGCGTACTCCCCGGTCCAGTTGTCGGTCGCCGAGTCGTTCGAGACGATCACGGGGTTCCGTTCGTCGACGGGCAGCGCCCCGTGCGGCAGATCGCGGCCGGCGTCTATGTTCCCGCCTTCGCAGGCGGCGATCAGCAGTGCTACGGAGGCGGAGAGAGCGAAGGGACACCACCCACGGTTCGTCAGCGGTCTGCCTCCTTCATGTGTTCGAATGTCGAAAGAAATACGCTGTGGGGGAACCGAGCGTGGAACGCCGCCGCCGCACGCTGCGCTTCTTCGCGGCGCCCGAGCCCGGCCAAGGATTTGACCCGCAACGCCTCGCGCTCTTCCACCAGGCTGCCGTTCCGAAACCGGCGGACGTGCTCCGCGAGGACCGCGAGCGCCCCGGCGAAGTCGTCGCCCGTGACATCCTGGCGCGCTGCACGCAGGAGCTGGAGCTCCGCGTTGGTTGGGGGACCTGCTCTCGGTCTCCCTGCGATTCGCCGCGCGTGCGGCGCCGCGGGCGGCGCGATCGCCGGCTCTTCGGTGTCCGGCGCAGCCGACGCGACGGCCCGGGGACGAGGCAGGCTCGCGCTCGGAGCCGCAAGCGGCGCCGCATCGGGCACGTTCTGCCACGATGGCGCAACGAGCCACGCGCGCGCAGCGTACGCCGCTGCGCCGAGCGCGAGCACCGCGCCGGCCGCGGCCGCGAACACCCAGCGCGGTCGACCGGACACCTGCCCGGCGATCGGCTCCGGCGATTCAGCCGCGGCCGCAGCGCGCGCGATGGCGCGGGCCTCGACTGACGGCGTGAGCGGCACGACCGCGCGGTGTGGCGCGAGTAGCGCTTCCAGCTCGGACGATAACAGCGGCGGCCTCTTCACGGCTTACGCTCGTCTTTGCCGATCCGGCGCACCGCGGCCTCCAGCTCCTTGCGCGCCTTGCGCAGCCGGGAGTACGCCGTGAACAAGGGAATCGAGAGCGCCTTCGCGACCTGGAGCATCGGCACTTCCTCGAGATCGTGCATCACCAGCACCGCCCGGCGGCGCAGGGGAATCCGTTCGAGCGCGCCCAGCACCGTCGCGCGGGCCTGCTTCGCTTGCAAGGCGTCGTCGGGACCCGGCGCGCCGTCCTGGACCTCCAACCGCGCGAAAGCCACTTCGTTCTTTCGCTTGCGCCGCTGCATCGAGACGACGCGGAACGCGACGCCGAAGAGATACGGCCGCAATGGGCGCGACGGATCGTACGTTGGCCAGGAGCGCCGCAGCGCGATGAACACCTCCTGGGCCAGGTCCTCGATCTCCTGCGGCCGCGCCCCGAGCCACCGCAACGCGTGAAACACGTATGCGATCTCCTGCTGGTAGGCCTCGAGGACCGGATCTTTCCGGAGCATGTGCGCGGGCGGCGGCGCGAGCAGGAGCAGATGACTCCCCATCTCGGCTTCATT
>DATBHU010000755.1:0-7207 GCA_036557265.1 Polyangia bacterium
ATGTTCCCCTGCAGATCCAGCTGGACGTCGGTGTCGCGCGTCTCCTCCGGCGGCGGTCCGTCCTGCGCGACCGCCGGCTGTGGCCAGGGCGCGGCTTCCTGCTGCCAGCCGGGGCCGTCGGTCGGGACCGCGTCGGCGCGCCGCGACCCGAGCTCCTGGATGACGTGCACATGCTGCCCGCGCACCTCCGGCGGCGTCATGACCAGCCGGTTCAACTCCTCCGGCGGGATGACGTACTCGTTCGAGATGCATCCGGCCGCGACCGGAGCGAAGAACCCCAACGTCAACAAGCTGACCGTCGCACGCACGCCGCCAACCTTTACAGATTCCGTGCCACCCGGTTTCCGCGCCGGGCGTGTGACCACTCACGGCGCGGACATGTCTCCTGTGACGTTCTCGCCACGGGCGCGGCGCGTTCGGGGCCCGGTTGTCGCTGTCAGCGCGGGAAGAGCAGGGGCCTGATCGTGTCCCAGCCGAGGTAGATGGCGCCGCCGACCACGACGAAGGCGATCACCTGATAGACGATGATCGTGGTCGTCAGCGACCCGCCCGTCTTGCCGTTGAACTGCGTGCGGCAGCGGTCGCAGCGAACGACGTGAAACAACCGCGGGCCGAGCGCGCCGCCCCACCAGTTGAAGTTGACCTTCGTGGCGGTGGCGTTCCCACACTTGGGGCACGTCGGCACGCCCGGCGACGGCGCGTTGATCGGCGCAACAGGTGGAACGAACGGATCGGCCATGGGCCGACGATACTACTTGAACGGGTGGCCGCGGCGGCGTTCGTAGGCGCCGAGGTAGAGGTCGCGGTAGGCGTGGGCGGCGCGCCCCCACGAAAAATCTTGCGCCATCGCGCGGCGGCGCATGCCGTTGATGTGCTCCGGGCGGTCGTACCAGGTCGACACCGCCCAGCCGATGGTGTTCGCCAGCGCTTCCGGCGACAGGTCGCTGAACATGAAGCCGGTCCCGCCGCCGGTCGCCTCGTCGTAGTTCGACACCGTGTCGACGAGGCCGCCCGTCGAACGGACGATCGGCAGCGTGCCGTAGCGCAGACTGTACATCTGGTTCAGGCCGCACGGTTCGAAGCGCGACGGCATCAGGAAGAAATCCGCCCCCGCCTCGATGCGATGGGCGCGGCCGTTGTCGAAGCGCAGCCAGGCGCGGAAGCGATCGCCGTAGTGCCCGTCGGCCCAGGCGAAGAAGCGCTCGGCGTCGCTGTCGCCGGTGCCGAGCAGCACCATCTGCACGTCCCAGCTCAGGATCCGCTCCAGCGCGTGGGCCAGCACGTCGAACCCCTTCTGCGGCGTCAGCCGGCCCACGATGCCGAACAGCGGCACGTCGGGGCGCACCGCCAGCCCGGCCTCCTTCTGCAGCGCCGCCTTGCACACCGCCTTGCCGGCGAGATCGCGCGCGTCGAACCGGGCCGGCAGGTGCGGGTCGGTGGCCGGGTTCCATTCGTCGGTGTCGATGCCGTTCAGGATCCCGACCAGATCGCCGTTGCGCCAGGCCAGGATGCCGTCCAGCCCGTTGCCGTAGGCGCCGGTCTGGATCTCGCGCGCGTAGGTCGGGCTGACCGTCGACAGGATCGTGCTGCGGTAGAGCGCCGCCTTGGTCAGGTTCATCGCCCCGAAGTGCTCCAGCTCGCGCGGGTTGTAGTGCTCGCGTCCGAGGCCGGTGATGAACACGCCGCCGCCGTCGAAGATCCCCTGGTAGGCGAGGTTGTGGATCGAATAGATGGTCGCCGCGGCGTGCAGCGGCTGCAGCCATTCGACCGTGTCGACGAAGACCGGAAGCAGCGCGGTCTGCCAGTCGTTGCAGTGGATGACGTCGGGGAAGAAGCCGAGCGCCTTGCACAGCTCCAGCGCGCCGCGCGACAGGAAGGTGAAGCGTTCCAGGTTGTCAGCGTAGCCTTCGGCGGGCGGGCCGTACAGGTAGGGGCGATCGAAGTAGCGGTTGTACTCGAGGCAGTAGACCGGCACGTCGCTGCCCGGCAGCCGGCCGACGCGCACGCGCGAGCGCGCCGCGCCCCACCACATCGGCACGTTCAGCATGCCGTCCAGCACCTCGAAGTCGTTCCACGGCATGCCGGCGTAGAGCGGCATCACCACGCGCACGTCGATGTCCAGCGGGCGCAGCGCCTTGGGCAGCGCGCCCGCGACGTCAGCCAGGCCGCCGGTCTTGGCGAACGGCGCGCACTCGGAGGCGACGAACAGGACCTTTAATGGCGACGCTGGCACGAGGCGCGTTGGGGGGCCGACAGGACCTCAGCTAGCGTAAATGCGATAGTCGATATTTGGAAAGATATTATCTCGGGCCTCGACGTCGGCCAGCCAGTCGACGTTCGCGCTCGGCGCCGACGACCCGAGCTTGTTGGCGCGGAGGTCGTCGTAGATCTTGTTGAACTGGAGGATGTGCTGGTTGATCCGCTTCGTCGCGTACGGAACGGTCGTCCCGGTCTTCATGATGAACGTCCAGTCGGACGACTGCGCCAGCATCAGCTCGCGCGCGGCCTGGTTCAGCGCGCGCACGGTCAGCGGGTCGGCGGCCGGGTGGCGCCGCGCCAGCTCCACCATCCGCTCGCTCGCGACGTGCAGGTGGCGGTAGGTCCAGGCGTTGCTCTCGTTCAGCCAGTAGTCGTTGTAGCCCTTGAAGCCCCACGACGACGCGCACGGCGTCGCCACCTGGTTGGTGTCGTGCCGTTCCAGGTAGTCGCCCGGCGTCAGCGTCTCGATCGAGCTCTCGTCGAAGTGCAGCTGGCGGAACAGGTCACCGAGGAACAGCGGCCCCTCGTACCACCAGTGGCCGTACAGCTCGGCGTCGTACGGGCTGATGACGATGGGCGGGCGATCCATGTGCGCCGCCAGGTGCTGCACCTGCTTGACCCGGTTGCCGCGGAAGTGCGACGCGTGCAGGCCCGCCTTGCCGCGCGCGATGTCCGGGTCGTAGACCCACTTGTCGTGCAGCTGGTTGTGGGTGATGGCGTGGTACTTGATCCCCGTGTAGACGCGGTGGCCTTCGGGGTGGATGTACGGCCCGATGTACTCCTTGGGCAGGTCGAAGCCGATGTCGCGATAGAAGTCGCGGTAGTGGCGATCGCCCGGGTAGCCTTCCTTGGCGCTCCAGACCTGCTCCGACGACTCCATGTCGCGGCCGAACGCGGCGACGCCGCTCGGGCAGTAGATCGGCGCGTAGACGCCGTAGACGGGCCGGCGATCCGCGAACAGGACGCCGTGCGAATCGACGAAGAAGTAGCGGATGGCGGCCTCGCGCAGCAGCTCGTCGACGCCGGGGACGTAGCCGCACTCGCCCAGCCACATGCCGCGCGGGCGGCAGCCGAAGTGGCGTTCATATAGGTCGGCGGCGACGTGGACCTGGGCGCGGATGTTGGCCCAGTTGCGATCCATCAGCGGGAAGAACGCGTGCGTCGCGGTCGACGTGATCACCTCGACGCGCCCGGCGTATTGCAGCATCCGGAAGGCGCGCACCAGATCGCCCTCGTGGCTGCGCCAGGTGTGGCGCAGCGATTGAAAGCGATCGCGGTACATGTACGCGAGCCGCTGGTAGTGCGGCTCGTGCTTGGTGCGATCGATCTCCTTCTCGGTCAGCTCGATCAGCTTGTCGAGGTGCTCGGCGTAGCGGACCTTCAGCAGGTCGTCGGTCAGCATCGTGATCAGCGGGGCCGACAGCGACACCGTGCAGCGGTAAGGGACGTGATCGGCGATCAGCCCCTCGAACATCTGGATCAGCGGAAGGTACGTGCCGGTGATCGCCTCGTAGAGCCACTGCTCCTCCATCACCGTCGGATCTTCCGGGTGACGGACGAAGGGGAGGTGCGCGTGCAGAACCAGCGAGAAGTATCCGGTCGCCATGGTGGACCTACTTTCCTTCGCCCTGTCGCCGCGGGATCGGGTAGGGGGAGCTGGGGTCGTATTCGTAGGTGACGCCGGCGCCGCCGCCCGACCGCTCGCTGGCGCCGCCCAGGCGTTCACTGCCGCCCCCGAAGCCGCGCTCGCTGGCGCCGCCCAGCCGGCTCTCGCTGGCGCCCATCAGGCTGCGCTCGCTGGCGCCGCCCATGCGCAGCTCGCTCGCGCCCGCGAAGCGGCGCTCGCTGGCGCCGCGAAAGCGGAGCTCGCTGGCGCCCAGGAACATGCGCTCGCTCGCGCCGCCGTAGACGAGCTCGCTCGCGCCCAGCAGCCACAGCTCGCTGGCGCCGCGCAACAGGATCTCGCTGGCGCCCGCCCAGGCGCGCTCGCTGGCGCCCAGCATCATCCACTCGGAGCTGCCCACCGCATGACCGGCGCCGGTCGTGATCCGCTCCATCCCGCCCTCGACGGCCACCTGGCGCCGGTACTCCCAGGTGCCGAGCACGCGCCGCTCGGCGCGCGCGCCGAGGCCGCGGATCACCACCTGCCACGGGCCGTACGACACGTGCGTGCGCCCGCCCTCGGTGCGGACGGCGACTTCGCCGTTGTCGAAGACCTCGACGGTGCTCTCGGGAACGTCGACCGGATAGGTGAACGGCCCCGACTCCCATTCGGCGCGCAGCGTGGGGCCGACCCACTCGGTCCGGGTCTCGGCGCTCCACTCCTCGCCCACCATCTCGTGGCGCTGCCAGGTGCGCCCGAACAGCCGCTGGCCGCGCGGCACCGGGAAGCCGGCGAACTGGCTCCAGTCGTGCGTCTCTTCCCAGCCGGTGTCGGGGTTCGCGCCGCCCGGCGGCGGACCACCCGGCGCGCCGCCTCCCGGGCCCGGGCCGGCGCCCACGCCGCGCGCGCCCGGCGCCCCGGCGAAGCGGTTGCCGACCGGCCCGCTCGCGGTGCGCACGCTCAGCCACTCGACGGTCCCGTCGGGCGACGGTTCGTTGCGCGGGAACTCGACGCGGCCGGAACGGACGATCTTGACGAAGTACCCTTCCTCGGACTTGAGCCCGATCTCGGCGCACGTCGTCGAGGTCGGCTTGTTGATGCCGAAGAACCACTGCCGCTCGTGGCGCTCGATCCGGTGATCGAAGTAGCTGTGCGCGTTGGTGCCGTCGAACAGACGGCCCGTGATGTCGTAGACGCGGATGTTCAGCCAGGCGCGCTCGCCCGCCGACCCGAGGTCGTGGCGCGCGGCCGCGATGGCGCCGTCGGTCGCCTCCCAGTAGACGTAGAGGCGCATCGGATCGACCGCCATCGCCGTGATGCGGTCGTAGCCGTAGCCCCAGGGGATGTCCTTCGGCATGGGCCCGGCCTCGGTGGTCGGACCGAGATCGAACTTCTGCGGGAACGAGCCGCCCCCGTTGAGCGGCGCCGCGCCGGCGTCGACGGGCGACGCGCGCAGTCCGGCGAACGCGACCTCGATGCGTCCGGCCAGATCTTCGCGCGACAGCTTGGCGACGCCTTTCATGCCGAGCGCGGCCGCGCAATCGAGCAGCTGCTTCTTCGTGGCGCGGGCGAAGAGATCTCCCGGCGACGACAGACGTTCGCCGCTGCCTTCGTGGCCCACGAGGGCGAGGATTTGAGACGCGAGATCGTCTGCAGCAGGCGAGGATTCGGGCATGTGGTCTATTTCCGCACAGGAAGATACTCTCGGGTTCGGTTAACGGTTGGTAAAAAAGCAGACAAATTCCAGGACTCGGGAATTGCCTGATTCCTCGCCGACGCGCACAGCCATGCACTCCTATAAGGCGCGTTCGCAATGAGTGCGGAGGAAAGTTGGGGGCACGAGATGGAGTCCGTGTTCCTGTACCGCGTGGTCGCGGAGGCGGAGTCGGCGGAGGAGCGGCGCGCGTTGTTCACGAAGCTGGCCGGCGAGGCGGAAGCGCAGGCGGCAATCTGGGCGGAAGAGATGAAGAAAACGGACGGCCGCGCGCCGTCCGCGTATGTCCCGCCGGCGCGCGCGCGGTTCGTGGCGGCGCTGGTGCGGCGCTTCGGGCCGCGGCGCATGAAGAGCGTGCTCGCCGCGATGAAGGTTAGGGGGATGTCTGTATATTCGACGTCGTCCCATCTGACCGGCCACCCGATGCCGCATTCGGTGGACGAGATCGGGCGGCGGCATCGTGGCGGCATCGCGGGCGGGAACCTGCGCGCCGCCGTGTTCGGCGCGAGTGACGGTCTGGTGTCGAACGTCTGTCTGATCCTGGGCGTGGCCGGCGCGGCGGGCGAGGGGCGCGCCGTGCTCGTCTCGGGCGTGGCCGGCTTGCTGGCGGGCGCGTTCTCGATGGCGGCCGGCGAGTACATCTCGGTGCGCTCGCAGCGCGAGATGTTCGAGCATCAGATCGGCGCCGAGCGCGACGAGCTGGCGAAGTACCCGCACGAGGAGGCCGCCGAGCTGTCGCTGATCTACCAGGCGCGCGGCCTCGGCAAGGATGATGCGGACCGCATGTCCGCGCGCATCGTCGCCAACCCCGCCTACGCGCTGGACGCGCTGGCGCGCGAGGAGCTGGGGCTGGATCCGGGCGCGCTCGGGTCGCCCTTCGGCGCGGCGGGCTTCTCGTTCGCGTCGTTCGCGGTCGGCGCGGCGGTGCCGCTGGCGCCGTTCGTCTTCGGCGGCGGGGGCGGCGCGCTGCTCGCGGCGATCGCGTTGACCGCCGTGGCCCTGTTCGGCGTCGGCTGCGCGACCAGCCTGTTCTCGGGGCGGGACGCCGCGCGCGGCGGGCTGCGGTCGCTGCTGATCGGCGCCACCGCCGGCGCGGTCACCTACGGCATCGGCCGGCTGCTCGGCGCGGCCGTGTCGTGAACGGCGTGAAGCAACTGCTCGCGGCCGCCGCGCTCGCCGCCGGGTGCGCGACCACGCAGACCGTGATCGGCCCCGACGGCCAGCCCGCGCTCCTCGTCCGCTGCCCCCGCAACAATTCGTACCGGTGCACCGCGCGCGCGTATCGCGTCTGCAATCCGGCCGGCCATCAGGTGCTGGACGACGGCAACCGCCTGGGCACCATGATCACCCCGAACGGCTACGAGATCCCGAACCAGATGGTCTTCCACGGCTACATCGTCTTCCGTTGCCGCTGACGGGCGGCGCGCGTCAGCCGCAGCTGCAGAAGCAGGCGTTGACACAGAAGCGGGCGCCGGTGGTGGTCGACGGGCAGCCGCACATCGGCTCCGCCACCGAGCACTGGCTCGCGTCCGTGCAGTTGCGGTGACAGGTGCACGTGCCGCTGCCCGGGCCCGGGCCGCCGCAGCCGCAGGTGAAGCCCTGCGGGCAGTCGTTCAGATCGATGTGGCAGG
>DATBHU010000756.1:0-8573 GCA_036557265.1 Polyangia bacterium
CCGCGAGTCGTACGAGTTGTCGCGGTTGTCGCCCATCACGAACACCTCGCCCTGCGGCACCACCGTGCGCGGGTGATCGATGGCGGGGTGCGACGGCTCGAGGATGGTGTCGTGCACCCGGTCGCCCAGCGTCTCGATCCAGTGCTCGCAGTCGTGGTCGTCGGGCACGCCGGCGGCCGACACCTCGCTGTAGTGGCAGCGGACGGGGACGCGCTCGCGGTGGATCTCGTTGCCGTTCACGTACAGCTGCCCCTGCCTCACCTCGACGGTGTCGCCGGGCAGCCCGATCACGCGCTTGATGTAGTCGGTGCTGGTGTCCTGCGGGAACTTGAAGACGATGACGTCGCCGCGCTTGGGCGACCCGTACTGGAAGATCTTGCTGTCGGTGAACGGGATCGACAGGCCGTACGAGAACTTGGAGACGAAGATGTGGTCGCCGACCTCCAGCGTCGGGATCATCGACCCGGACGGGATCTGGAACGCCTCGACCACGAAGGCGCGCAGCAGCAGCGCGACCGCGATGGCGACGCCGATCGACTCCGCGTACTCGCGCAGCGTCGACTTGCGCGCGAACGACAGGTGGTCGTCCATCGTCTCGTCGAGCGTGACGTTGGCCTTGCGCAGCCGCTCGACGTCGCCGGCCGCCATCGCGTCGTCGACGTTCTGGATGGCCGCCTTGACGGTCGCGGTGACCGCGCCGGGGATCTGCTGGCCGCGCTTCTTCAGGATGCGGCGCGCCTCCTTCAGCAGGTGGCGCGCCTCCAGGTTCGCGCGCCGGGCTGCCGACCGCCGCCGCCACCACGCGAAGAACCCGGCCGGCGGCTCCTCCGAGCCGCCCGGCCCGCGCGTCGAGCCGCCCGGCTTGCGTGTCGTTCCCAGGTCGTCGCCGTGAGTTGCGCTCATCTCAATCGACTTTGAGGATGGCGAGGAAGGCTTCCTGCGGGATTTCCACGTTGCCGACCTGTTTCATCCTCTTCTTACCTTCCTTCTGCCGCTCCAGCAACTTGCGCTTGCGGGTGATGTCGCCGCCGTAACATTTGGCCGTCACGTTCTTGCGCAGCGCCTTGACCGTCGTCCGGGCGATGACGCGCGACCCGATCGCCGCCTGGATCGCGACCTCGAACTGCTGCTGGGGGATGAGCTCCTTCATCTTGACGCACAGGTCCCGCCCCTTGGTGTAGGAGCCCTCCCGGTGAACGATCAGCGACAGAGAGTCGACGCGATCGCCGTTCACCATCAGATCCATGCGGACGAGGTCGGCCGGGCGGTAGTCCTTGGGCTCGTAATCCAGCGACGCGTAACCCCGCGACACTGACTTCAGCCGGTCGTAGAACCCGAACACCATCTCCGTAAGCGGTAGATCGTAGCGGATGATGACGCGCTTTTCGCCCGCATACGTCAGGCCGGTCTGGGTGCCGCGCTTCTCCTCGCACAGCTTCAGGATGCCGCCCACGTACTCCGGCGGCGTATGGATGGTGACGGCGATGATCGGCTCCTCGATCCGGTCGATCTCGCCCTCGGACGGGAACTTGGCCGGGTTGTCCAGCTCGATCACCTCGCCGCTGCGCAGCACGCAGCGGAACCGGACCGTCGGCGCGGTGGTGATCAGGTCCAGGTCGTACTCGCGCTCGAGCCGCTCCTGCACGATCTCCATGTGCAAGAGGCCCAGAAACCCGCAGCGGAAGCCGAAGCCGAGGGCGGCCGACGACTCGGGCTCGCGCGAGAACGAGGCGTCGTTGAGGCGCAGCTTGTCGAGCGCGTCGCGCAGGTCCTCGTAACGCGCCGAATCGGTCGGGAAGATCCCGGCGAATACCATCGGCTTCACCGGCTGGAACCCGGGCAGCGGCGTCGAGCACGGGTTGCCCGCGTCGGTGATGGTGTCACCGACGCGCGCGTCGGCGACCTCCTTGATGGCGGCCGTGAAGAAGCCGACCTCGCCCGGCCCGAGCTCGGGCCACTCGCGCGCGAACGGGCCGAACACGCCGATGGTCTGGATCTCGTAGTCCCGGCGCGCCGCCATGAAGCGCACCTTCTGCTTGGGGCGCAGCACGCCGTCGACGACGCGCACCAGGATGACCACGCCCCGGTAGCTGTCGTACCAGCTGTCGAGCAGCAGCACCCGCAGCGGCGCGGCCGGATCGCCGACCGGCGGCGGCACCTTGGCCACCACCGCCTCCAGGATTTCGTGGATCCCCTTCCCCTCCTTGGCCGACGCCAGGATCGCGTCGGAGGCGTCGATGCCGATGACCTCCTCGATCTGCCGGCGCACGTTCTCGGGATCGGCGGCCGGGAGGTCGATCTTGTTGATCACGGGGATGATCGTGAGGTTG
Source organism: Polyangia bacterium (assembly GCA_036557265.1). GTDB lineage: Bacteria > Myxococcota_A > Polyangia > Fen-1088 > Fen-1088 > JADGRB01. Next base: position 2,331 of record DATBHU010000756.1, read on the forward strand.
TTGTTCACCGCCAGGTAGACGTTGGCCAGCGTCTGCGCCTCGACCCCCTGTGACGCGTCGACGACCAGCACCGCTCCCTCGCACGCCGTCAGCGAACGCGACACCTCGTAGTGGAAATCGACGTGGCCGGGCGTGTCTATCAGGTTGAGCTCGTAGGTCTGGCCGTCGGGGGCATGGAAGTTGAGGCGTACGGTCGCGGCCTTGATGGTGATGCCCCGCTCGCGCTCCAGGTCCATGCTGTCGAGGAACTGGGCCTTGCGCTCGCGATCGCTGAGCGCGTCGGTCGCGTCGAGCAGCCGATCCGCCAGCGTCGACTTGCCGTGGTCGATGTGCGCGATGATCGAGAAGTTACGGATGAGGCTGGTCGGGGTGGGCATGAACGTGCGGCAATGTGCAGCGGGCGGTGTGGAAGACTCGGCGGCGGGGCGCGGTGAAACTCGTATCAGCGGCGGGTCGTGACCGCCAGCGGAAGTTGCCCGGGAAGATTGTGTCTCTCCTTGTCGAGCACGAGATCGATCCCCTGCCGGATGTATTCGGCCACCGGCACGCGCGTCTTCGAGTTCAGCAGCTTGAGCTGCTCGTTCTGCTCGGGCGTGATGTAGATGGTCGTGGAGATCTTCTTCCTCGCCATGACATGACCATGCATGACCATAGGTCGACGGTCAAGCGATACGCGGGCTTCGGCGCCGCGTCGAACGCCCGGCGGACTTGATGAATCGCCCGTTCCGCCCTACCGTAGCAGCCATGCTGAAGTCCAAGACGCGCGTTTTCCATCTCCTATCGCTCGTTTCGGCGGCCTCGACGCTGGCCGCCGTGGGATGCGGTTCGACGCCGCAGCACGCCGAGATGGTCAACAGCGCGTCGAACGCGCCCACCTCGCCCCTGGTCGATCGCGACAAGTGCAACGACAAGGACAAACACGTCGTCACCTCCGACCTGAACGGGGACAAGAAGCCCGACGTCTGGAAGTTCTTCAAGACCATGGACGTCGCCGGTCAGAAGACCGAGGTGCTGTCGTGCAAGCAGGTCGATCTGAACATGGACGGCAAGATCGACATGGTCACGTACTACGACGACACGGGGTCGCAGATCGTCCTCGAGGAGATCGACGGAGATCTGGACGGCAAGTTCGACCTCACCGTCTATTACAACCAGGGCAAGCGCGTGCGCGACGAGCTGGACATGAACTTCGACCAGCGCGTCGACGTCTGGAAGTACTACGAGGACGGCAAGCTGGTGCGCATCGAGCGCGACACCAACAACGACGGCAAGGTCGACGAGTGGCAGTACTTCGAGGGCGGCAAGCTGGATCGCATCGGCTACGACACCACCGGCTCGGGGCGCGTCGACAAGTGGGACCGCGCGCCCGAGACCGACGAGGAAGGCACCGTCCCGGGCACGGCCCCGGCCGGCGGTGGAGCGGCCCCTGCAGGTGGCGCGACCACGCCGCCGCCCGCGACGACGCCCCCGCCGGCGGCCACGCCGGCCACCGCTCCGGCGCCGGCTGCGAAGGCGGCGCCGGCCAAGAAGAAGTAAGGCTTCTGTTCTCTCGCGCGGGCAACCCGCGCAAGGCCTGCCCTCACGCCACCCCTCTCCCGCAAGGCGGGAGAGGAGATCAGATTCTCATTTCCTCTCCCTTGGGAGAGGGCCAGGGTGAGGGTGGTCCGCGCTACTTGCGCTCGTCGATCGGGGTGTAACGCGTCTGGGGGGGGCCCGTGTAGATCTGCCGCGGGCGGAAGATCTTGGTGGTCGGGTCCTCCATCATCTCTTTCCAGTGCGCGATCCAGCCCGGCGTGCGCCCGATGGCGAACATGACGGTGAACATGTTGATCGGGATGCCGAGCGCCCGGTAGATGATGCCGCTGTAGAAGTCGACGTTCGGGTAGAGCTTCCGCTCGACGAAGTAGCTGTCGGACAGCGCCGCCTCCTCCAGGGTCTTGGCGATGTCGAGCAGCGGGTCCGGCGTCTTCATCTTGCCGACCACCTTGTCCGCGGCCACCTTGATGATCTTCGCGCGCGGGTCGTAGTTCTTGTAGACGCGGTGGCCGAAGCCCATCAGCTTGAAGCCGGAGTCCTTCTTCTTCGCGAGGTCGATGAACTTCTTCGGGCCGCTGCCGTCGTCCTTGATCGCCTGCAGCATGGTCAGCACCTCTTCGTTGGCGCCGCCGTGCAGCGGCCCCCACAGCGCGCAGATGCCGGCCGAGATCGAGGCGAACAGGTTGGCCTGCGAGCTCCCGACCTGGCGCACCGTCGAGGTGCTGCAGTTCTGCTCGTGGTCGGCGTGCAGGATCAGCAGCAGGTTCAGAATCTTGACGATTTCCTCGTCGATTTCATACGGTTCCGCCGGAACCGAGAACATCATGTTGAGGAAGTTGGCGCAGTACGAGAGGTTGTTCTTCGGGTAGACGAACGGCTGGCCGATCGACTTCTTGTAGGAGAAGGCCGCGATCGTCCGCATCTTCGACAGCAGGCGCGCGATGGTCGCCTCCTGCTCGTCCCGGTTCTTCACGTCCAGCGCCTGCGGGTAGAAGCTGGAGAGCGACAGCACCATCGCCGACAGGATCGCCATCGGGTGGGCGGTCCCCGGGTAGCCGTCGTAGAAGCGCTTCATGTCTTCATGGATCATCGAGTGGCGCGTCAGCGCCTGCGAGAAGTTCGCCAGCTGGATCTTGTTGGGCAGGTGCCCGTAGATCAGCAGGTAGGAGACCTCGACGAACGTCGACTTCTCGGCGAGGTCTTCGATCGGGATGCCGCGGTAGCGCAGGATGCCGCGCTCGCCGTCCAGGAAGGTGATCGCGCTCTTCGTGGACGCCGTGTTCATGTACGCCGGGTCCAGCGTCACGTAGCCGGTCTGTCCGCGTAACTTGCCGATGTCCAGGCCGTGTTCGTCTTCGGTGCCGACGACGACGGGTACCTCGAGGACCTTGTCGTCGATTCGGAGCTCGGCTTTGGGCGGGGCTTTTTCGGGCACTGGACAGTTCCTCCTCGGGGGTCGGGGCGGAGCATAACCCATCGAACGTGAGCGAGGGCGAGGTTTGCGACCTCGAACCCGTGCTAAAAATCAGGCCGTGCTGTTGGCCAGCGTCCCCCTCGCCGCGCTCCTGCTCGTCAGCGCGGGCAGCGGAACGGCGGGCGCGCCCGGCACGAGCGCGATCACCAATCCGGCCACCGCTCCGCTCCCGGCCGTGTTCGCGCGCGTCGACGATCTTTACAGGCGGCGCGACGACCGGACCGCGTGGCACGAACAGCAGCGGCTGATCCAGGCGCTGATCGCGCGCGCGCCGAGCGACCACGGCGCCCTGTGGCGGGCGGCCCGGTTCTACTTCTGGGCCAGCGACGACCCCGGCGTGTCGAAGGAGCAGCGTTCGCGCTGGGGCAAGGACGGCTGGGATTTCGCGGAGCGCGCCATCGTCGTCAACCCCAACGATGCCGCGGGCTACTACTGGGCGGCCGTCTGCATGGGGAACTACGCGCTCGGACTCGGCGTCGTGAAGGCGCTGTCGCAGGGGATGGAGGGAAAGTTCCGCGATCGCCTGACGCACGCGCAGGCGCTGAACGCCGCCTACGAAGGCGGCGCGGCCGAGACGGCCTGGGGCCGTTTCTTCGACAAGCTGCCGTGGCCGAAGCGCGACAGGAAGAAGGCCGAGGAGCACCTGCGCAAGGCGATCGAGATGAACCCCGCGGCGCTGCGGCCGCGCGTCTACCTCGCCAGCTCGTTCATCGACGCCGACCGGGTGATGGAGGCGAAGCATCTGCTCGACGAGGTGGTCACCGCCGTGCCCGGGCGCTACGACGCGCCCGAGGAGCGGCGGGCCCAGGCGCTGGCCCAGGGGCTGATGCCGACGCTGCTGGCGAAGCTGAAGTAGCGAGCTGCGAGCTGAAATGTTGAGCCGCGAGCGCCCACGACGGTCACCTGGCGGCGAGAGATGACCCGCCGGCTCTGCCGCGTCTGCCTGCCCGTATTCGTCCTGATCATCGCGAGCTGCGGTGGCCGAAAGCTGCGCCAGCCCGACGGCGGAGCGACCGGCGGCGCCGGTGCATCCGGGATCGCAGGCGCGAGCGGCGGCGCGGCGGGCGGCAGCAGCGGCGGCGCGGCGGGCGGCACCGGCGGGCACGCCGGCAGCGCGGCCGCCGGGACTGGTGGAGAGAGCAGCGGCGGCGCAGGCGGTAGCGCGACGGGCGGCACCGGCGGCAGCTCGGCCGGCGGCACCGGCGGCAGCGCGGCGGGCGGTACGGGCGGCGCAGGCGGCAACGCCACGGCCGGCACCGGCGGGCACGCCGGCAGCGCGGGCAGCGGCGGCACCGCGGGCAGCGGTGGCAGCGCGGGTACCGGCGCTACGGCTGGTGCAGGCGGCACCGCGGGTACAGGCGGCACCGCGGGCAGCGGCGGTACCGCGGGTACCGGGGGCACCGCGGGTACCGGCGGGACCGCGGGTACCGGCGGCACCGCGGGCAGCGGCGGCACCGCGGGTACCGGGGGCACCGGCGGCCAGGGCGGCGTGCCCTGCCCCGCGGTCGACGGGATGGTGATGGTCCGCGTCCCCGCCGGCTTCTGCGTCGACACGACGGAGGTCACCCGCGCCCAGTACGCGGCCTGGCTGGCGCGCGCGCCGTCGACCGCCAACCAGCCGGCGACCTGCGCGTTCAACACCAGCTTCGAGCCCGGCATCCAGTGCCTGCAGGCCGAATATGTCTGTGCCGGCGTCGGCTGCGACGACCACCCGCAGGTCTGCGTCGACTGGTGCGACGCGCGCGCCTACTGCGCGGGCGTCGGCAAGCGGCTGTGCGGGAAGATTGGCGGCGGCCCCCTCGGCGCCACCGCGGCCGCGCTGTCCCCGTCCCAGAGCGAGTGGATGCACGCCTGCACCGCCGGCGGCACTTCGAACTGGCCCTACGGAGCGGCGGCGATCGCCGATCGCTGCAACACGACGATCGACCGCTTCGAGGGGACCGTGCCTGGAGGCAGCCTCGCGGGTTGTACCTCGTCGGCGCCGGGCTTCGCCGGGATCTTCGACATGGTCGGCAACGTCTGGGAGATGCAGGACGCCTGCGACGACGGCGGCGCCGAGGGTGCCTGCGTCTACCGCGGCGGCGCCTTCACCGACGTGACGTCCACCGCCTCCGGCAGCGATCGGGGCTGCGCGAGCGCGTACGCTTTCAACACGCTGCGCGGCAACTCCAGCGGCGACGTCGGCTTCCGCTGCTGCGCCGACTAGCCGCTCAGTGCGGCGACGCCATCGCCGCCGCCCGGGCCTCCTCGACCATCTTCGCGTGCTCCGCCGGATCGGCCCAGCGGGCGCGCCCGTCGGGCGGCAGGAGATCGATCGGGTCGAAGTAGAAGTACATCTCGCCGGGGTGGACGGCGGGGGCGGTGAACACCGACACGCCCGTCGCGCGGTCGTAGTGCTGGTACGAGTGCGCGTCGCGCTTGCCGCCGCCGCCCGGCGCGTCGACGACGACGGTCGGCGTGTTGAACCCCGCCGTCGCGCCGCGGATCCCCTTCTCGATCTCCAGCCCCGCGTCGAGCGTCGTGCGCAGGTCCTCCACGCCCTTCACGAGGTCGTGCATGTAGATGTAGTACGGGTGGACGTTCAGGTAGCTGAGCCGGCGGACCAGCGTCGTCATCGTCTCGACGCTGTCGTTGACGTGGCGCTGCAGCACGCTCTGGTTGCGCACGGTGATGCCGCGCTCGAACAGCTTGTCCATCGCCGCCCGGGTGATCGCGGTGATCTCGCGCGGGTGGTTGAAGTGCGTGTGCAGCACCACCTCCTTGTGCAGCTTGCGCCCGTGCTCGACCACGCGCGTGAGCGCGTCGGTCCAGGCGTCGTCTGTCAGGATCTTCTGCGGCATCACCGCCGGCCCCTTGGTCGCGTAGCGCATCCGGCGCACGTGATCGATCGACAGCAGCGTCTCGCCGATCTGCGTGATCTGCTCGGGCCGCAGCTGGAACGAATCGCCGCCCGAGATCACGATGTCCTCCAACTCGGGCCGCGAACGGATGTAGTCGAACGTTCGCTGCCAGCGGTCGGCGTTCACCTTGAGCTGGAACTTCGACACCTCTTCCGTGTCGATGCCGACCGCGTAGCTGCGGGTGCAGAACCGGCAATAGACCGGGCAGGTGTCCAGCGCCAGGAACAGCGCCTTGTCGACGTAGCGGTGCGTGAGCCCCGGCACCGGCATGTCCGCGCGCTCGTGCAGCGAATCGAGGTCGAGCCGCGGGTGATCGGGCAGCAGCCGCGAGCC
>DATBHU010000757.1:0-6553 GCA_036557265.1 Polyangia bacterium
TACGTCGTGCGCTTCTCGCGACGGTACAGGGTCGACGCGTCGACGCCGAGGACCTGGGCGGCCTTCGACTTGCTGCCCCCCACGGACTTCAGCACGCGATCGATGTAGCGCTCGGTCAGCTCGTCGAGCGTGAGCGGCTTCTGCAGCAGGCGCGGGATCGGATCCACGCCCGGCGTCGGACCGAGCGCCTGCCTGACGTCATCGACGCGCGCCAGCGGCGACGACGCCGTGACCACCAGCCGCTCGACCAGGTTCTCGAGCTGGCGCACGTTGCCCGGCCACTCGCACTCCGCCAGGAAGTCCAGCGCCTCCGGCTCGAAGCCGGCCAGCACCGAATGCCGGGCGCGCTCCAGGCTCTTGTTCAGGAAGTGCTCGACCAGGATCGGGATGTCTTCCGATCGCTCGCGCAGCGACGGCACGAACACCCGCAGCACGTCCAGCCGGAAGAACAGATCCTGGCGGAACAGCTTCTGCTCCACCAGCGCCGGCAGCTCCTTGTGCGTGGCGGCGATGCAGCGGACGTCGACGGTGCGGACGCTCTCCGCGCCCACCGGCCGCACCTCGCCCGACTGCAGCACCCGCAGCAGCTTCCCCTGCAGCGCCAGCGGCAGATCGCCGATCTCGTCGAGAAACACCGTGCCGCCCTGCGCCTCCACGAACAACCCGCGGCGCTCGCCGGTCGCTCCCATGAACGCGCCCTCGGCGTGGCCGAACAGCTCGCTCTCCAGCAGGGTCTCGGGCAGCGCCGCGCAGTTGATGGCGACGAACGGGCGGTCGGCGCGCGGCCCCCCGGCGTGGATGGCGCGCGCGACCATCTCCTTGCCGGTGCCGGTGTCGCCCCAGATCAGCACCGGCGCGTCGGCGTCGGCCACCTTCTCGATCAGCGCCCGCAGCTGCCGCATCGGCGCGCTCGCGCCCAGCAGCTGCCGCGACGACAGGCTCTCGCGCAGCATCCGGCGCAGCAGCGCGTTCTCGGTGGTCAGCGCCCGCTCGCGCCCCGCCCGCTCGACCAGCGCGCGCAGCGCCTCCAGCTGGAACGGCTTGGTGATGTAGTGGAACGCGCCCCGGCGCATCGCCTCGACCGCGCTCTCGATCGCGCCGAAGGCGGTCATGATCACCACCGGCGCGCCCGGATCGATCCGCTTGACGCCGGTCAGCACCTCCATCCCGTCGACCCGCTTCATGCGCAGGTCGGCCACCACCACGTCGGCGGGCTGCTGGGCGAATCGCTCCAGCGCCGTGGCGCCGTTGTCGGCCACCTCGGTGGAGAAGCCGGCCGCCTCCAGGTCGTTGGCGATCGTCTCCGCCATGTCGCGCACGTCGTCGACGACGAGGACGCGCAGTTTGTGGTTCTGGGTCAGGTTCAGGGCGGCGTTGCTCATGCGTGCACCTCGCGCTCTCGCATCTCGGCGACCCCGGGCCACAGCACGGTCGCGGTCGTTCCCTGGCCGGGCGCGCTGGCCAGATCAATCTGCCCGCCGTGGTTGCGGACGATGCTTGCGGCGATCGGCAGCCCCAGCCCCGTCCCCTCGCCGCGCGCCTTGGTGGTGAAGAACGGGTCGAACACGGCCTGCATGTGCTCGGGCGCGATGCCCGAGCCCTGGTCGAGGATCCGGATGCGGACCATCCCGCCTTCCGCGGCGTAGGCCTCGAGGCGAATGCGGCCGCCGGCCTCCGAGGCGTCGCAGGCGTTGAACAGCAGGTTCACCAGCACCTGTTGTAGCTGATCCGGATCGGCCATGAGCATCGGAACGCCTTCCTGCAAGGATACGTCGAGGGCGAGCTGGTGGGCGTCCATCTTCCACGCCAGCAGATCGCGGGCCCGGTCAATCGCGGTGTCCAGCGACACCGGGCGCCGATCATTGGCGGGCCGGCGCGCGAAGTCCAGGATCTGGCGGACCGTAGAGGCGATGTTGTCGATGTGCTTGATGATCACCGCCAAATCCTCGGCGCGCGGGCCGGCGCGCACCTCGCGCAGCACCTGCTCGGCGCGGCCGCGAATCACGGCCAGCGGGCTGCCGATCTCGTGCGCCATCTCGGTCGACAGCACGCCGACGGTGATCAGCTTCTCGGCGCGCACCAGCTGGTTCTCCAGATCGCGCGCCGCCGCCTGCGCCCGCGTGGTGCGCAGCTCGCCCTCCAGCGCGACCGCCCGCCGCTGCTGGCGCAGGATGAACAGGCCGACCGCCGCCGTGGCGAGCGCGGCGGTGATCGCCGACAGCACGATGCGCGAGAGCGCCCACCGCTGCCGTTCCATGATCGCGTGCGTCGAGGCGACCCAGGTGACCGCCCAGTTGCCGTTCGACCGTTCGACCGGCTCGGACACCCGGACCGCGGGCGCGTGGGTCATGCCCAGGACCTCGGCGGCGTCGGCCCCGATGAAGGACGCGGAGGGCGCCCCGCCGGGAAAGTACTTCGTCACCGTGGCCGAGTCGGTGGCGCGGCAGCCGCCCGCCGTGGTGCAGCCGCTCCAGACGACCCCGGCGGGGTCGGTCACGAACAGCCGCGCCGCCGGCAGCGACGGCCACGACCCGGCGGCCAGGAACATCGCCGCGTCGCTGGCGACCACCACCGCGCCACCCCCTTCGACCGGGGTGCCGTACAGCAGGAACGAGCGCCGCTCGTCGCGCGCCGGCTCGCCGATGGCCTTCGCGCGCCGGGTCGACACCTCGCGCGCCAGGCGCTGCATCTGCGGGCGTAGGGCCTCGATCACCGCGGCCGTCTCGACCGGGTCGGCGGCCAGCAGCTCCTCGCTGCCGTCCGCGCGGTTGAGCGACACGACCCGGTAATGCGGCCCCGCGACCGCCACGGCCCGAAGCGCGGTCTCGGACACGCGCCGCTCCGTCACGTGATCGGCCCCGGCCTCGTGGCGCGAGCGCTCGACCAGATCGGTCAACAGCCGCGTATCTTCATCGAGCGCGTCCAGGCGGGCCGACAGCACCTCGGCAGACGCGCGCGCCTGGCGGGCGGTGCCGGTGGTGAACTCGTCCAGGAGACGCCGCTCCTCGCGGCGGGCGCTCACGACGGCCAGCCCGACGATCAGCGCCAGGACAGCGACGATGACGGCGGTGCTGGCGAGCGGCCTCACGACGCGTGCATATTACGTCGCGACGGCCGGGCGCGCCGGGCGAACGGGGCTGACCGGCGCGGCGCCCCGCTAGCCGCTCCGCGCCGCAAGCGCGGTCTGCGGCTGTCTATTCGCAAATGTAGCGGCACACCCGCGCGTCGCGCGGAGCCGCTAGCGGACCAGCGCTGCCGGCGGCGGATTGTCGGCGCCCGTCTGGGTGCGGCTGACGCCCGCCGGATAGGCGGGCAGCCCCACCACCCGCGGCGACGGCGCCGGGATCGCAGCCTGCAGCTGCTGCGCGACCACGAGGTGCTCCGTCATCATCTTCAGGTCGTCGCTGATGATCGATCGCAGCTCCGGATCGCGCGCCAGCCGCTCGGCCGCGGTGGCCGCGTCGATCGCCGCCTGGTGATCGGCCACCATCTTCTGGACGAAGTTGTAGTCGAACTCGCTCGCCGTGCTGTTCGCGAGCGGCGCCAGCGCCAGCGTGCTGTGCGCGAGCGCCCCGCCCGGCTCCGAGACGTCGGCCCGGTTCATGTTCTTCCGGGTCGCATAGGCGAGCAGCCGGGCGTCGGCGGCGCGGTGATCGCGCTCCATCCGCTCGGCGAACCCCTGCACGGTCGGGCGCACGGCGCGTTGCTCACCCATCCGCGCCGCCGCGATCTCGTCCAGCCCCAGCTGACGCAGCCGCGTCACCAGCTCCTGGTCGGGGCCGTTCGTCTGCGGTCCCTGCGGCGCCTGTTGCTGCGCCGCGACCGGCAGCGCCAAGAGCGCGATCCCCGCCACCACCATGAAGCCCCTCAGCTTGCCGAGCATGTTCCCCCACCCTTCCCAGCGGCCAGGCAGGCTGAAACGACGACCGCGCCCGCTCAGCGGCTCTAAGGAAAAACCTGAGGTCGTAGTGGGATGTGGTCAAGCGTGTGCTACCATCGCCGTCCGCCTCGGCCGTTTGGGTCCAGGTGCCTAATTTCATTCACTTCTCTTCCGAAGGAGAGCTCATGCTGCGTGCCTCGCGACTCTTCCTTTCCGTCTGCGGGGCGTCCGCGCTCGCGCTCGGCCTGGGGTTCGGCTGCGCTCCGGGGGAAGTGGGCGAGACAGACGCCGGATCGACCGGTTCGGCCGGCGGTCCCGGCGCCGGCGGCGGTCCCGGCACGGGCGGCGCCGCGGGCAGCGCGCCGGGCGGCACCACCGGCGCGGGCGGCACCAGCTCTGGATCCTCCGGCAGCACCGGCAACAGCGCGGGCAGCGGCAACAGCTCTGGATCCTCCGGCAGCACCGGCAACAGCAGCGGCACCGGCAACGTCGGCGGCACCACCGGCAACGGCGGCCGCGGCGGCACCACCGGCACCGGGGGCGCGGCCGGGCGCGGCGGCACCACCGGCAACGGCGGCCGCGGCGGCACCACCGGCAACGGCGGCGCGGCGGGCCGCGGCGGCACCACCGGCAGCGGCGGAACGGCGGGCGCGGCCGGCCGCGGCGGCACCACCGGCAGCGGCGGCACGGCGGGCGCGTCTGGCCGCGGCGGCACCACCGGCGCCGGCGGGACCAGCGGCACCACCGGCAGCGGCGGCAGCGGGCCGACGGCCTGCAACCTCCAGAACCACTCCGGCAACGGATCCTTCACCTGGTACTACTTCGGCCAGGGCACGGCTCGCGACGGCAGCGGCTACCGCACGGCGTGCGGCTACTACGGCACCGAGAGCAGCCAGACCGACACCATCGAGAACATCGCCAGCATGAGCCCCGCCAACGCGACCTACTTCGCCGCCGTCCCGGGCCAGAACGGCTTCGACTCCAAGAGCCACTGCGGCGAGTGCGTGCAGATCACCGGGCAGAACGGGACGACGATCATCGCCACCGTCATCGACGAGTGCCCGTACGGCAACGACGGCGGCAACACCGTCTGCGGCGGCAACGCGGGCGGCCACCTGGATCTCAGCAAGGCGGCGTTCGATCGCCTCGGCTATCCGACCGGCAACCCGAGCGGCACGAACTGGAAGTACGTCCCCTGCCCGGTCAGCGGCAACGTCAAGGTCCGCTTCAAGTCCGGCAACAACAACGAATTCTTCGTCGAGAACGTCATCACGCCGATCGCGTCGGTGTCGGTGAACGGCACCAGCGCCTCGCGTCAGTCTTATGGCGCGTGGCACGTCGGCAGCGCGATCTCCACGCCCGCGACGCTGAACCTGACCGACATGGCGGGCCGTTCACTTTCCGTGACGTTGAACGGCGGCACGAGCAACCAAGATACCGGCAAGCAGTTCCCCGCCTGTCAGTAACAGCCTCGGGGCACGAACAGGATCGGGCCGCCGATCCGTGTTAGCGTCCCCACGCGGAATTCAACCATTATTCGAGGAGGGAGTGCGCGCATGTCGAAGAAGGTGACAGCTCTGATCGGTGGTCTGGTCGCTTCGCTGGCTCTCGTCGTCGGTGCCGTGCAGGGCTGCGGCAGCAGCAGCGGCAGCGACTTCAAGTCGGTCTGCAACCAGGGCTGCGACAAGATCGCGGCCTGCGCAGGCGACGCGGATGCGATGACCGTCGCGATGACCAAGACGCAGTGCCAGATGTCGTGCAACTCGCAACCGACCAACTGCAGCAACAACAGCGCGCGCGTCTCGGCGGCGAAGGCCTGTCTCGCCATGAGCGATTGCACGGCGGCGGCTGAATGCGCCCTCACCATTCCGGCCTGCCAGACCACGACCGGCGCGGGCGGCACGACGGGTGCCGGCGGCAGCGGCACTGGCACCGGCGGCAGCGGCACCGGCACCGGCGGCACCGGCACCGGCACCGGCGGCAGCGGCACCGGCACCGGCGGCACCTCGGGCGGCGGCTGGACCTGTGAGGACCAGCCGGCCTCTGGCGGCAACCCCGCGATCTGCGTTTGCCTCCAGATGGCCGGCGGCACGCTGACCAGCTGCCCGACCAGCGAGTCCTGCTGCTTCACGTCCAATCTGGGCGGTGCGTTTTCCTGCAGCTGCACGACCCCGCCCACGGGCGTCACGTGCGCCCAGCTGGTCACGCAGATCGGCGGGACGCAAACCTCGAAGTGCCCGCAGTAGTCGACCGGCCGTAACCAGCAGGGGCTGCTCAGAGACGCACGAGCAGCCCCTCGCCGATCCAGCGCGCGGCGAGCTCGAACGCACGTGCCGCGGCGGCCTCGTCGGCCTCCGTCTCGGCGAGGTCGGCGCACAGGGTCTCGAACAGCAGGCCGTCGGCGGCGGCGAGGCGCAGCAGCCAGCGCGCCTCGTCGGCCTCGACGGCCCGGTGAAAGACGACGTCATCGCGCCGCCAGACGAGCAGCGTCTCGGGCACGGCGGCCGGCATCGCCGCCGCGGCGGGGTCCGCCTCTTCCGCGTGCGCGCGCCACAGCGGCGCGATCGCGAAGCGGTTCACGAGCAGACGGTGCGACGGGATCAGGCGAAAGCGGAGCGCGCCGAAACGCTCGGGCGCGACGCCGCGCAGATCGTCGAGCGCGAGCGGCCGCGC
>DATBHU010000758.1:0-29596 GCA_036557265.1 Polyangia bacterium
GCAAGACCGATCACCACGAGCCGGTGAACATCAACCGGCGCTGCGTCGAGAGCGACCTGGTCATCTACGTCAACATCAACCTCGTGCCGATGGACGGCGGTCACAAGTCGGTGGCGGTCGGCCTGTGCGACTACGAGGCGCTGCGGCCGCACCACGAGCCGGAGACGATCCGCGCCTCGGACAGCTACATGGATCCGAAGCGTTCGAAGTTGAACGAGAAGGTCGAGCGGCAGGGCGCCATCGTCGACCGCCACATGAACGTCTTCCACATCGAGACGGCGCTCAACAACCGGATCTACGCGGGCGCGACCGCCTTCCTGTCCAAGAACGAGGACGAGTTCACCGAGGTGGATCGGCTGAAGTTCGAGGCCATGCGCTGGACGCTGTCGAAGCTGCCGCGCGCCGCCAAGCGGAAGCTGTTTCATTCGATCCCCGCGCAGTACCAGATGGTCGCGGTCTACGCGGGCAAGACCGAGCCGGTGCACGAGCGGATCCTGAAGCACTGCTGGGATCAGTACGGCGTCCACGTGCGCGGCCAGGCCGACGTGCTGATCTGCCCGGTGCCGTTCATCTCGCCCTACAACGTCAACTCGATCCTGAACCCGCTCCTGGTGCAGGTGATGGGGCTCGGCTACTTCCACAACTTCTACCGGGGCAAGCCGCTGCTGAAGAAGGGCGGGGTGATGATCCTGACCCACCCCTGCTACGACGACTTCGATCACGAGCACCACCCGAGCTACATCGAGTTCTTCAACCGCCTCCTCCCCGAGACGCGCGACGCGATGAAGCTGCGCCACAAGTACGAGGAAGAGTTCGCCAAGAACCCGAGCTACATCGAGATGTACCGGCGCGGCAACGCGTACCACGGCGCGCACCCGTTCTTCATGTGGTACTGGGGCGAGAACGGCCGCCAGCACGTCGGCAAGGTGATCGTCGCCGGCGCCGAGAACGCGCACGTGCCGAAGATCCTCGGCTGGGACCGCGCCGATTCGCTGCCCGAGGCGATCGCGATGGCGAAGAGCGCGGTCGGTCCGTCCCCCGACATCACGATGATGCACCACCCGCCCATCGTGATGGCGGACATGGAGTAGGGCCTTCCCGGAACCGCCGCTGATGGTGAAAATGGCGGCATCGTGACGCCGCGCCCGCGCATCCTGACCAACTTCGCCGTCAGCCTGGACGGCAAGATCAACCCGGCGCCCGGGCACCGCAACGGTCCGTTCGTGATGTCGCGCGGGAAGGAGGACTTCCGTCGCATGCGCGTCCTGCGCGCGCAGGCGGACGCGATCCTGATCGGCGCGTCGAACCTGCGCGTCGACGATCCGGGTCTGACGCTGGCGCCCGAGGAGCGGGAGCGGCGCCGCGCCGCCGGACTGCCCGACCCCGCGCGCATCGTCGTCACGACGCGCGGGTACGGCATCCGCCCGGACGCGAAAATTTTCGATCGTTCGATCGGTGGTCCAGCCTACGTCGTTCATCCTGCGGCCCTGCCGGCGGCGGCGCGCGCGGCGCTGGGTGCCGTCGCGCAGCTCGTCGAGCTCGGGACAGAGACCGTGCCGATCGACGCGCTGCTCGCCTGGATGCGCGACGGCCTGGGCGCCGCCACGGTCGTGTGCGAGGGCGGCGGCGTGCTGGTCGCGGATCTGTTCGCGGCGCGCGCGATCGACGAGCTGTATCTCACCGTCGTTCCTCGCATCCTCGGCGGCGCGGCGGCGCCGACGCTGGCGGCGGGCGGCGGGTTCGGCCCGGACCAGATCCCGGATGCGAAGCTCGCGTCGCTCGAACGGGTCGGCGACGAGCTGTTTCTCCGCTACGAGTTTTTGCCGTCCTCGAATCCCGCGATCTGACGTACGCGGAACGCGCGCCGATCGGCGCGCCTCGACACGCCGTCGATCGCTTCCAGCTTCTCGGGCTCACGCGCGGCGTCGCCATCGCGCGCGTTGCGAGCTTGTCGCTTTACTTGTTTTGTGCGCCTGGCCTAAAGAGCAAAAGCGACTTTTCCAGCAATTGCACAAGGAGCCTTCCAAGCAATGACGACCCATCGCGACCGTCTCGGCCTGCTGACTGCACTGGTTCTCGTCTCCGCCGGCGCCTGCGTCGGCCCTCCGTCGCCCGGCGCATCGGGCGATACGGGCACGCTGTCTGCCAGCCTGATGCTGACGCCGAGCACCACGCTCGACATGGTCGCCTACTCGATCTCCGGGCCGAACGCGTTCTCGCGCATGGGCAGCATCGACCTCAGAAACAGCCAGACGATTTCGGCGACCATCGGCGGAATTCCCGCGGGGACCGGCTACAGCGTCAGCCTCACCGGGACCGCCAGCGACGGCGTGACAGCGTGCGCCGGGGCGGCGCCGTTCTCGATCACCGCGCGCATGACCACGGTGCTGTCGGTCAAGATCCAGTGCCACGAGCCGCCCCGGACCGGCAGCGTCCAGATCAACGGCACGGTGAACGTCTGCCCGGTGATCGACGCAATCGGCGCCAACCCCGGCGAGGTGATGGTCGGCTTCTCGAGCGCGCTCAGCGCGGCGGCGCACGACAGCGATCGCGGACCCGCGGCGCTGACGTACAGCTGGGCGGCGACGTCGGGCATGCTGGCGGGCGCCACCACGGCGAACCCGACGCTGGTCTGCACGACGGCGGGCGCTTCGAACGTCACGCTGACCGTCAGCGACGGCGACTGCGCCGACACCGCGACGGTCGTCGTCACCTGCTCGCCCGCGCCGGCGGCGCCTGCCATCATCCGGATCAACGAGGTCGAGTCGAACGGCGGCGTCCCGGGTGACTGGGTCGAGCTGACCAACATCGGCGGAACGACGGCCGATCTCACGGGCTGGAGCTTCCGCGACAACGACGCGACGCACGTGCCCGCGCCGATCCCGGCCGGGACCATGCTGCCCCCGGGTGGCTTCGTGGTGCTGAACGAGATCGTCAACGGCGTCGGTCAGTTCAGCTTCGGTCTGGGCGGCGCTGACTCCGCCATCATCTTCGACCCGAGCGGCGCCATCGTCGATCAGTTCAGCTGGACGGCGCATGCGGTGGTCACGTACGGGCGCTGCCCCGACGGAACCGGTAACTTCGTCGACACCGCGGCCTCGACCAAGGGCGCGCCCAACGCCTGCCCCGGCGGTGGCGCGGGCGGAACCGGCGGCACGATGGGCGGGGGCGGGACGATGGGCGCGGGCGGGATGGCCGGCGCGGGCGGGATGGCCGGCGCGGCGGGCGCCGGCGGCGCGGGCGGCAGCATCGCGCTGACGCCCTGGCCGACCGACGACGTGGTCGTAACCGTCGACAGCCTGAACCAGTTCGGGACCAACCTGTCCGGCCTCAACTATCAGGCCGCGACTGCGACCGATCCGACGGTGATCTGGGGCATCCAGAACGGCCCGTCGCTGCTGCACCGGCTCGTGTTCGATGCGACGTCCGGAACCTGGGTCGGGACGCCGACCGACGGCTGGGCGGCCGGCAAGTTGATTCACTACCCTAACGGCATGGGCGGTCCGGACTCTGAAGGCGTGACCCGCGCCGAGGAGGGGACGCCCTTCATCTACGTCTCCACCGAGCGCGACAACAACAACAACGGCGTCAGCCGCCTCTCGATCCTCCGCTATGACACCAGCGCGCCCGGCACCGAGCTGACGGCGACGCACGAATGGAACGTCACCGCGGATCTGCCCGCGGTCGGCCCAAACCTGGGGCTGGAGGCGATCACCTGGATCCCCGACACCTACCTGGTCGGCCACGGCTTCGTCGACGAGACGACGATGGCCGCCTACGACCCCACGCGCTACCCGGGGCACGGCACCGGGCTGTTCTTCGTCGGCGTCGAGGCCAACGGCAACATTCATGCCTACGCGCTCGACCACGTCGGTGGCGGCTTCACGCGCGTCGCCTCGCTCTCGAGCGGTCAGCCGGCGGTGATGGACCTGGCGTTCGATCGTGATGTCGGCCAGCTGTGGGCCTGGTGCGACAACACCTGCGCCAACCAGGCGACGCTGTTCGGCGTCGTGGGTGGTCACTTCCAGCTGTCCAGGAAGCTCGATCATCCGGCCACGCTGCCCAACTCGAACAACGAGGGGATCACGTTCGCCCCCGAGGCCGAGTGCGCGGGCGGCCGCAAGGCGTTCTTCTGGTCCGACGACGACCAGCTGAACGGCCACGCCCTCCGGCGCGGCACGGTCGCCTGCGGCAGCCTGCTCTAGCGAGGTCGCCTTTCCGATTCACCGTGGGTAGGCTTCCCGCCCTGAGGCCACCCATGCGCATCGCGAAGGACGGCGTCTAGAAGATCGTGGTCGGGCGCGGCGCGAAGATGGCCGGGCACGCGATGGGCGTCAACACCTGGGCGGCGATCGACGGCGACTTCGCGATGCTCGAATCCGAGCTGCAGCCGGTGCTGAAGGCGCTGCGCGGCCACGGCGTCGACGTCGTCGCCATCCACCAGCACATGGCGGGCGAGCAGCCGCGCGTCCTGTTCCTGCACTACTGGGGCGTCGGCAAGGCCGCCGATCTGGCCGGCGCGGTCGTGGCCGCGCTGCAGGTGACGAAGCACGACGGCGCGCCCTGAACCGCGCGGGTGCGGGCTAGCCGGCGTCGCCCAGCTTGCCGGCGTGGCGGATGTCCTTGCCCTTCACCATGAACACCACCAGCTCGCCGACGTTGGTGGCGTGATCGCCGATGCGCTCGAGGTACTTCGCGATCGACTGCAGGCGCGTGGCGCGGAAGATGTTGCGCGGATCTTCCATCATGTAGGTCAGGAGCTCGCGGAAGATCTGGGTGTAGTAGGCGTCGACGTTGCGGTCGCGCGCGATCACCTGCTGGGCGCGCTCGACGTCGGAGGCGACGAAGGCGTCCAGCCCCTCGTGCAGCATCTCCTGGACCTCACGCGCCATGTTGGGCATGTCGACGTAAGGCTTCAGGGGCGGCTCGCCGTTCAGCTCCAGCACGCGTTCGCAGATGTTGACGCCCAGATCGCCGATCCGCTCCAGATCCGTCACCAGCTTCAGCGCCGTGGTCAGGAAGCGCAGATCCGACGCCACCGGCTGGCGGCGCGCCAGCACCTGCATGCAGTGCTCGTCGATGTCGATCTCGAGCTGGTTGATCTTGCGGTCGGCGGCGATCATCTGCTCCGCCAGGGCGCTGTCGCGGTCGATCAGCGCGCGGATGCTGCCGGCGATGATGTCCTCGACCTTGGCGCCCATCAGCAGGAGTTGCTCGCGCAGGCGCCGCAGCTCGCCCTCGTACTCCCGGTTGGTGTGTTCCCGTGAAGTGTTCGCCCGAATCATCCGAACCGCCCTGTGATGTAGTCTTCCGTTCGCGAGTTGCTCGGCTTCGTGAACAGCACGTCCGTGCGATCGAACTCGACCAGCTCGCCCAGATAGAAGAACGCCGTGTAGTCTGCCACCCGCGCCGCTTGCTGCATATTGTGCGTGACGATCACGACCGTGTACTCGGCCGACAGCTCGTTGATCAGCTCCTCGATGTGGGCCGTCGCGATAGGGTCCAGCGCCGAGGCCGGCTCGTCCATCAGCAGTACCTCTGGTTCCACGGCGAGCGCGCGCGCGATGCAGAGGCGCTGCTGCTGCCCGCCCGACAGCCCCATGGCGCTGTCGTCCAGCCGATCCTTGACCTCTTCCCACAGCGCCGACTGCGTCAGCGCGCGTTCGACCCGGGCGTCGATCTCCCGCGCGTCGCGCATCCCGCCGATCCGCAGCCCGTACGCGACGTTCTCCTTGATCGTCTTGGGAAACGGGTTCGAGCGCTGGAACACCATGCCGATGCGGCGGCGGATGGCGACCGGATCGATGCCGGTGCCGTAGATCGGATCGCCGTCCAGCTTCACGTCGCCGGTGATCCGGCAGCCCGGGATCAGCTCGTTCATCCGGTTCAGCGAGCGCAGGAAGGTCGACTTGCCGCAGCCCGACGGGCCGATCAACGCGGTGACGTGCTGGCCCACGATGTCGAGGCCGACGGGGCCGACCGCCTTCTTGTCACCGTAGAAGACGGTCAGATCGCGGACAATCAGCTTGGGAGGGGTCGCGGGCTCGGAATTCGTGGTCATGTTGCAACTCCGGCGCGGCGGCGCATGCGCGCCCGCACCACCACCGCCGCGATGTTCAGCGTGAAGGTGAGGGCCAGCAGCACGAGCACGGTCGCGTAAAGGATCGGCTTGGTCGCATCGACGTCGGGCGACTGCGTCGACAGCACGTAGACGTGGTAGCTCGGCGACATGAACTGCGACGACAGGGTCTTGGGCAGCAGCGGCAGGAAGTAGGCGGCGCCCGTGAACAGGACCGGCGCCACCTCGCCGGCGCCGCGGCTGATCGCCAGGATCGTGCCGGTCAGGATGCCCGGGCTGGCCTGGGGAACGACGACGGCGAACACGGTCTGGAACTTGGTCGCGCCCAGCGCCAGCGACGCTTCGCGCAGCTCGCGCGGAACGGCGCGCAGGGCCTCCTCGGTCGCGACGATGACGACCGGCAGCGTCAGCACGGCCATGGTCAGCGCCGCCCAGATCAGCGCGGGCTGTCCATAGACCTTCTCGCCGTGGAAGAACGCCTTGTCGATGCCGGCGCCGATGAACTGCACGAAGAAGCCGAGACCGAACAGGCCGAACACGATCGACGGCACGCCGGCCAGGTTCGCCACGGCGATCCGGATGGCGCGCGTCATCGGCGAGACCGGCGACGCGTACTCGTGCAGATAGATCGCGGTGGCGACGCCGATCGGCACGCCCGCAATGGTCATCAGGATCACCATCTCGACCATGCCGATGATCGCCGGGAAGATTCCGCCCGCGGTCATCCCCTCGCGAGGCGCCTCGGTCAGGAACGCCCACGACAGGTGCGGCGTTCCGTGGCGGAAGATGTCGAACAGGATCAACACCAGAAACGTGAGGACGATCAGCAGCGCCGCGCCCGAGGCGGCGGCGAGCGCGCCGTCCGCGAAGACGTTCTTGCGCGTACGCCGCGCGTCGTGCGCCGCCAGCGCCGCGCGATCGTCCGTCGGCGTCGGGACCGCCGCTTCGGACGTCACGGTCACGCCGTGCTCCCGAGGCGCCGCTTCATGCGACGGATCGCCCAGTCACCCACGGAGTTGATCCCGAACGTCACCAGGAACAGCAGCGTCCCCAGGAAGAACAGCACCGTATAGTGCGCGCCGCCGAACACCACCTCGGCGAGCTCTGCCGCGATGGTCGCGGAGATCGTGCGCGTGGAGTCGACCAGACTGGCCGACACGATGGCCGCGTTGCCCGACGCCATCAGCACGATCATGGTCTCGCCGACGGCGCGGCCCAGGCCGAGGGCGACGCCGGCCGCGATGCCCGGGCTGGCGGCGGGCAGGATCACCCGGCCGATCGTCTGCCAGCGCGCCGCGCCCAGCGCGGTCGACGCCTCGACGTAGCTGCGCGGCACGGCGCGCAGCGCCTCCTCGGCGAGCGTGAAGATCACCGGGATGACCGCGAACGACAGGGCGACGCCGGACACCAGCGCGTTGAGGCGCGACTCCAGGTGAAAGGCATTCTGGAACCAGGTCGCCATCACCATCAGCGCGAAGAACCCCAGCACCACCGACGGGATGCCGGCCAGCAGCTCCACGATCGGCTTCACGATCTCGCGCGTGCGCGCGCCCGCGTACTGCGACACGTAGACGGCGGCGCCGACGCCGAGCGGGACCGACACCGCCATCGCCACGATCGTCACCTTGAGCGTGCCGAGGATCAGCGGCCACAGGCCGAACTTCGGGATGTCGGAGACCGGCTGCCAGATCGATCCCGATTCGTCGTATCCGGGCCAGAGCTGTGGGATCCACATCTTCCCCAGCGTCACCTCGTCGCGCACGATCTTGCTGTAGAAGATCGGCGCCGCCTCCTTGGCCGTGAAGACGAGGATCAAGACGACGGCGACGATCGCGGAGATCGCCAGCGCGTGCAGCAGCCACTCGGCGGCCCGGTGCCAGAACGGCGCCTTCGAGAGCTTCAGGCGCGGCGGTTGCGCGGGCGGCATGCTGACGCGCGCGCTCGAGCGCCGCTTCTGCCGTTCGATCGCATGCGATGAAGCGGACTCGGTCGCGCGCGACTCGTCGGGCATTGCGCTCACGATCCGGGCGGGAGAACCGCCGCCGCCCGAGGTCGCGCCTTCCGGAGTCGTCACGGATGCATGAAAACATTCGTCGTTGACGAACGCGTGCCGCGATTGTGACATCCAGGTGACAGCCGCGAACAACCCCAGGAAAATCCGATTCGTGCCCGCGATGTTGCTCAGCCGCAACGCGCCTGAAAGCGGGGGTTCACCGTGGCCCTCTACCGTGGAGGCGCATGATCTACCCGGGTCGATTCGCTCACATCTCCGATCTGCACATCGGCCGTAGCGAACAGAACGATGCCGATGCGGCGCGCCTGTGCGCCGCGCTGGTGGAGTCCAACGTCGACTACGTCATCGCGACCGGCGACCTCACCCATCGCGGACTGCGCCGCGAGCTCGATGTCTACGAGAAGACCTTCGCGCCGTTGCAGGTCGACGGCCGCCTGATCTCCGTCCCCGGAAACCACGACTGCCTGGGCGACGACGTCTCGGGCGTCATCATGGCGGGACCGCGCGTGCAGAGCGCCTGCTATCCCGGGCTCTACGTCGTGCGCGTCAACTCGACGGCGCCGCACAATCGATCCTGGTTGAATGGTCACGGGAGTCTCGACGACGACGATCTGAAGGCCATCGACGCCGCGCTGGACGCGGCGCCGCCCGGCCATCTGGTCGTGATCGCGCTCCACCATCACGTGCTCCCGATGCCTGAGGAGCACGCGATGGAGCGCCTGTCGTCGTGGCTCGGTTTCATCTACACGACGGAGCTGTCGCGCGGGCGCGACCTCCTGATGCGCGTGCGGGGTCGTTGCGACCTGGTGCTGCACGGGCACCGGCACGTGCCGCGCGCCGCGCGCCTGTTCGGGCCGCCGCGGCCGACGCACATCTTCAACGCCGGCTCGTCGACCGAGCTCGGGCGCGTGCGCGTCTTCGCGCACAACGGCGTCGGCCACCTGCTCGGCCAGCCGCTCTGGCTGGACGTGCCGGCGCCGTGGGCGGACGCCTACCAGGCGTTCGCGGAGGCCGACGCCGCGGCGCTGTCAGCGGGAGACGAAGGCTCGAGCGAGGCGGGCCTTGGTCCAGCCGGTCGGCTGCTTGATCCTCAATCGGCTACCGGATAGCACCACCAGGCAGTTCGACCGCCATTCGATCGACCGGCTGACCAGGCCGTAGGCCCAGGCAGCGCCGGAGAGCAGGTCCTTGATCGCGCCCAGCAGCAGCGCCCGCAGCGGGAAGCAGCGGCCGCGCAGCAGGCGGGCGGCCACCGCGTCTGTCGCCATCCGGTTCGCGGCGCAGCCGGCCAGCAGCGCCACCGTCGCCGCGCTCGGCTGCAGGACGACCGCCGCGGTGGCGAGCAGCGTCGGATTCTCGAGGAGGAGGCCGACGTAGGCGGCCAGGCCCGCGCACTGGTGCTGCATCACGTTCCAGCGCGCGTAGCGGTTCGCGAACCCGCCCAGCGGGCGTCGCACGGAGACGCAGCGGACGATCGAGCGCCCGAGGACGACGCGCTTCCCCAGCCGGTCGGCCACCGCGCGTCCGATCACGAAGTCCTCGGCGAGCACGTCCTTGACGCAATCGAAGCCACCCAGCGCGCGCAGGTCGGCGCGCCGGAGCGCCATCGATTTTCCGATCACGTAGTCCTTGTCGGCCAGCAGCTTCGCGGCCACGACCCCCGGCGTGATCACGCCGGTCAGGTGGAGGTTGTCGGCGACGGCGCCCAGGCGTGCGTCGCGCTCGGCCTCGCCGTCGCCGGCCAGCGCGTGGGTGACCAGGCCGACCGAGGGATCCTCGAGGTGCGCGGCGATATCGTCCAGGTAGTCGGGCGCCACCCGGACGTTCGAATCGCTGATGACGATGATGTCGTGACGCGCGTGGCGGGCCAGCGTGCAGAGCTGGTTCACCTTCGGGTTGAGCCCGGGCTCGCCCTGCTGGAGGACCACGCGAAAGCGGTGCGGCCACCGGCGCGCCGCCATCCAGGCGAGCGGATAGGCGGGATCCTTCGCGCTGCGCACGCCGAGCACCACCTCGTAGTCGGGATAGGGGAGGTCCGCGAAGCTGAGGAGGTTCCCCGCCAGCCGGTCGTCGAGGCCGCAGAGCGGTTTCAGGATCGAGATCGGCGCGCGGCGGCTCGGGACGCGGGCCGGCCGGCGCAGGTGTCGCCACAGCGCGGCCAGCTGGCTCCACGCGAGCAGCAGGCCGACGGTGGCGGCCCCGCCCAGCGCGAACGACGCGACGTGAGCAGACGTCTGCATCGCAACCACGGTACCGGCCGTCGGTGTCGGTACCGCCGCGGGCGTGCGAACGGACTGCAACGGATCGGTGACGGTCGATATCACGCAACTGCGACACAGACCTCACGCAGCCGTGATCGGCCTGTGACGAAGCTCAGAAACAATCGAAGCCCATCGATGGAGGCCCACACATGTCGATGAGGATGAGAAGGCTCGCGCTCGTGACCGATGCCTGGAAGCCGCAGACCAACGGCGTCGTCAACACGTTGGTCCGTTTGGTGAAGCACATGGAAGCGCAGGGGACCGAGGTGCTCGTCCTCTCCCCTGACCAGCATTTCACGATGCCGCTGCCGTCCTACCCGGAGATCAAGATCGCCCTCGATCCCTGGAAGGCGATCAAGCGCATCCGCGCCTTCGAGCCGGACGCGGTCCACGTCGCGACGGAGGGACCGCTCGGCTTCTGGACCATCGGCTGGCTGCGCCGTCGCGGGCTGCGCTTCACCACCAGCTTCCACACCCGCTACGCCGAGTACCTGAGCGCGCGCCTGCCGGTGCCGCTCGAATGGGGCTACAAGCTGGTGCGCTGGTTCCACTCCCGCGCGCAGCACACGCTGGTCAGCTCCATGTCGCTGCTGCGCGAGCTGCAGGACAAGCGCGTCGGGCATCACCTGGTCCATTGGCCCCGCGGCGTCGACGCCACGGTCTTCAATCCCCGGTTCCGGCGCGACGCGATCTACGATCTGCCGCGCCCGATCTGGCTCTACGTCGGCCGCATCGCCGTCGAGAAGAGCCTGGAAGACTTCCTCGGCCTGCCGCTTCCGGGCACCAAGGTCGTCGTCGGAGACGGCCCGTCGCGCGAGGGCCTGCAGCGCCGCTTCCCCGACGTGGTCTGGCGCGGCTACCGCTACGGCGACGATCTGTCTGCGCACTTCGCGAGCGCCGACTGCTTCGTGTTCCCCTCGCGGACGGAGACGTTCGGCAACGTGCTGCTCGAGGCGATGGCGTCGGGCCTGCCGGTCGCGTCGGTCCCGGCGCCCGGTCCGGTCGACATCGTCCAGGAAGGGATCAACGGCTCGATCGGTGACAACCTGCTGGAGGCGTGTCTGCGCGCCGTACGTTGTTCACGCGAGGGCGCGCGGGCGAGCATCGAACAGCGCACGCTGCAGGCGGGGCACGAGGTGTTCCGCGCCCACCTGGTCCCGGTCCAGCCGCCGGCGCCGTACCTGATTCCGCCGCGCACGGGCGCGATTCCGCGCCGTCCCGCCGCGCTGCCCCCGCGGGCGGCGGCGATTCCTCAGAGCGCGGCCGGTTGAGTGGGTCAGGGCAGGCGAAACAGCGGCTGCCCCATCTGGACGACGGTGCCCTCCGAGATGCCGTCGTCCAGCCGCAGGGCGGGCGGCGCGAACACGATGATCGTCGAACCGAGCTCGAACCACCCCATCTCCTCACCCTTGCGGAACGGCGCCCTGCACGGGATGTCGTTCGGGCCGGGGTACTGGAGATGAAGGCGGACGTCGACGCCGTGAAGGCGGATGCTGGCGACCAGGATCGACGCCACCGGCACCAGCGTGATGAGGTGGCCGCCGGCGTCGAGGCGCGTCTGCAGCACGGCCCGTTCGTTCTTGCAGAACAGCCGCTCCACGCGCTTGATGGTGATCGGGTTGGTGTTCCAGGTGTCGCCGGAGATGTACGTGACGCGCTCGACGGTGAGATCGTGCGGCGCGTGAAAGCGGTGGTACATGCTGGAGGAGAGGCGCAGCGTCACGTAGTGGCCGTCGCGGTAGCGGTCGACCAGCGCCGGATCCACCAGCAGATCGGCCAGCGTGTAGGTGAGGCCCTTCGCCTGGATCAGCAGATCGCCGTCGACGCGGCCCGAGCCGCCGACGATGCCGTCGCAGGGGCTGACCAGCACGGCGGGATCGGGATCGATCGCGCGCGCGCCGCTCTTGAGCTCCCGGATGAAGCAGTCGTGCAGGCTGGAAAAACTCGGTTTCGCCGCCTCAGCGAGGTTCGGATCCGCGAACAGGCGCCAGACGGCGATGGAGAGATCGCGGACGACCGGCTGCTCGATCTTGCTGAACCAGCCCATGAACTGCGTCGCCAGCCGGCGCGGGATGCGGTTGGTGACCAGGAAGTTGAAGTCTTCCTGCAGGGCCACCTGGGCGATGAGAGATCGAACTGTCACGTTAAAACAGGAGGGTTATGAGCGGACACTGGATACCATATGCGGTCGGCGCCGTCGCTCTGCTTGTGGGGCTCTACAAGCTGAAGGTGCGGCTGGAGCTGTCGCGCGCGAAGCACCCGTCGCTGCGCGGGCACGCGCGCATCGGCCTGGCCATCGCCAAGCAGGTTCCGTTCTACGAGTACGACGACGAGCGCATCTTCCGGTCGGATGACGCGCCCGCTGACGTCGCCGCCCGGCGGCGCGCCGGGTTCATGCGGCTGGCGAAGCTGTACGAGGATCGATACGCCGAGACGCGGAAGCTGACCGAGGAGGCCGCGGCCGGGCTGTCGGATCTGCAGTTCACGGCCGCCTACCGGGTGCCCTTCCAGTACAGCGGCTTCGTCCGCAAGCACCTGCGCATCGGCGCCTTCTACCGATCGTCGTCGGGCGTCACGCTGACCGATCTGGATGGCAACGTCTTCTACGATCTGACCGGTTCGTACGGCGTCAACGTGTTCGGCAACGACTTCTACAAGGATTGCATGGACCGCGCCGTGGCCCGCGCCCACGAGCTGGGGCCGGCGCTGGGCGGCCTGCATCCGGTCACGGCCGACAACGTGCGCCGGCTGCGCGCGCTGTCGGGCATGGACGAGGTCTCGTTTCACATGTCCGGGACGGAGGCGGTGATGCAGGCGGTGCGGCTCGCGCGCTACCACACGCGCCGCACGCACCTGGTGCGGTTCTGCGGCGCCTACCACGGCTGGTGGGGCGACGTGCAGCCGGGGGTCGGCAACCCGTCGCGCGCGAGAGAGACGTACACGCTCAAGGACATGGACGAGGATTCGCTGCACGTGCTGCGGACGCGCAAGGACATCGCCTGCGTGCTGGTGAATCCGCTGCAGGGGCTGCACCCGAACGCCAACGCGCCGAACGACGGCACGCTGGTGGACAGCGGCCGCGGCGCGCACTTCGATCGCCAGGCTTACACCGCCTGGCTGCGCAAGCTGCGCGAGGTGTGCACCCAGCGCGGGATCGCGCTGATCTTCGACGAGGTGTTCGTCGGCTTCCGCCTGGCCCGCGGCGGCGCGCAGGAATACTTCGGCGTCGCCGCCGACATGGTCACCTACGGCAAGACGCTGGGCGGCGGCTTTCCGGTGGGCGTGCTGTGCGGCCGCGCGCATTTCATGAAGCGGTTCCGGGAGGCGCGCCCGGCCGACATCTGCTTCGCGCGCGGCACGTTCAACAGTCACCCGTACGTGATGGCGGCGATGAACGAGTTCTTGCACCGCATCGACACCGACGAGATCAAGGCGATTTACCGGGATCTCGACGGGGTCTGGGACGCGCGGGCGGAGCGGTTGAACCAGCGGCTCGCCGACGAGAAGCTGCCCGTGCGGGTGGCGAACCTGTCCTCGATCTGGACGGTGACCTACACGCAGCCGTCCCGCTACAACTGGATGTTGCAGTACTACCTGCGGACGGAGGGCCTGGCCCTCAGCTGGGTCGGCACCGGCCGCTTCATCTTCAGCCTCAACTACAGCGACGCCGACTTCCAGGCGGTCTCCGACAAGCTCGTCGCCGCCGCCCGCGCCATGCAGGCCGACGGGTTCTGGTGGTCGAACGCGGAGCTGAGCAACAAGTCGATCAAGCGCGGCATCCTGCGCGAGATGATCCTGCAGCGGATCTGAGCGGCTCTTCCCGCGGGTGGGTTCTAAGCGAGGCAGCGAACGCCGCGCTGCCGGTAGGTCCACCCGGTCGTCGCTGTCGGCGCCTAAAAAAGAAAAAGCCGGCGACCCGCGAGGGTCGGCCGGCTTTCTCGTGGAAGTCGAGCGCTGTCGCTCAGGCGTGCTGGACGGGCTCGACCAGCTCGCCGCGCAGCAGGGCCAGCGGCGCCTTGTGGTACAGGTAGATGTCGTGGAACGGGTCCGTGAGGATCTTGGTGAACCACACGATCCCGGTCTGCACGCCGCGGATGAAGAACAGGTGGAAGGTGCGGAACAGCAGCGCGCCGGCCGCCAGGCCGATCCAGAGGCGCGCCAGGTGCGACAGATAGCCGCTCAGATCCGTCCACGGCGTCGAGAAGATCCCGAACATCGTCGGCGCGAAGTAGAGCACCAGCGGCACGGCGCCCCACAGCGAATGCAGGATCACCTTGCGGCGCAGGTTGTAGCCCACCTTCACCGCCTCCTTGTACTCGTGGGTCGCCTGGTTCTCCTCGTCGTAGCCCTTGGGCTCGAAGAAGAAGTGTCCGACCTGGCGGATGCACATCGCGAACGTCCATCCGAACAGCGCCGCCGCGACCGGGTGCGTGAACAGCAACGCGTACGTCACCAGGAAGCTGCACGCGCTGATCAGGTGCAACGTCTGGTTGACGCGGCTGTGATGATAGAACCGATGGTCATCCCAGCGCTGCTCTTTGAGCTCCTCGAAGAACGTGGCCATGGGCCCTCCTTGAAATGCGACGGTATCATCGGTGTTGGGCAGCGCTCCCACAGGTCTGTGTCGATCCGGTCACGATTTGTCTCGCTGTGATGGTTAATTTAGCGGGGCCGTCGCAGGGCTGGCATCTTGGCGCCCACATGAGCGTCCAGGCCTGGTGGTTGGCTCTCATCGGCGTCAGCGTCATCAACATCTGCGCCTGGATCCTCGCGGGCGTGCTGCCGCTGCGGCGCGCCGCGGGCGATCCGGCGCTGCCGACCCGGCGGCGGCAGCTGCTGCTGTCGGCGCCGTTCGTGTTCGGCTGCGCGTTCCGGTCCGTGTTTCCGCGCGCGGACGTGCAGCGGATCTGCGTGGTCGACTCCTGGCTGTCCGCGGTCGCGGTCGGCCGCACGGTGGCGATGATCGCCGAGCTGAGCTTCGCGGCGCAGTGCGCGCTGCTGCTGCGCGTGCTGGCGGTCGACACACGCAAGCCGCTCGCCTATGGCATCTCGCGCGCGATCGTTCCGCTGATCGTGATGGCTGAGACGTTCTCCTGGTACTCGGTCGTGACCACCAACTACATCGGCAACACGATGGAGGAGTCGACCTGGGCCACCGTCGCGCTGTTGATGGTGATCGGGCTGGCGCTGGTGCGGCCGCGCCTGCAGGGGTCGATGCGCGCCTTCGTCGGCCAGGCGCTCTGGATCATCGCCGGCTACTTCGTCTTCCTCGCGACCATCGACGTGCCGATGTACTTCAACCGCTGGCGCGGCGACAGCGCGGCGGGCGCGCGCTACCTGCCGATCGGGGCGGGCTTCCACGACGCGGCGACGCGCTGGATCGTGACGATGCGGCTGGAGGACTGGCGCTGGGAGATGCTGTGGATGTCGCTCTACTTCAGCTTCGGCGTCTGGATCAGCGTATCGCTGATCCGCGCCCCGTATCCGCCGTCGGTGGCGGCCTCGGCGTCGGCCGCGACCCCGTCTCCGGCGCCGGTTACTCCTTGACGACGACCGGGAACTCGGCGGACAGCCTATAGCCGGTGCCGCGCACGGTCTCGACCAGCGAGCCTGCCTCGCCCAGCTTGTCGCGCAGCCGCTTGACGTGCGTGTCGATGGTGCGCGTCGAGACGCCGGGCTTGTAGCCCCAGACGTCTTCCAGCAGATCCTCGCGCGAGCGAACCCGCCCGCGGTGTTCCACCAGGTAGACGAGCAGCCGCATCTCCAGCGTGCTGACGTGCACTTCCTTGCCGTTCACGAACACGTGGTAACCGTCGACGTCCAGCTCGAGCGGGCCGACGGCGTAGCGCCGCCGCTGCGGTGCGGCCGCGCCGTTCGCCGCCGGCGGCCTGCGCGTGCGCATGATGGCGCCGACGCGCAGCACCAGCTCGCGGACGCTGAACGGCTTGGTGACGTAGTCGTCCGCGCCCAGCTCGAAGCCGACCACCCGATCGATCTCCTCGCCCTTCGCGGTCAGCATCATGACCGCGGGCTGGCGCGGGCCGACCTCACCGCCGCGGATGCGACGGCAGACCTCGGTGCCGGGGATGTCCGGGAGCATCAGGTCCAGCAGGACGACATCAGGGGCGAACTTCTGCACAGCGGCCAGGCCGTCCGTGCCGTTCTCGGTCGCCTGCACGGTGAAGCCGGCCGCCGTCAGGTTGTACGTCAGCAGCTCGCGCAGGTCGGGTTCGTCTTCCACGACCAGCACCTTACGGTCGAGGTTGGCGACGTTGCCGCCCGGCATCGCGGATTCGTTGCGATGTGCCGCTCGGTTCCCTTCTGCCGTCATTGGGGCGCAGCGTAGATGGGCGTCGTGACGGACTTGTGACGGTCGGGAAAAAAACGGGAAAACTCCCGCTTCCCCGGGAATTGCCGACCCTTGTTGCGAGGGTGTCACGGCGCCGGACGCGCGGGGTGCGATATACGCCCCCGAAATGCTGCGGTGGCGCATCGGTCTCGCCGACCTCGGGGCGATCGCTGCGCTGATTGCCGTAATTGCGACAACCGAGGGGACCGCTGCCGCCTATCCCCAGTGGCAGCTGACCACCGGATCGGCGCGCTGCAACGAATGCCACTACGCGCCGGCCGGCGGCGGCCTGATCACGAACTATGGGCGCGACGCGATCGGCGAGGAGCTGTCCACGTTCGAAGGAAACGGGGCGCTGCTGCACGGCAAGGTGACGCCGCCGTCCTGGCTGGCGGCCGGCGCCGACGTGCGCGGCGCGTTCGTGGCGAACGGTGTCCAGGATCCGAGCGGCGCCACGGTCGCCGCGTTTCCGATGCAAGCCGACGTCTCGGCGCGCGTCTCGATCCCGAAGGGATTCTCCGTCGCGGCGACGGTGGGCTACCTCGGGCAGATTCGCCAGAACGAGTCGGTCGTGCCGGATGACAACTTCCAGCCAAACGCCGGGTCGAGCTTCATCTCGCGCGAGCACTACCTGATGTGGCAGCCGGCCGCCGTCGGGCCGTACGTCAGGGCGGGGCGCTTCTACGCGCCGTTCGGGCTGCGCTTCCTCGAGCACATCTTCTACACGCGCCGCGATCTCGGCTTCGATATGTTGAAGGAGACCTACAACGTGTCGGGCGGCTGGACGTTGCCGGCCTGGGAGCTTCACATCACGGCGTTCGCGCCCGACTTCGTGCGCCACATGGGCAGCGACGAGAAGGGCTTCGCCGCCTACTACGAACGGCGGCTGCTCGGCGATCGGCTCGCGCTCGGCGCGCAGGGCCGCCTCGCGGACGGGCCGGGCGTCACCCGCTACATCTACGGCGGGGTCGGCAAGTTCTACCTGCAACCGCTCCGGACCTTGTTTCTCGCCGAGCTGGACGTCGCGCACCTGTCGTTCGACGACAGCGCGGTCGGCCTGCGGACGCAGGTGGTCGGCCTCGCCGGCCTGGCGGTGCTCCCGATACGCGGTGTGATCGTGACGGCGCTGGGCGAGCGCAACCAGGTCGACGTCGCGGTCCGCGACTCCGCGTGGACTGCTGCGGATCTGCTGATCAACTGGTTTCCCTACCCGCACGTCGAGGGGCAGCTGATGGGGCGGCTGCAGTTTCCGGCCGGCGGCGAAGCGGCCAAGACGCTGTTCGCGCAGCTGCACTACTTTTTCTAGCCAGCGGGCGGCGGGTCGGTCAGCCGTAGCGCTTCAGCTTTTCGTAGAGGGTCGAGTGCGAGATGCCGAGCAGGCGCGCGGCGCGAACCTTGTTGCCGCGGGTCATCGCCAGCGTCTGCTTGATTGTCGCGCGCTCGACGCTGTCGAGATCGTGGCCGCCGAGCGGCAGCTGATCCAGCATCGGGCGATCGGGCGCGGCGGCGGGAAACCGCAGGTGGCGCGGCTGCAGCGGCTCGCCCTCCTCCACGAACGCCAGCCCGCACGACAAGGTGTTCTTCAGCTCGCGGACGTTGCCCGGCCATCCGTGTGCGCACAGCTGTTCGAGCGCCTCGGCGGCGACGGGCAGCGACTCGCGTCCCAGATCGGCGAGCAGCCTGCCGACCAGCAGCGGGATGTCGTCGCGCCGTTCGCGCAGGGGCGGCAGATGAAGGACCGCGGCCGCCAGCCGGAAGTAGAGGTCCTGCCGGAATTGCTTCAGCGCGACGAAGGCGGCCAGATCGCGATTGGTCGCGGCGACGATGCGCACGTCGACGCGGCGATCGCGCGTGCCGCCGACCCGCCGAACCGAGCGGCTGTCGAGAGCGCGCAGCAGCCGCGGCTGCAGATCCAGCGGGAGCTCGCCGATCTCGTCGAGGAACAGGGTGCCGCCGGCGGCGCGTTCGAACGCGCCGGTGTGCTCGGCGTGCGCGCCGGTGAACGACCCCTTCTCGTGCCCGAACAGCTCGCTCTCCATCAGGTTGGGCGCCACGGCGCCGCAGTCGAACACGATGAACGGGCCGCGCGCCCGCGGGCTGGCGTCGTGGATCGCGTGCGCCAGCACGTCCTTGCCGGTCCCGGTCTCGCCGATCAGCGTCAGCGTGACGTCGCTGGGCGCGAGCCGGGCGACGTCCGTCAACACGCCGACCATCGCCGTCGACCGCGCCACCACGCGGCCGAACGCGGCGGTCGCCTGGGGCGGATCGCCCGGAGCCACCGCCGCGAACTCCCCGCTCTCGAAGCCGGTGTTGTCGTTGAATGGATCGGAAGCGATCCGTGGCGTCGCTGGCCCGAACTCCATGACCTCATCAGTTACAGCAGCGGCGCGCGTCGACGTGTGACGTTTGCGCGGAAGGATCTCCTCCGGTGAGAAACCGCACTCGTCGCGTCGGTGGAGATGTTGCGCGCCTGTCACACGCGCGCGCGGGCGCGCCAAGCTAGAAGGCGCGAGGTTCGGCGTTCGCCGCCGCGTCCCATGCGACCTTCCTCGAGCCGTTGCCGTATCCTGACGGTCGTCGCCGTGGCGGTGACGCTCGCCGGCGCGGCGTGCTCGACGACCGACGATCGCCCGGCGGTCTGGACGTACATCTCGGCCGAGCTGTTCCAGCCGAACTGCGCCACCGCGAGCTGCCACAGCACGGGCCTCGCCGTGGCGGGGCTCGACTTCTCCGATCCCGGGCGCGGCTACAAGAGCCTGACCGGCCTCCACATCTGGGTTCCGGATCCCACCGGCAGCCTCGGGGGCGACTGCGTGACCGTCGACGGAACCGGTTACTGTTATCGCGATCGGCCGCTGGTCGTCGCGTTCGATCCATCGCAGTCGCGGCTGGTGAACATGCTGCGCGCGCGGAGCGCGCCGCGGATGCCGCCCGATCGGCCGCTGCCGGAGGCCGACATCGCGCTGGTGGAGAGCTGGATCCTCGACGGCGCGCGGCAGCGGCCGGGCGGCGCGCCCGCCGGATCCGAACCCCAGGACGGCGGCGCCACGGACGGTGGCGCAGACGGCGGAGGCGGGCGTGGCGGTGGCGGCGGCCAGGCAGGCGGCGGCACCGGCGGCGCGGGTGGAGGCACCGGCGGCGCGGGCGGGAGCATCGGCGCCGCGGGCGGCCGCGGCGGCGCTCACGGCGACGGCGGCAGCGGCAGCTAGCTGTCGCGTAGCGGCGCGGGCGTTCGCTCGCGCCGAAGGCGCCACAGGATCAGGATCGCGGCCAGCACGAGCGGCCCGATGAACCGGTTCCCTGGCGGCTCCAGCAGCATGCGCACCATGAGGTCGAGGGTGTGGCTCTGCAGGGCCTCGGGCGGCCCGAGGCCGCCGGCGAACACCCAGCCGACCAGCATCACCAGCGCGGCGAAGGAGGCCGCGAGCACGATCGGGACGCCCGCCAGCAGGCAGATCGCCTTGCTGCGCGGCCGCAGCGGCGCGACGGCCACGGCGCCGATCAGGAGCAGCAGCGGCAGGTAGGCGTCGCGCCGCAGGTTGACGCCGAGCCGGGGATGGCGGGAGCTGCCCTCCAGCGAGAGCTCGACGTCCGCGTCGGAGGTGACGTTCTCACCCGCGCGGCGAACGTCGGTGGGCGGCGCGGCCAGCACGCGCGCGCGCCCGGCGCCGCCCCGGAAGCCGACCAGCGGCAGCGCGGCGCCGACCGTCGCGCAATACGCCGACGAGAAAGCGCTGCGCACGATCGTCCACGGCCAGCCCGCGATCGCCAGCAGGAGCAGAAACGCGGCGATGCGCGTCGCCGGCTGCCGCCACTCAGGCCGCAGACGAAGCATCGACCGCCAACCGCGCGGAGTTGCCGCGAGACAGCGCCGCCCAGACGGCGAAGCAGCCCACGGATACCAGGACCAGCAACAGCGCCATGACGTCTTCGTGCAGGACGTCGAAGAGTCGCGGCCATTTGACGCCGGCAACGTAGAGCAGACAGATGCGCATCACGTTGAAGCCCCAGATGATCGCGCCGCCGACGGCGAACCCGATCAGCTTCACGCGCCCGGCGGCCGGGAACGCCAGGACGGTCGCCGCGAACAGCGCGAGCGCGTCGAGCGCCGCGCAGTCGAGGACGATGTGCAGCGGCTGGCGGCCGAGGATGAACACGCCCTCGACCCTGACGCTGGAATCGAACAGCGCGACCAGGCCGCCCGAGACGCGCGCCAGCAGCCCGAGGTAGCGGACCAGGAGGTGCGCCGGGAGGCTGGCGTCACCGTAGGGGTAGTACAGGGCGGAGTAGAACGCCGCCATCAACACGGCGGCGCGGACGAGAAAGCGGAACGTGCTCGGACGCGCGCGCCACCAGCGCCCGACGCGCGTCGCCTCCAGGCTCTCCCGCCAGGTCCGTCGCTCCGCCGTCGTCACCATCGCGCGCGCCCGCTCGACGCCGCCGCGGGCGGCGCGCCTCCGCCGGTCACATTCCGGTCCCGCACTCGGTCTTGCAGAGGGCGCCCGCGATGGCCGCGATGTTGGTGGCGCGGCCCAGCGCGTACTTGGTCAGCCCGTACCGCTCCATGATCTGCCCGGGGGTCGGCGTGTCGGTCGTCCGCGTCTCGATGTTGCGGCCCGCCGCCGCGGCGATCTGAGGAACGCACGGGCCGTTGGCCTTTCCTTCGATGTCGCAATCGGCCTGGTGCCTGCCGCAGTAGCAGGTGGTCGTGTCACCGGCGAGGTTGCAGTTTCCGACGGGCGGACCGCCCGCCCTGATGCAAGCCGACACCGCCTGGCACAGCTGCAGTCCCGTCGAATCGTGGATGCCGCAACAACCGTCGGCCATCGGGCTTTCGATCTTGTTCTTCTTGAGGCACGCCATGCACGCGCCCGCCTTCTCTGCCGACGGGTTGGTCTCCCAGCAGCCGCTCGGCACGTCCGCGACCTCGGCGGACGTCGTCGGCGCCGATGATTGTGTGCTCGCGCGCTTGCAAGCTCCCGAAAAAGAAAGCGCCGTGAGCGCGAAGAAGGAGATCGCAAGCAGCAAGGTCCCGTCGTCTCTGCTCATGGTCAAAATCCGCATTCCGTGGGGCAGTAGAGTCCCGCCGCGTTGATGATGTTCGACGCCCGGCCGAGCGCGAACGCCGGGTCTCCCTGGCGCGCGATCACCTGTGGTGTGGTCGGCGAGTCCGTCATCATGGTGACGACATTGCGTCCGGCTGCCGCCTTCATCTGGTTGACGCAAGGGCCATTGGCCTGCCCGGGCTGGTCGCACGTCCCGCCGTTCGTTCCGCAGAAGCACGAGGTGACGTCGCCGTTATTGACGCACATGCCGGCTCGCATGCACGCGGCGGCCGCCTGGCAGAGTTGCTGACCCAGCGCATCCGGCAAACCGCAGCAGCCGTCCGTCGCCGGGGTCGACATCGTCGCGAGGCACGCCGTGCACGCGGCGGCGATGTCCGGCGGTGAATTGGTCTCGACGCAGGGGCCTCCGCCGCCCGTGCCGCCGGCGCCGGTGGAGCCACCCACGCCGGGTCCGATCGAGCCGCCCGTCCCGGCCGATCCACTCACGCCGGAACCGCCCGTTCCGCCTGTACCGGTCGTGCCGGCCTGGCCGCTGGCGCCGGCCTGGCCGCCGGTGCCGGCCTGGCCGCCGGTGCCCGCGCCACCGCCCGCGCCCGCGGCGCCGCCGTCCGGCGCGCCCGTGTCTTCCGATCGGCACAACACCTCGCCGGACGTCTTGGAGTCGCACTTGCCGTCGCTGACGGTGAGCGAGATCGTGACCGCGCCGCGCGCGGTGCAGTGAAAGGTGGTCATCGGCGCATCGGCCTTGTCGATGGTCCCGGCCGTCGCTGACCACGCGTAGGTCAGCGGGTCGTTCTCATCGTCCGAGGCGGATACCGACAGCGCGATCGTCCCGCCCACGTCCGCGTGGTTGGGCGACGCCGCGAAGATGATCTGCGGGCAATGGTTGTAGGTGCCGTTGATGTTCACGTTGCCGCCATCCGGCTGGATGGCCGAAATGGTCGGATACGTGCGGCGCGCCTTGCCGCAGCCCGCGCCGAGCAGAGCCAGGGCAGCCAGGCAGCCCGCGACGGCGCGCCAGCGCGCCAGCGCGATCCGGGGGGTGATCGTCTCAAACACGTGTGTCATCGCGATCGAAAATGAAGTCCCAAGCGAACCAAACTCGTATGGCTTATGTGCAACAAATCTGTGACGGGTTCCTAAATGGAAACGGGCGTCGGCCAAGTCGGCCGACGCCCGGTCCATGCTTCATCTAGCTACGAGCGAACGGATTCGTTTTTAGAACCCGCACTCGGTCGGGCAGTTCAGGCCCGCGACGCCCTGGATGTTCGCCGCACGGCCCAGCGCGAAGGCCGGGTCGCCCTGGCGAGCGATGACCTGCGCCGGCGTCGGCACGTCCGTCGTCATCGTCACGACGTTGCGTCCGGCGGCCGCGTTGAACTGCGCCACGCAGGGGCCGTTCGCGCCGTTGGTGGCCGCGTCGCAGGTCGCCGCGTTCGTGCCGCAGAAGCAGCTCGTCACGTCGCCACCCTGGTTGCAGGGCCCGCCGTTGACCTGGCCGGACCGCATGCAGGCCGAGACCGCCTGGCAGAGCTGGAAGCCGACCGGATCGCTCGTCGCGATCGGGCAGCAACCATCCGTGCCGGTGTTCGACTGCGCCGTGAGGCAGGTCGAGCAAGACGCCGCCAGGTTGGCCGGCGGGTTGGTCTCGATGCACATGCTGCCGCCCGTGCCACCGCCGCCGGTGCCGCCGACGCCCGTGCCGGCGGTGCCGCCGACGCCCGTGCCAGCCGTGCCGCCCACACCCATGGTGCCAGCGGTGCCGCCGACGCCCGTCGTGCCAGCGCCGCCGCCCGCGCCCGTGCCCGCGCCCGGCAGACAGTTGACCGGGATCGCGTCCGTGCGGGTGTCGCCGCAGGTGCCGTCAGACACCGTGATCGAGATGCTGACCTGGCCCTCCGCGGTGCAGGTGAAGGTCGTGTTGGCCGCAGCCGCGCCGATCGTGCCGGCGCCCGGCGTCATGCCCGAGCCCGCCGAGGTCCAGCTGTAGGTCAGCACGTCGCCCGGATCCAGCTCCGAGGCCACGACGCCGATCGAGATCGAGCTGCCCACCGCAGCCTGCAGCGCCGTCGCGCTGATGCTGGTGATGAGCGGGCACTGGTCGATACGGCCGGTGATCGCGACCGAGCCGCGGTTGTTGATGCGCGAGCACTGCAGGATCACGTTCGCCATCGCGGTCTGGTTGGCGTTGACGTGGAACGGCGCCATGCCCGTGCAGGTCTGCATGTCGCTCGAGCTCGCCGTCATCGTCACGATGTAGTCGCCCGGGTTGAGGCCGCTGACGAGCGCGGTCGCCTGGGTCGTCCCCGCCGCCGAGACGTCGATGTCGCCCGTGGTGGCCGGCGTGGTGTTGATCGAGTAGTGAACCGTGTTGACGATTCCTCCCCCCGGAAGAACCAGCGCGAGGCCCACGGACCCGACGTCATCCCTGTCCGACTTCTTCGAGCAGTTGACGGCGAGCGCGCCCGACGCGAGCGTCGCCGCGGTCAGAATCATGAATTTCGAAGCTGCTTTGCGAATCATTGTCCAATTCCTCCTGGGTGGAACATCCAACTCTTTTACGGGTCTGCGCACAGACACCGACCTCATCTCTCGGCGCTCCTGCCTTACAAGGTTCGAGCCAACCAAAGTGACAAATGCCTTCCGTCGAATTCACTGGTTGATCCGGCGGCTTGCGAAGCGCGACGAGGAATTCCCGTAGCTGCAGATACAAGATCCGCTTCCAATAACTTCCTGATTTCGAAAGTGGACTCCGGTTTTCGGTCGATGAAGAACGACCGCACGGAAGCGGCAATCGAGCACGCGATCGCGCACGCGTCGAACGCGCGAACGACCCGACGCGATCCCGAAACGAAACTGTAATAAAGCGGTTTCGGTCGCGCTGGTATAGGTCGGCGCCGGAGTGGCAATCCCGATGCAGAAGCAGCAGAGATCGAGGTCGGTGCGCCTGGCAGCACTGTCGTTTCTCGTCGTGTCGGTCTGGTGCTCGGCCGCGCGCGCCGCTGACCCGGCGCCGCCCGCGACCGGCTCGGCGCTGAAGGCGCCGCCGGGGAGCGCCCCGGCGCGTCTCGTGCCCGAGCAGTTCTCGCAGCTGTACAAGATCGACGACGACAACCCGGAGGCAAACGTGCCCACGGCGAAGGACCGGACGGCGAACCCGCTCGAGTTCGGCTACTTCCTCCAGGACCTGCTGACGAGAGCCGAGGTCGCCGAGAAGCGGAAGGATCAGGCGGGCGTCATCAAGTACTACCGCGCGGTGGCGGCAGCGATCCCCGAGGAGGCCCGCGGCTGGAGCCTGCTGTGCCAGGCCTACGAGACCGCCCACGACCGCGATCGCGCGGTGCGCGCCTGCAAGTACGCCATCGAGCGCAAGGGCGCCGAGCTGCGCGACTATCAGCGCTACGTCACGCTGATGGCCGCGAAGCCGGACGAGCTGCTGCCGGAGGAGCGGCGCGACGTCAACGAGGTGCTCGCGCACCTCGACAAGGAGCCGGATCTGGCGGTCGCGACGGCGCACCTGCGCTGCGAGGCCGCGATCAAGATGAACGATGCGGCGGCGCTGGCAGCTTGCACCAACGTGCTGGCGAAGGCGGCGCCCAACGATCCCAAGACCGTCGTCTTCCAGTGGTCGCTGGCCGTGATGCGGGGCGATCGCGAGCAGGCGGCGAACCTGCTGGGTCGGGCCGAGAAGATGGGGTTGGCGGCGGCGAGCCTCGATCGCATGAGCCAGGTGTCGGTGGCGGGTCACTGGTGGTCGGCGCCGGGCCGGGGCGTGGTCGGCGTGGTGATCGTCGTCGCCGCGGGCGCTCTCTTCGGGTTGCTGCTGCTCGTGATGCATCGTCGCCGGCTGGCGTCAGCGAGCCGTCGCCTGGCCGAGTAGCGGCGTCGCTCCCTCCGTTCGCCCGGCGCGCTCGCACAGTTGTGCGGCGGGGCGGGAGAGGCAGGGTCCGCTCGGCCTCCGCGAGCCCGCTCGCAGTCCCAGCGGCTCGCAGCTCCGCATCGATGGCGGGCGAGGGGAAGCGGCGTGGGCGGCTCGCGATTGATTCCTCGATCGGGCGCCGAGCGCGAGAGCTGGACCGCTGGAAAACGAAAAGGGCGCCTCCGTGAGGAGGCGCCCTTCGTGTGCTTCAGGACGGTACCGGCGTACCGTCTATTCCGATCTCGCTGCTACAGCTGGCAGCCCTTGCCGTTGACCAGCGACAGGCGCTCGACGCTCGGCGGCACAACGACGAAGTTGTGGTTGAGGATCGCGGTGTCGACGGTGGTCGTGTCGGTGGCGGCCGTGCAGCGGCCGGTGCCCGTGTCGCAGGTCGCCGGAGCCGTGCAGTCGGCGTTGGACGCGCAGATCGACGGCAGGCCCATGCAGACCGACAGGGCCAGCTCGGCGTCCGTCAGGTTCGGCTGCGAGAAGCCCACGAGGTCGCCCGGGTTGTTGGCCGAGTTGAACCACAGCTTGCGGGCCAGGCCGTAAACCGGCGAGCCGCCCGTGGCCAGGTTCTCGATCGTCGCCTTCGTCGGCTGGGTGCCGACCATGCGCAGCGCGATGTTGGCGAACGCCGGACCCGCGTCGGAGGCCTCGCGGCCCGCGTAGCCGATGCTGCAGGGGCTGGCCTTGACCAGGCAGCCGATCTGCGAGGTGTCGTCCGTCAGCTGGCAGCCCGTGGCGATCGTCGGCGCCGCGCCCGAGTTGTCCGGCCGCACCATGTGCAGCGCGAAGAAGCGGCGCGAGAAGCGGCGCAGCGACGGGTTGGTGGCGATGCCCGGGTTCGCGTAGCTGTCGAGCATGGTCGTGATGTGACCCGTGCTGTCGACCGGCATCAGGTTGTAGACGCGCGGATCGGGCGTGTTGCCCGGGGCCAGCGTCGTGTCGACCACGCAGTCGAACCGGCCGTTGGTCGTGTTCTGGGGCAAACGGCAGGTGCCGCTGGCCGCCTTCTGCGAACCGTCCGGGCACAGCATCGTGTGAACCGGGTACGGGTTGACGAACGCGCGGGTACCCGCGTTGCAGTTGCCGCCCGCCGGATAGCGGTCAGCCGCCCACACCGTTCCGCCCACGATGTCCTGCGGAATGGAGACGGGCAGAACCACGCCGAGGCAGCGCGGCTTGGTCAGGTTGTTCGTCAGGTAGTCGGCCTGCATGAGGGCGAGGGTGTCGGCCGTGCCGCCCGGCATCGTGCCGCGGCCCTGGGGCGCCGAACGGTCACGCTGCGGGTAGTTCGCCGGGCTCGAGACGGCCGGGGTCCCCTGGGCGACGTAGCAGGTCGCGTCGCTGTTGTTCGCGCCGGCGAACGCCTCGCAGACCGACTCGAGGGCGAAGCGGTCCGGAGCCGGGCCGACCGCGCAGGCGCGGCGGTACGGGTCGAGGTCCAGGTTGTCCGAGAAGCCCTTGTTGAGGGCCGCCGTGCCGGCGTTGCAGAACGGGCTGGCCGTCGCGAGCGAGTCCGCGATCTCCGGGTTGTTGGGGCCGGCGGTGCTGCGCAGCGTGGTGAACGGCGCGATCGCCACCAGGCCGACGATCGCCTGGAAGGCGTCGGTCGTGCCCGACAGGTCGTCGCGGCGGAACGCGTGGCGGAGCTTCGTGCAGACGCCCGAGGTGCAGGTCTTCGTGCGGACGATCTGCTGATAGTTCGCGAGGAGCACGCCGCGCACCGGGTTGGTGCAGTCGACCTTGGCCGGGTTGCGCTTGCAGGTGCGGGTGCCGGTGCAGATCGCCGTGCCGTCCGCGTTCACCTCGGTCGGGTCGTTGATGAGCTGCGACCCGGCGACGTGGCTCTGGCCGCCGTAAATCTGGGCGAGGACGTCCTTCCAGTCGTCCGAGGCGTCGGCGTTGTTGTTGTTGAACGTGTACGTGCCGTCGGGCGCGCAGCCCTGAGCGGCGGTGCAGCCCGCGATCGAGCCGCCGATGCTGCAGTAGCCGCCTGCGACGTTACAGGTGGTCCCGCCGGCCGTCGCGCACTGCGCGTCCGTCGTGCAGATGACGAACTGCGACGGGATGCCGGTGAGCGCGAGCGGGGCGCTGACGCCGCCGACGTCGTCGGTGCAGACGTCCGGGCTGCCGCCGGTCGCGTTCGACGCGACGACGACGATGCCGTCGAGGCCGATCAGGAGCTGGCGCGAGTTCGTGGTGCAGGAAGCGGCGTTGTTCATGCCGCGCGACATCGGCGCCACGTGCTGGGTCGGCGTGGTCGCGACCATGGCGGCCTGGCCGGTGCCGGATCCGCCGCCGATGTACGTGATGCCGCCAGCGGCAGCCACACCCGGGCACGCGGCGATGACGTCCTTGGTCACCAGATCCAGCGTGTCGGAGCCCTTCAACTGCAGCTGGGCCGACGCCGTTCCGGCGGCAGCGGTCACCGCCATGAAGGCGGCGCTCATGATCAGTGTTCTCGTTCTCATCAGAATCCTCCGTTTGAGCTAACGCGCGGGGTGAGTCCGCACGCGCGGCCACAACCCAGCGCGCTTGCAGCGAGCAAGGTCCGTTCCAGTAGGTGGAGGTGCGTGAAACGCTGCGGCGGCGCGCGAAATTGGCGCGTGCTTTCGGAGGGATATTCTTTGCTGGCACCGCCTTGTCACGCGCCCGTCACGC
Source organism: Polyangia bacterium (assembly GCA_036557265.1). GTDB lineage: Bacteria > Myxococcota_A > Polyangia > Fen-1088 > Fen-1088 > JADGRB01. Next base: position 28,356 of record DATBHU010000758.1, read on the forward strand.
GCGGTCGCGCGCGCGAGCGTTCGATCTTCGGAGGGTTTCCCCCGATTATCGGACGGCGGTCGCGCGCGCAGCTAAACGGACGCGAGCGGCGTCATGGGAGCTGCTCGCACTGATCGTAGTACGGCGGTAGCTGCGCCATCGTCGCGTCGGGGATGCGCTGCTCGAGGTAACTGAACACCGCCATCCCGGCCGCGATCCCGCCGCGCAGCTTCCAGGTCTGCACGGCGAGGTCGAACGTCGTTTGATTGTCTTTCGGCCATCGCGGGGGGTTGGACGCGCGCCAGAGCGGCTTTCCGTTGTCGATGAATGCTTGCGGACAGACCGGCATGCCGAGCGCTGCGAGCTTGGCCGGTTTGATCTGAGACTGATCCATGCACGCGGGATAGAGGTTCTTCCGCGTCACGCCCTTCTGGGGCGTCTTGGTCTGATCCCAGACGAATTGATCGGCAGGGAAGTTGGCCGGATTGTCGGCTCGGGGTTGCAGCTGGTCGTCGGCGGGATCGATCGCGTAATACATCTGCCGCAGCCGGATGTCCTGCTGGCCCTCACTACCCTCCGGAAAAAACGCTCCGTACACGCGAACGATCTGCGGACTGAAGTCGCTGCATAGATGCACCCACATCTCGCGGTCGTACGTGGTCGAGATGAACGGCGATCCGGCGTGCGTGTAGGGAGGATAGGACTTGGTGCTGGAGTCGAAGGTCGAATTGGAGTCGAAGGCATATATGTGCTGATCGAGGAGCGGATCGGTGCCGCTGGGGCTCGTCGGCGCGGGCAGCACGATCGCGCACAGACCCTTCGCCAGATTCAGCATGTTGCCGGTGGGATCGGTGGCGCCGGGCAGGCTGTCGATTCCTACGCGCTTTTGCCCGAATATCGGCGTGGCCGCGACCAGGTGGAGAATGTCCTGAGGAATCCGCTTCAGCGTCCCGCCCAGCGCCATCCAGGCCATGTAGCGCGACGCCCACTGGTCGGCGGCGATCTTGTCGCCCTGCCCGCCGATGTCGAAGGTGGCGACCAGGTTCGACAGGGGCATCTCGGCGGGGCCGAACAGGCCGGAGCGGAAGTTGGCCGGACGCGCCTCGCCCTCCGACGCCGCGGAGAGCAGATCGACCTGGATCCCTTTGCCGTCGGCGTTCGGGCCGTGACAGTTGATGCAGACGTGGCGGAAGATGAAAGCGCCCGGCGCCATCATGTAGACGGGCGCGTCCGGCTTGGCCCCGACGACGTCGAACCACTCC